>WFWZ01000069.1 GCA_015490875.1 Planctomycetaceae bacterium
CGTCTCCCTTCAAGAGCAGCCGGCGGACAAACGACTCTGGTCGGTTCTTGCCGAGTCGCCATATGCAGCCTCGCACGTGCGAGGCTGCATATGGCGACTCGGCAAGAACCGACCAGAGTCGTTTGTCCGCCGGCTGCTCTTGAAGGGAGACGAGTGCCTCGCGCAGTTGATCTTCCTCGAGACGTTCCAACGCCAACCATGCTGGTTGGCCGCCAGGGGTGCGCGCAGCAGGCTCGAGTTTTTCCCATGCCTGGAGTGCCGTAAGAAAACGGCCCTGTTGCAACGCGGCTTCTCCGAGTTTCCAACAGGCTTGAGCTCCGACGCTGCTCGCCAGATAACGCCGCACGATGAGTTCGAGCCGGCGTGGATCGCGTTGGGTATGCGCCTCGCGCAGGTAAGCTCGAGCCGTCGAATCGACTTGGGCTCGATAGTGCTCGAGCAGCGGAGGCGAGCTGCCGTGCCATGCCAGAAGTCGCATCTGGAGCAAGCGACGCGCCGGCCAGTAGCGTCGAAACCCGAGTTGGGCAGTGGCTGCGTCGATGGGCGCCTCCACCAGCGTCTCGCCGTCCTCCTCCATTAGCGTGCGAATCTGATCGACTGCCTCCTCGTACGCCTTGCCCTCGACCAAAGCGTGGAGTTGGGCGAGGCCGGCTCGCACTCGAGGCGGCGTCTGCGGAAGGTCCGGAGGTTGGGCGCGGCCATAAAGAGGAACCAGACACACCCAGGCCACGACTACCACGCCGACGTCGCAGAGCGGCAGTGGCGACTGCCGGCGAAAACCGACCGGCCGGCACCTCCGGTTTCTACGGCTGGGCGTAGCCTTCGAGTACTCGTCCCAAGTAGAATGCGGCAAAGCCGAACACCATTACGATCAGTAGCTGGCTCAAGCCGCCGGCGCGCCCGAGCTGTCCGGTCAGCTCCATGAGCATGCCCACAGGCAAAGCCACTAAACCCACGATTTGCAACGTTCGTCCCAGTCGTCTCATGCCCAACCATCGTACTCCCCCTGCGGCGTCCTCACAACCAAGCTCGGAGCTCCCGGAAACGGTCGCCGACGTGGACCGTACCAATGGCTTGGCTCGGGAAAACGCTGGTTCGGCGGCACCCGCGCCGACGAAGGCCGATCGTTTTCGAATGTTGTTGTGGAGGTCGCTGCGGTTGCGCTGCCCGCGATGCGGCAACGGTCGGCTCTTCCGCGGCTGGTTTCGCATGGCCGGACGATGCGACGCCTGTGGCTTCAGCTATGAACGAGAACCCGGTTTCTTTCTCGGGTCGATCTATTTCAATTACGGTTTGACGTCGCTGATCACGGCCATCTTGTACCCCGCGCTGCATTTCGGCTGGGGCTTGCCCAACGGCCCGGTGATGGCGGCATGCGCTACGTTCGCCGTGCTATTTCCCATTTGGTTTTTTCGCTACGCGCGAGCTCTTTGGTTGGGATTCGACGAGTGGGTCGACCCGCGCGATGATCCGCGCCAAAGGGCCGGTGGAGGCGGCCGAACCGAATGAGGCATGTCGCCGCGTCGTTATCAGCGACGGAGCAAGCGATCTGCGCCGCTCTCTGCGTCAGCTCAGCAATGGCTCGAGGACGCGACAGTAAGCATCGGCGTAACGCATCATGCCCAGATCGTTGGGGTGGGAACCATCGGTCGTCGCTTCGCCGTCATCGCCCAGCAGTGCATCACCAGACAAGTAATGGAGCCGCGGGACGCCCGCTTTCACCAGTCGTTCATACGCTGCACGGAATTCGCGCCGGTTCCCTTCATTGCGTGCGCGGCGCGCTTCCCGGATCCAACTGTCGCCGTACGTGCGATCCTCGACGAGCAGGATATGGGCCTCGGGGCGTTGCTGGCGTAGGTAATGGACGAAGGGCTCGGTTCGAGCCTTCACGTCGCCGGGCCCGAGGTTAGGGAGGCAATCGAGGGCATAGACGTCGGCGGGAACGGTGGCGATGAGCTTCGCCAGTTCCATTTCCAGTTTGCCGTTCCCTGAGAATCCGAGGTTGACGACGGGACGTCCCAAACGCCGTCCTACGATGGCAGTAATCGACATGCCCGGCCGCGATGCGCAGGCTCCGTGCATGATCGATGTACCATAAAAGAGGATCGTACCTTCCCGGCGAGGTGCCACAGGGCGGAACTCGGCCGACCGAGGAACGCCGATCTCGAGTTTTTCTACGCCGTTGTACAGCGGCAGATAGAGTGCATAATCCCGAAGCGGATCTTCGGCCGCTACCATGCCGCTCAAGAGGACCCCTTGCACCTTTTGCGACGCAGGTCGGGTGACAGCCGCCCAGCGCCAGCGCCCCCTGGCATCTCGAGCATACAAGTCGACGCCGCTGACTCCGGTCGCCGGCATATGCGGCATGGCCAATCGAGACGAAAGGAGTTCATAGCGAACGTGGATGGTCGGCGCATCGGTACGGAAATGTGTCACCATGCCCGCCGAATGGCGACTCAGGTTCCAGACAGCTCCGCGCACTTTGCCTTGGGCTTTCAGCGGAAGCCGGTCGTAATACCGAGCCGTTTCCGACCACGCCTTGCCTTCGACCCCCCATTCGCTGACATCGTACCATCGCAGCTCATCTTTCTGGTTGGCTGCTTGTGAGGTGACCGATCCGGCGAGCGAACTGCCGAGGCAACTGCACGCGGCCCACCGAGTCGAATTCCCCAGGAACTCCCGACGCGTCGCCTGTGAGAACGGTCGCATGAGCACCCTCCTGCTCGAGTCAAAAAAGGACCGAAAAGGTCGTCTGAGACAATTTGCCGATATGCCCGACTCTGCTCCGTCCCCGTTGCCGGGAACTTCCCTATCGTAATCACCGGCGGCGCGCGATGCCACCGAGCGACGAGCCGCAGTCCTGCGAGGCGTAGTGCATGGCTTCGACGCGGCGACCACCGAAAGGAGTAGACTCCGTCTCGCGGCCGCCGCCAGTCTCCTCGTCTTTGTTTCGGTGGATCAGATCCCGAGTTCGGCTTTCACTTCGCGGAACTTGTCGATGGCAAACTCGAGATCATCCCGCGTGTGCGCCGCCGAGACCTGGACGCGGATGCGCGCCTTCCCTTTGGGCACGACGGGGTAAGAGAATCCAATGACGTAGATGCCCTTCGCCAAAAGGGCATCGGCCATGCGCGTCGCCAGCGAGGCTTCCCCAAGCATGATCGGCACGATCGGATGCTCGCCGGGAAGGATTTCGAACCCGACTTCTTGAAGGGCCTCACGGAAGAACCGCGTGTTCGATTCGAGTCGATCGCGGAGTTCGGTCGATTCCGACAGCAGCTCGATGGCGCGGATCGAGGCGGCGACGATCGGAGGGGCGACCGAATTCGAAAAGAGGTACGGCCGCGATCGCTGCCGGAGTAGCTCGACGATTTCCTTTCTCGCACTCGTATACCCGCCGCTGGCACCGCCCAGAGCCTTACCAAGTGTCCCGGTGATGATGTCGACTCGGTCCATGACGTTGTGATACTCGTGCGTCCCGCGTCCTCTCCGGCCCATGAACCCGACCGCGTGCGAATCGTCCACCATCACCAGCGCGTCGTACCGTTCGGCCAGGTCGCAGATCGCGGGAAGATTGGCGATGTATCCGTCCATGGAAAAGACGCCGTCGGTGGCGATCAGCCGGAACCGAGCGCTCTGGGCTTCCTGGAGTTTGCTCTCCAGGTCGGCCATGTCGTTGTTCTTGTAGCGATAGCGCTGAGCTTTACAAAGCCGGATTCCGTCGATGATGCTTGCGTGGTTCAGTTCGTCCGACAGGACGGCGTCCTCGGCGGTCAGGAGCGTTTCGAACAAGCCTCCATTTGCATCGAAACAGGAGGTGTAGAGAATCGTATCTTCGGTTCCCAGAAACTCGGTTAGTTTCTGTTCGAGTTCTTTGTGAATGGCCTGCGTGCCGCAGATGAAGCGGACGGACGAAAGGCCGTAGCCCCAGTGTTCGAGTCCCTCGTGGGCGGCTTTGATGACGTCGGGATGCTCGGCAAGCCCCAGGTAGTTGTTCGCACAGAGATTCAAGACGGGGCCGCCATCGCCGACTTTGATATGAGCATCTTGAGGCGTCGTAATGACACGTTCCGCCTTGTAAAGTCCACTCGCGCGGATCTCGTCGAGTACTCCCCGCACATGCTCCCGGTACCTTCCATACATGGCACTGCTTTCCTCTCGTTATGGGGCCAAGGGTCCACCATCGCACCGAGACGACCGGTCCGGCCGAACGTCGCATCCATTGTAAGGAATCGTCGTCACGGGCCATATGCCTCGGCGTTCCCGGAGTAAGCGAGATCGTTGAAGGAGAGCGGTCGGAGCCACCGCTCGGTTGGAATGTGGCTGCACCGGACGGTATTGCACGAGCTAGAAGGTCCAGTCGAGAATCACCTTGGCCGCGTTGCCCGAACGCATCACCTCAAATCCCCGCTCGTACTCCGTCGCGTGGAAACGATGCGTGATGACTGGCCGGATGTCCAAGCCGCTCTGCAGCATGACCGTCATCTTGTACCACGTTTCGTACATTTCGCGCCCGTAGATCCCCTTGATCGTGATCATGTTGAAGACGACGAGATCCCAGTCGATGGCAATCGGTTCGGAGGGGATCCCCAGCATGGCGATCTTGCCGCCGTGGCACATGTTCTCGAGCATCTCCCGGAAGGCGGCCGGATTTCCAGACATCTCCAAGCCGACATCGAAACCTTCCTTCATCCCCAGTTCCCGCTGGACGTCGGCAATCCGTTCATGCCGCACGTCCACGGTGCGCGTGGCGCCCATGCGCGAGGCCAACTCGAGCCGCCAAGGGTTGACGTCGGTGATGACGACGTGGCGCGCTCCGGCGTGGCGAACGACGGCCGCCGCCATCATCCCGATCGGTCCGGCTCCCGTGATCAAGACGTCCTCGCCGAGTACGGGAAAAGAAAGGGCCGTATGGACGGCGTTGCCAAAGGGATCGAAGATGGCAGCGACCTCGCGGTCGATCCCCTCGTCATGATGCCACACATTGGTCATCGGCAGCACGAGGTACTCGGCGAAGGCGCCCGGACGGTTCACGCCGACGCCTTGCGTGTCCTTGCACAAATGACGCCGCCCGGCAAGGCAATTGCGGCAACGGCCGCAGACGACATGTCCCTCGCCGCTGACCACCTCCCCCGGGTGAAAATCGGTCACATTCGATCCGACCCGCACAACCTCCCCGACAAACTCATGGCCCACGACCAAAGGGACAGGAATCGTCTTCTGCGCCCAGGCATCCCACTCGTAGATGTGCACGTCCGTACCGCATATCCCCGTCTTCTCGACGCGGATCAGCACGTCATTGACCCCCACCTCCGGCTCAGGAACATCCTCCATCCAAAGCCCCCGCTCCGCCTTCCGCTTCACCAACGCCTTCATCGGTATCGACTCCTCGTCTGGCTCAACAGACTTCTCCCGCCCCTCCGACCCAACCTGGAAATCCACTATATCGAATATGGTTCCACCATAGAGAATTGCCAGCGAATCGGTAAGAGGGGGCTTTGTATTCGTGGCGGGAGCGTGCGGGCGGAAAAAAAGCAATGCTTGCGGGGGTCCAGCGAATGGAGCCTCAGATGAGCCATGTGTTGGAGAGTGAGATCCATGGTTGGTCCAGCGTATCCCCCTGAGAGGAGTTAGCTGCCATGCCTGTAGTCGGCACGTCCAGGAATCCTTCCACGACGGTCCTGGTGGCTTCGGCCGCCGCCGTCGCGCTCGTGGTGGCAGGCGTGATCGTCTACCGCCTCTGCCGGATCGATGTCGATACCGGTCAAATCGCGGTACTGATCCACAAGGTCGGGAAGGACTTGCAGAACGACGATGAAGTGGCGCCGGACGCTTCGTACAAGGGCGTGCAGCGCGAGGTCCTGACCGAAGGCCGCTACTTTCGCAATCCCTACGCATGGTCTTGGGAAATCTATGACCAGGTCGTGATTCCCAAGGACCGGCTAGGTGTGTTGATCAGTCTTACCGGCGAGGATCTGCCGCATGGGGAGTTTGTGGCCAGGCAGGACGAGAAGGGGAGGATCTTGACCAAGGGGATTGTGAGAAAGGTACTCCAGCCGGGCCGCCACCCGATCAATCCGTATCTCTTCCGCGTCGAGTATCAACAGCACCGCCCCGTCGTCGTACCGGCCGGCTACAAAGGGATCGTCACGAATCTCGCCGGTCCGCTCCCCAAAGATCCTTCGCAACTGCTGGTGGAGAAGGGAGAGCGGGGTGTGCAGAAAGAGGTCCTCGAGCCGGGCCGCTATTACGTGAATCCGTATATCACCAAGGTGAGTCTCGTCGACTGCCGCAGCCAGCGGTTCAATCTGGCAGAGAACAAGGAGATGGGGTTTCCTTCGAAGGACGGTTTTTGGGTGAGGCTGGATGGACGGATCGAGTTCCGGATCAACCCCGAGCGCGCGGCCGAAGTGTACGTTATCTACAACGAAGAGTACAACGGTGACGCGATCGACGAGGAGATCATCCGCAAGATCATCATGCCCAACGCGCGCAGTTTCTGCCGACTCGAAGGATCCAACAAGTACGGACGCGAATTCATCGAAGGGGAGACGCGCACGGTCTTCCAGCAGAACTTCGAGCAAGCGATGCGGGAAGCGTGCGAGCCGGTTGGCATCGAGATCATCCAGGCGCTCATCACGCGCATCCAGCCGCCGGAGCAGATCGCCAAACCGGTTCGCGACCGCGAGCTGGCCAAGCAGGAAGAGGCCAAGTACCAGCAACAGATTCTCCAGCAAGAGCAGGAGCGGCTGTTGGCCACGAAGAAAGCCGAGGTCAAACAGAAACAGGCACTCGTTTCCGTCGACCGTCAGGTCGTGCAGATCGTGATCGAAGCGGAACGAGAACAGGAAGTGGCCGTAACCGAGGCGAACCAGCGATTGGAAGTCGCCAAGTTGCGCCTCAAGGCTGCTCAAGACGAGGCGGATGCGATTCTAGCTCGAGGCAAAGCCGAAGCCGACGTGATCCGATTCGAAAACGAAGCGGAGGCAGCGGGATGGCGTCGAGCGGTCGAGGCGTTCTCGGGCAATGGCCACTTGTATGCTCAGTATGTGCTTTACAACAAGCTGGCGTCTTCGTACCGCAGGATCATGGCCAACACGGCCGACAGTCCGATCATGAAAGTCTTTGAAGCGTTCACCGCCGAGGGGACGGCGCGGGCGACGTCACCGCCGGGCGCAACGTCTCCCGCTTCGGCCGCCGCCAGTAACTCGCAATGATCCCAACCCACACTCTCGTTAAGGTGATGAGGTCCTTCTGATGAACCGCTTGATACCGCGTCTAGTCGTTTGGTCGGTATTCGCCGTACTGGCGCTGCTTGCAACCGGCGTCATCATTCAGTGGACATACAACCGGATTTACGTTCCCGTCGGAAGCAGTTTGCTGCTGCGCTATAAGGGCCCACCCCTCCCTCTTCCCTTCCTCGGACAGCGCCCAGCCGCGGCGCGCGGCACGTTTGCCAAAGTCGATGAGCAGGGCCGGCCTCTGGAAGTTGGTATTCTCGAAGAGCTCAAAGGGCCTGGGCGTCACTTCTACTGCCCGCTCTGGTGGGAACGCACGCTGGTTCCGGACGTTGTGGTCGAGCCAGGCGAGGTTGGTATCGTCGTGAGCAAAATG
Source organism: Planctomycetaceae bacterium (assembly GCA_015490875.1). Taxonomy (GTDB): domain Bacteria; phylum Planctomycetota; class Planctomycetia; order Pirellulales; family Pirellulaceae; genus S141-3. The sequence continues at coordinate 7,615 of WFWZ01000069.1, forward strand.
GGCGAGCCGCTACCCGAAGGGACGTTCCTCGTAGAAGGCGACTTGGGTGAGACGAAGCACAAGGGAATCTTGCGAAAGACATTCGGGCCGGGGCGCTATCGCGTCAATCCCTATGCCTACGACTTCAAAAAAGTGACAGAGGTCACGATCCAGTCGGGGACGCAAGTGAAGCATGCCGGTTGGGTGCGCATCCCGCCCGGCTATGTCGGCGTCGTCACGAACCTGGCATCCAACCCTGCCAAAGGGATTCAACCAGGTATTCAGGATGAGGTTCTTCCGCCGGGAATCTATTTGATCAACGAGAAAGAACAACAGGTTGATATCGTCGAGATCGGCTATCGGGAAGTCACGATCGAAGCCAAACTCAAGAAGGATCCCGACGGCAAGATCGCACATGAAGCGGGAGGCGAACCGGCGATCGCTGACCCCGACAGCGGGATCGGATTCCCGTCCAACGACGGCTTTCCCATCATCATGGACTTCACGGCGATTTGGGGCGTCATGCCCGAACAGGCGCCGGCCATCATCCGCAAGTTCGGCAACGTCGACTCGGTCGAATCCAAAGTCGTTGTGCCTCAGATCGAATCGATCTGCCGCAACATGGGTTCGAAGCTGGGAGCCGTCGAACTGCTGATCGGCGAATCGCGTCAGAAGTTCCAAAAGGACACATCTGAAGAGTTCCGCAAGGTGCTGGCCGCCAAGGGGATCTCCGTGATGAACGGCCTGGTTCGGCACATCCACATTCCGCAAGAAATCCGCGAGCCGATCCAACAAGCGAACATCGCAGGAGAATTGAAGTTGACGCGGGAACAGGAACAAAAGACCGCCGAAACCGAAGCTTTGTTGCGAGAAGCCGAGGAGAAGGTGAAGTTGGCGACTCAGGAGATCGAATCGGAAACCGAAAAACTGGTGGCCAAACGACTGGCTGAAGGGCAAAAGAAGGCCGAGGAGACCAAAGCGGAAACCAAGCAGCTTGTGGCGCAGATCGACAAGCAGGTCGCCGAACTCGAAGCGCAAACGACCGTCCTCTTGGGCGAAGCCCAAGCCAAAGTCAAGCAGTTCTCGGAGGAGGCTCGAGCCGAACTGTTCGGACTGGCCGTGCAGGCGTTCGGCAGCGGGCAGGCGTACAACCTGTGGGTTTTCGCCAATCGTCTTCCCGAAGACGTGCAGCTTGAGCTCCTCTACGCAGGGGAAGGCACGTTCTGGACCGACCTGAAGGGTTTCACGCAAGCCCTGCTGGCTCGCGAAGCGGCCGAGACCAAGGGTAACTCACCGAAATCGCCCTAGCTTGGCTTCTTGTGAGCATCCCACACTTTCCTCGGTGAGCGGCACGGTTTATCATCCTGCCGAACATCGAAGGGCTTTTGGAACGGATGCACGCGAGGAGCGATGGGCGCATGCCGGACGATCGGGAATCACGAGCGGAAGTCGAGCTGTACACGGATGGGGCGTGCAGCGGGAACCCCGGCATTGGAGGTTGGGCCTTCATCCTCCGGCATCCTCGCAGCGGTCGTCAGATCGAACGCTACGCCTACGAGGAGAACACCACGAACAATCGCATGGAGTTGATGGCCGTCATCCGCGGCCTGGAAACGCTTACTCGTCCGACACGCGTCGATCTCTACACCGACAGCGAATATGTGGGCAAGGGAATCCGGGACTGGATGCCCGGATGGAAGGCTCGCGGCTGGAAGCGAGCCGGCAACAAACCGGTCAAGAACGTCGACCTGTGGAAGCGGCTCGACCAGCAACTCCAGCGCCACCAAGTCCACTACCACGCCGTCCGCGGACACAGCGGGCACCCGGAAAACGAACGGTGTGACGAGCTGGCCGTCCAGGCCTACACCCAGCGCGTGGCGAACGAGGGGTAAGGCGCAGGAGCTTCTATTGCGCGGGAGGTTGGTCGGGCGGGGCGAATTTGAGTTTCTCAACGAGTTTCACGATTTGGCCTGTTGCCTTATCACGATAGCCCGAGACCGCCGTGATGGCCCGCACGACGTACTCATAGTGCAGTCCGTAGTCGGCGTCGATTTCCACTTCCACCTGCTCCCTTCCCGCTTCCGGTCCACCCACGTCGCCCATGTACGAAATCACGAACTCTCGCAATTCGGTGAAATCCCGCAGCGCCTGATCGTTAACGGCGATTCCTGCTAACGACCCGTCCGGGTTCTGCGTCAGGCGGATCCGAAGCGGCAATACCGACTCGGGATTTGATGACTGGCTCGGCGCCATCAGCGGCATGCGGATTTCGAAATCGCCCTCTTGAGGGACGATCTTGAACGTCATGATGAAGAAGACCAGGAGCTGGAAGACGATGTCGATCATCGGCGTCATCTGGAGCTCGATCTTGCTCTCGGATTCGGATAGCTTGCGAATCTTCATGATGACTCCATTGAGGGTCGTTGCACCCCGCCCTTCGTGATTGCCTATTCCAGCTGTTCTTTGGCGCGCAGCGCAAAGGTATCGAAACCCTCGTCCTGGCAGACCTGGATCAACTCCTGGATATAACCGGTCTTGGCAGTCTTGTGGGCTCGAATGACGATCGTCGCATCGCTCAGAGGTTTCTTGCGTGCTCGCAGCACCTGAGCTTCCCGGACCAGGTAGGGCCGCAACTGATCGAACGTCGATAACTCGCGGCCGCCGAAGACGACTGTTCCGCGCCGCGTCACATTGAGCGTGATGGGGTACTCGAGCGGCTCTTCGGGGGGCTGCGCCAGTTCGCTGATCGGAAGCTCAACGTCGGCATACTGCTCCGTCTGCTGGAAGTTGATCAGCACCATAAAGAAGGCGATCAACTGGAACGTCATGTCGATCATCGGCGTGAGGTCGCCCTCGTAGACCGATGAATCTCCGGCTTTGCGGATCCGCATGATTGGATACTCCCCAGTGCTGCACCTTCGCGGATCACGTCGTCTTCTTCCGGCCAACTTTCTCGAACCGCTCCATCAGGTTCTCGCTGAGAATGCCGACCTCGAGCACCAATCGGGCGACTCGATTTTTCAAGATGTTGTAGGCAGCGATGGCGGGAATGGCGATGGCCAGTCCCAAGAGCGTGGTGAACAGAGCCGTCGAAATACCTTCGGCTAACTTGGATGCGCTGGGCGTCGACCCCGACACGGCGATCTCGCTGAACGAGCTGATCATACCGTGGACCGTTCCAAATAGGCCGACCATCGGGCTGATCGTCCCGATCAGCGCCATGTAGCTCAGGCGATGCTCCATCTTCATGTTCTCTTCTTCGCCCACCTCCTGCATCGCCTCGATCGCGTAGCTGTATCCCTTCGACACCTTGCTCAGCCCGGCCGACAATACCTGTCCCAAGAACGACTCATCCGACTTGGCCAACTCGTACGCCTCCTGATACCGTTTTTCATCGAGCAGGCCTTCGAATTCTTCGACGAGTCCGACGGGACAGACGTTGTCGCGCTTGGCGGCCAAGAGGTTCATCACCAGTAGCGTGACGAGGGTAAAGGAGAGGCCGAAGAAGATGATGAGGTAGCCCCACCCAAGGGCATCGACCATCCAGGAGAGCCACGAATCGGGACGCTTTTCCTTTTCTTTCTTCCCGCCTTCCCCCTTCTTTTCGCCTTCGCCGCCGCCGGCAGCCTCTCCAGCACCTGCATCACCGCCTCCCCCCTGGTCGTCGACAGCTGCCTCTCCACCTGCGTCGCCGCCATCCTCTTGGCCCAACGCCGTTGTCGTCACGTGGGTCCCGGGCAGAAACGTCGGCAGGGTGCCGATCGCGGCGAGGCAGAGCAACCAACTCAGCCAGCGACTTGTCAGACGCGGTTGCATGAATGACTCCGTATTCACTTCTCAAGGGATGGTGGCTTCCCCCTCTTTCACCGGTCAATCTGGTGGCTTGGAGGAAGAGGAGGCCGTCCTCGGAAGCGTGTGACAGGGGCACGCCTCCGGAAAACCTCCATTTTAGTCTGATCGTCCAACGCGTAAACCATCGGGGGGCGAAAAAGAAGTGGTGGGTTGAGCGGCGTTGGGTGTTGCGGCGCGCTTCACCCGAAAGTCTCAGCTTCCTCCCAGCTGCTTGGCCCAACGCGTCCCCGCATAGCGGTTCCGTAGGAGCGTTGTCGCCTGCAACGCCCGCTCGGAATTCTTTACTGCCTCGCGCCAAAGTTTGGCCAGATGGTATAGTGCCTCGGCATGCGCGTCCGGGTCATCCGGATACAGCAGATCGGTGTGCAGATAATCCAACAACGCTTGTTTCGGCTGTTTCAAGGCTCGGTGACAATCCCCCAACGCGTTGTAGGCTCGAGCATACAAAATGCGGTTCCCCTCGGCTGGGTTTTCCCGAAGGACTTGGCGAATCAGTGCCACTCCTTCGTCCGGCTTTCCCAATCCCGCCAGGCAGGCGGCTTTTCCGACACGTGCGAATTGCTTCTGCTTGACGACCTCGGGCGAATCGAGCGAACTAGCCAGCACCTTTTCGTACTCGGCCATCGCTTGCTGCCACTCCCCTTGGACTCGCAACGAGGCGGCCACCTTCAACGAAGCTTCCAACTGGTATTCGGGAAAAGGGGCTTCTCCGTATTGGCGATAATACTTGACGGCCACATCGTGCCGGCCAAAGGCAACCGCCAGATCCCCCAGTGTTCGGACCGCTTCATAGTAGTGGTACGACTCCGGGTAGGTCTCGAGAAACTGCTGCAACATGCGAGCTCCTTTCGCCTTGTCGCCACCTTCGAGACCTTGCTTCGCCTGAGCCCAAGCCAGATAAAAGAGAGCGTCCTGTTTCACGACATCACGGGACAGAGCATCGATATTGATTTTGCTCAAGTCTTCAAGGGCCCGATCATACGCCGCGCGCAACGCCGAATCCCGTCCCAGTCGCAACTCGCGAGGTTCATCGCCGAAACTGATCTTGGCGATCTCATTGACGGCGATCTTCCGTTCCCCCGCTCGCGTTTCGACGGTGACTTCATTTCGAGCGACCGACGTAACCTCACCGCTGTAGGTGCGGTTCGACTTCGTCGTCAGCCGATCGTTGCGCTGCGCACTCGCCGGCGCAACCAGGGTAAGCGCCCAGAGCGCGCCCACACTCATCCAAACGATTCGCCTCATTCAGGAAACTCCTTCTCGATTGGTCGTGGTGATCTTGCTTGAATCGATGCTCATCATGCGCCGCCGGCCATCCTAGCTGCGCCGTCGCGTTTTTTTCTTGCCCGATGAGAGAGCTCGCAGGCCAACCGCCGACTCTCCGAGCCGTTTCTGTACATCGCGCAGCAACCGATCGAATTCGCCCCGCCAGCGACTCTGGTTCAAATCCGGGAAGAGCCGCACGGTCTGGCTGATCGTGGTCTTGGCGCTGCGAGCCAGACGTTGACTCTTGGCTCGATCTCGCTCCGCTTCGGCCAAACGCAGCTGACAGAGCGCCGTGTGGTACTGCGCCATGTAGAAGGTTTCTCGGAACTTGGGATAGCGCATCGTCGTCTTCCCGATCCGGATCCATCCCCAGATGACGTTCGACTTGCGCGGCCCTTCCGGATAGGCACCGACGAGTGCCTTGCGATAGAGCTCGGGACGCTTGTCCCGTTCGGCCCACATTTCATACGCGCGCGCCGCGGCGACTTGAGCCTTCACCATCGAACCCTTCACCTTCAGCAGATCCCGGAAGACCTCGATGGCCTGAGGCAGATCTCCTGATTGCTGGAGAGCGACTGCCAACTTGTACCGCACCGTGGGTACTACGGAAGGGGGTAGCGCGTCGCCACCCGCTTCGCCCTTCAAGAGGCGCTGGTACGCCTGCGCCGCCTCCTGGTAGAGCGAGCGCGCCTCGGTTTGGACCCCCCGAGAACCTGCCAGCGATGAAGCCAGACTGCTCAATGTGTCGGCCGCCCAACGAAGGAACGTCGGGTCGTTCGCCTGCCTCGCCACGGCACGCAGCAGGACCTGAGCCCCTTGAGCCAGCGAGGCTTTCCGTGTCGGATCGGCTTGAGCCTTGATTTCGTTGGTCAATTCGGTTGTAAGCGAGTAATAGACGCCGAGTTTCTTCTTCACGCCGTCGGGACCGTCGCCGGCGAACCGGTCGAGCTGTGCCATCACTTTTTCCAAACGATCCAGTATCTCCTTTTGGCCCGAGCCGCCCGCTTCGCTGGCCAGACGTTTGACGAACACCTGCAAGGCATGGCGATAGACGATGAACGGAAACGTCGGTTTCATGGCCGACACTCCGGGCGATTCCACAAACGTGATCAGCCCCTTTTTCTCATCCTCCAGTAGTGCCAGTGCTTTGTCACTTGCGCCGTCTTCCAAGTACGCCTGAACCAGAAACACTGTCCCTTGGGCTTGGAGGGGGCCCATCTGGTCGACGGTGGCAATTCCCTGCAAGCCCTCCTCGAGGTACTGCAGTGCCTTCTTGCGAAGTGCCGTCTCGCGCGGCGATGGAGCCGAAACGGTTGATTTGCCGTCTTCTCGGCGCTGTTTTCTCTCCACCATCACTTCGCGCCAATACGCGATACCCAATCGGAGTCGCAGTTCAGCCGACTTGGGTGAGTCCTTGGGGACTTTCAGCGTGAGTGCCTCAGCGCGGTCTAGATGGCCATCTTGGATTTCGAACGGGATAAGCACACTCATGGCAAACTTGCCTTCCGGCTCGTCAGGCCAGGTGTCGTATGTGTACTGTGCGATTTCCCGTATCACTCCCAGTTCAAATGATCGATCTTCGGCCTCGGCTTGTTCGTAGAGCATCACCGCCGCTTGGATGGCGAGTTGCGCACACGCCCGCGCGTTGGGGGCGTCAGGATAGCGGAATGCGACGTGCGATGCGTAGACGTACGCATCGTAGGGTCGATCACTGAGAATCGCCACGAAGGCGAGGTAATAAAGAAACGTCGTCCGTTTCGAAATCTCGAGTTCCTCTCCGCCCAGTTTGAGCGCCTGTTTGGACAAAGTCTCCGCTCGCGATGTCTGTTCGGCCAACAGTTTCTCCAGGTCGCGCAGTTCCGCTTCCAGTTTCTCGCGCGCCTCGCCGGAAGCACCCGCCACCTTGCCTCGCAGTTCCTGTACCTTCTTGCGAGTTTCATCGACCAGGGCGATGGTCTCCTTCGCCTGTGTCTCCGCCTCCTCGAATGTCTCGGGTAACTTGTCCGCTGCCACGTCCAAGCCGCCGGGCAACGTGCTGAGGAACTCGCGCGCTTCCTGCCGAAGGATGCTTGGGTAACGCAAGACTTCGCGGGCGAGATCTCGAGCCTGTGTGAGGAGTTGTTTCGCCTGAGTCTGCTTACCCCCTTCATAGCCGAGCTTGTCGGCGTACAACTTCATGGCTCGAGCCGTCATCAACTTCAGACGCAGCCACTCGAGCGATCCTCGCTCGTTGGGCCGCTGCCCCGCCAGCCACTCCGTTCCCCGCCGTACCGCCTCGGCGTACTTGGCCTGACGGCTATCCATCCACATTTCCATGGCCATCGTCGTCGCCATCGTTCGGAGTGTGCGGAACGCCTGCTTCGATACGGACTGACTGAGGATGTCGGCATCGAGAATGGCGATGGCCTTCTTCAAGTCCCCGAGTTTCTTCAAGCAACGGGCCTGGTACATACGAGCGTAGAGGCCGCCGATCTTCACACGGTAGCTCTCGTACAACGTCTGGAACGCTTCGGCTGCTTCCGCATAAGCCTTGCGAGCGGCCTCTTCGTTCCCTTTGAGCAAGTCCCCCTTGGCTTCCAGCACTCCTGCTTTGGCCAGGAGCGTCTGAAAGTACTCGTCGCGGAGATTCTTGCGCAACGTCAACAGATCGGTCTGGTCTGCGGGGACGGACTTGAGGCTCTCCAGGGTTGGCTTCATCTCGTCGAGAGACGCCTGATAGACGTCTCGGGCCCGGTCGAGGAATCCGATCGCCTGTTGGATCAACTCGTTGTTTCCCTGCGATTCCCCGGCCGCTCGCGCCGATTCGGCTCGCACAACAAGTAAATCACCAAGTCGACGTCGTATTTTCGGAACCAGCGGATGGTTCGGGTGCTCTTGAATAAACTCGCGAAACGCCTTTTCAGCCTCCTCGAGCAGCTCGTTGCGGCGTTGGGCGTTGCGTTCCACCCGCGCGAGCTCCTTCAAGATGGCGCCTCGCTCGCTAGGCAGCGTGACGCGAACCTCCACCGGCACCAATTCATCGTCGCGGATCGAATCGATGTACTCGAGCGCCGTGTCGTAATAGCCCCGTTCTCGTAGGGCTTCCAGGAATGCCAAGGCCGGTTCTTCCGCCGTAAGGGGCGCTGCGAGAACGGCCACGCCGAGTGCCACCCGAATCGGAAGTCCCCCGAGACTTCTCCACGACGGCAAGCTCTGCCCCATCTTCCAACTCCCTGAAGCTCGCAAAACTCTCCGCTCCTCCCCCCAAGGCCTCTGCGTGCGACAAGCTCAACCTAAACCAAGCCAACGGATTAGCTTCGGTTTCCCTATCTCTAAGGTAACCGGTCAGCCTCGCTTCGCCAAGCCAGCGGGAAACGGGACGGCCCGCCCCCATCCATCTCGGCTCTGCCGTTTTTAGCGGCCACGCCACGCCCGGCGCTTTGCCTCGCTCTATGCCGTACCCCAAGCCGAAACTACCGATACCGTCCCCGTCGGGCTCGGAAACCGCACCGCCCCGGATTCCTGCAAATCATCAAGCGGCAACGATGTTCTTCCTGGCGAGGAAACTCTGGTTCTTTCTGCTCTTGGCTGTGGCGGCTGGAGTGCCGTACCTCATTTCGCAAGGCAAGGACGGGCCGTTGGTTCAAAAGGTGCGTTCGTGGATGGCTTCGCGCTCAAGCTCGCAAGAGCCTCCACGTCCGGAGGTGCAGGCCGCTGCCGGCGGCACGGCGGCGCCCGCCAGCATCCCGCTGGAGCATGTTTTTCACTATCAGTGGACGCCCCAACAAGTCATCGCCAATTGGCCCAGCGTAACGCGTGTCTACGAGGGCGAGTGGTTGGGGTTGCGCGTGCCGCTGACCACCGGTACCTCCCCCGGTGATCTCGCCGGATCCCTCACCTACTACTTCGACGCTCAAAACCAACTGCGCCGCATCACATTCATCGGCGTTACCGGGGATGCCCAACCGCTGGTCCGACTCGTCACCAGCCGATTCGGACTCCAGCCTGAGCCGACCACGGCAGCCGGGCTGTATGTCGCTCGCTGGAACGGCCAGCCCAAGAGCGCCTTGCGTCTGACATATCCTCCGCTGCTGACCTCCCGTCGCCCCCGGCAGCAACTCGAGGTGACCCTCGAACTCAACCGCCCCGCCGCCGGCTATCGACTCAGCAATCGCTTCCGACAAACCCTCGAGCAGGACCGCCTCGTCGGCCGCTGGAAGCCCTTCTAGAAGGTGCGCCACCAACGCCCATCGAAGCAGGATTCAGCGAGCCTTTGGAATGGCAGGCTTCTCTTTGGGCTTGGGCTCGTCCTGAGGCTCCTTCTTTGGCTTTTCGTGAGGTTGGGGATTCTGTTCAAGCCGCTCGAGGCGCCGGGTGAGCGCCTCGACCTGCCGTTCGAGCTCCTCCACCCGCTTTCTCAGTGACGCAAGCTCGTCACTTTTTTCTGAGGAGCTCTCCACGGGAGGTGGCAATGGGGAAGGGCCAAGTTGCTTTTCAAGTTCCAGCACGGACTGAGGCACGAGCAACTCCGGAGCCAGTGTCACGCGCTTGCGATAGACTTCGCCGCGATCCCAATAACGGATGAGGATGGGGTGATCGAGTTTCGCTCCGCGAACGACGGCGATCAGATCATCCGGTTCGCTCATCGCCGCACCGTCGACGTCGAGGATGACGCCGCCCAGTGGCAGGCCGTAGCGCGCGGCCGGCGTGCCGGGACGGACCTGCGTGATCAAGAGTCCTCGCACGCTTTGCGGGATGCCTCGTCGTGCTCGTTCGGCGTCGGTCAGGCTTCGCACGGTAACACCCAACATGGGGCGGACGCGAGGCGGCGGAAGCTCCGCCGTAGAGGACGCCTCAGGATCTTTGCCATCGTTGTCGTTCTTCTTACCTTTGTCCTTCGCTTTGACGGGAGGCGGCAGGGCATCGGCTGTGAGCGGTCCGACGGGAACCGAAAGTGTCGTTGCCCAAAGCCGGCCGTCTCGTTCGTATTGAATGGCCACCCGTTTACCGGGCGACAGAAGACGGACGGCGTCGCGGATACCTCGCACGACCTGTCCGTCGATCACTCGGAGGATATCTCCCGAACGCAATCCCGCCTCAGCCGCTGCACTCTCAGGCCGGACTCGTTGAACGACGACACCCTCTCCTCGCTCCGGCAGCGTCCACGTAATCCCTACCAACACCGCACGCTGCCCGGCCTTCCGATCACGGCTCGATGACGGCGGCGGCAAGGGGCGCACACGGTCTTGACTCATGGCCGGCATTCCGCCAAAGGGCAATCCGGCCAAACCAACGGCGATGACCAAGGCAACGCGCATCACGCTCGCTCCTTTCTTCGAGACTCGGCGTGGTCGAGGTGAGGGCTCGCCGAGTCGACCGGGTAAAAATAGAGCTTTCGTGTTTCGGTTCTGACAAATCCCGCTCGATCGTACATGGCCAGTGCCGGCACGTTGCGAGCATCCACCGCCAGGACAACGCGCTTTCGACCGAGGTGTCCGGCGATGCAGCGAGATCGCCTCGCGGCGATCTGCCCCAGACCTCGCCCGCGGAATTCGGGGACCACTCCGACGTACACCAGCTCCATTTGATCGTACGCTGGGTGGTCGGCCAAAAGCAAACAGCCGGCGTCCCGATGCCCGCACCGAAGTAGCCACCACCAGCGGTCCCCCGACTCTCCGGCCGCTCGGTATTGTTCGAGAGCCTCTTGAGGGGACGACCCGTCCGCCAGATCGGGGCAGTCGAGCGACTCGGCATAGGTGGCTTCCAGGACCTGGCGCCAAATAGCTTCATCGGCCGGAACATAACGATGCCAGAGATAGCCGGGAGGAAGCTCCGGTTCACTGCTCCGATCGGCCATTGCCATCAGGTAGTGCAGCGCGGGCCCGTGCCGGAATCCGACCGACCCGAGGAAGTCTCCGACGGTGCCGCCTCCTGGTTCGACGATGAAGGACTGCAACCGCCGGCAGCCCACCGCGCGCGCCCAGGCCGCCGCCGTGGACCATAATCGTCGAGCCGTTTCCTCCGGAGCCCCCTCCGCGAGGACGGGGGGGACGAACAGAGCGGCCGGGCCTTCGGTCGCCAGTACCCAGCACGCTCCCACGGGGGCGCCCCCCAGTGTCGCCAGAACCAACCCATCGATGCGCGAGAGGCCGCCCAGCAGCGAAGCCACCTCCTGCCCCAGCGCGCGGTCCGACAATAGCAACTCGGCAGCCCGAAGTTGCTCCTCCGGCTGTTCCGCCACGCGCACGTGCAATCGAGGCTCCCCGGGTACCACGCTATCTGACTCCTCTCCCCGGCGTTCCCACCCTCCTCC
>WFWZ01000070.1 GCA_015490875.1 Planctomycetaceae bacterium
GAGACGCCGTTGGCCTCGAGCGTCTCCATGATCCGGGCGAAGTCCATCAGGCTTCGGCTCAGACGGTCGATCTTGTAGACCACGATGCAGTCGATCTTCCCCTCGGCCACATCCGCCATCAGCCGCTGGAACGCCGGGCGTTCGATGTTGCCGCCGGAGAAGCCCGCGTCGTCGTATCGTTCGTCGAGGCACATCCACCCCTCGTGCTGCTGGCTCTTGATGTACGCCTCGCCCGCTTCGCGCTGGGCGTCGAGGGAATTGAAGTCGAGGTCCAGGTTCTCGTCGGTGCTCTTGCGGGTGTAGACGACGCACCGGACCGTCTTCGGCTTGCCGCTGTCTTGACTCATCCAACCTCCTTGTCGGGCTGCTCGCGGTTGAAGAACTTGAAGCCGTTCCAGTGCCCGCCGGTGATCGCGTGGGCGACAGCGGACAGGCTCCGGTATCGCCGCCCGTCGTACCCGAACCCGTCGTCGAGCACATCCACCACATACAGGTGGCCCTTGTAGACGCGGGTGATCTGCTCGCCCGGCATCGGCAGGCGGGCATCACGCGTGCGGCGGATGTACCTGCGGGCGGGCTGCATCACATCGGCCGGCCGATCCAGCGGGGCCATCTTCAGCCCCCTCGGCGGGATGACCCGCAGGTCCTGGTCCCGGGCCAGTTGCCGCGCCCGGCGTTTGGCCCGCTGCGACAACCCGCCCTCAGCCAACGCCTGGATGCGCCAGGCGCACCGGCGGATCAGCCACTGCTTATTGCCGCTGCGCGACGGCTCGCCATACAGCTCGGCGTACCGCTCACGCAGCTGCGTCGGCGTCATGTCCTTCAGCGCCGCCAGTTTCCTTTCAATGAGTTGTTCCATGCTCAGCGTCCTTTCTCGCGTCGTAAACCGCGCGACACACTGAGCCATCAGCTGGCCGAGAGTTCAAGTCCGATCCGCGATTGTGGGCGAAGTTTCTTCGGGTCCGGTTCATGCTCGGACTCGGGCAAAGAACCGGGGCGTGACGCTGGGACATCGATGGCTTCGGGCATGCGCGCCAGATGGCCCGCGAGCAGGTCGATGATCTCGCGTCGGCGTTGTGCAGCGGTCATCGTTGGCGCGGACTTCCGTGTCCTGGGCAAGGCGTCGCTCCTCGGTGCGTGATGGCGTGTGTCGTTGCCATCTATCCCCGCACCGGGCGGTGAACTGCCGCGCGATGACCCTGTTTCACGGCATTTCTGTGGAGCATGTGTGGTGGTGCTTCGGTATGTCTTCATGCCGCTGCCGTCAACGGGCGGGGTGCACCCGCCTATACCTGCAGCAAGGGCGAGGTTGTCGCACGATCGTGTGTGGGATGTAAGTCTACGATAGCCCGCGGGCTGGGAGCAGCACCGCCGAGTGCGGTTCGGGGCTTGCCGGCGTGAGGACAGACTCCACCAACATTCCAAATGTACGTCAGGGATCAGGGACTTACGGCTGTCTCGTTGCTGTGAGCTCTCTCAGGACACTCGACAAGAATTCCTTATCACTTTCGCTCACAACCTCGCACGCGACCAAGACGATTCCGTGCCCTACGTCGAGCAGCTCCACCGCCGCGCCCTCCGTTCCGGCAACCTGGGGGACGAGCTGAAGTTCACCATCCGACCCCCGATCGATAATTGCGATGATTCGGTTGGTCTCGGATCCAGGTGGTCGTGGGGCGACATCGTGTGATTCGGGGAACGTGAGCCTTGGCGCGACGCCTTCGTTCTTCGCGTTGTAGTGGAGGATCCGTGGCTCGACATCGTCCTCCGTCAAGACATACTGGACAACGACCAGCCGATCTCCTGGTTGAGTCAATCGTGCCGATGGCCCATTGACTTCGACACGTCCGTCCGGTCCCACCATAACGTAAGTCTGGTATCGCGCTCCAGACATGAAGTTGTAGACTTCGACGACATCGTTTGGACGTAATCCGGCCGCATCAATCATCGTCAGCGGAAGACCGATCGATCCCGCGTAGTACAGATTCGTGTGAGATACCGTGATCCCGTGTAGTTTCGTGGCAAGAACCCATCGGAGTTCCACAATCACACCTCCTGCAGCTGCGCGCAGACGCCATCCCACATGGAGCTTCGTACATTGAGCGCAATCTCCGCCGCAGTTGCGGCCGCAGACCACTCGTTGACGTTGTCTCCGGCAAGGTAGTCCATCATCTCCTTCGCTAAAGCCTCCGGGGCAGAAGAGAACAGTGAGATGCACTTTTCCGCGTACTCGACGAACAACGATGTCGTCACCCCACCATCCTTCCAAGGCGTCAGGATAGTTCCGAGAGTCTCGGGAAGCAAGTCTACGATGGAGTACAGGTAAACCCCCGCCACCTCCACCGGCCGACCAGCCGATATCCACCGCGTCGTATCCTCAAGCCAGGCACGTATGTGATCTGGAATCCTGGGCATGGACATCGAGTATTCGAGGGATGCGCCCTTGGCGAGTTGAGCAGCGAAACTCCTGAATACATCGGTGTTGGCACCTGCGTGCTCCATTGCGTCGAGATGACGCTCGACGAAGCTCGCAGATCGCCCATCGTTCCAAGCGTCGTTCTCTACGATCCTTGAGATTCGATCAACATACGCTAGGACGCCTGAGTCCGCAGGCGGATGTGCCACCTTTGCATTGGCGAACAAATCGTCACGCAGGCGTCTGAGCAGCATGCCGAGACCCCAGATCTCGAAGACATGCGCCTCCATGTAGATGCGAAGTCGCGCAGTAGTCGTAATCTCGTGATGCAGGCTGTGCCGCAGCACGGCCTCGCGCGCATCGTATAGCTTCCGATTGTCTTTCAAAACGGAAGTTGGTATCCGGCTCAGATGCGGTGTAATCCTGGGGTCAGCGTCCTGGACCAGATTCCGAGGGTTGTGGAAGCACAGCGGATCATCGGCCATGTAGCCGCCTCGCACCTGCGCCATACCACGACATCCTGGGCACCGCTCGGTCTCATAGTAGTAACAACTCGCGCACCAACTGTCCGCAGGTCGTTCGAACTCCCGGAGGTCCTTGATCACCGTCGATGCTCGCATGATCTCTTCCAGAGGCATCTGACGGATGTTGCCGAGTTCTACGAATACGCCGCTACACGGTCGAACATCGCCTTCGAAGTTGATGTACATTGAGTAGAAGTTTGTAGCACAAGTGTACCCGACCCGGAGTGGGAGCAACGGCCACGTGTATCCATACTCACCTCGATCGATGAGCCAGAGTTCCTCCCATAGTTCCTTAAGTTCGGTTGGTGATAGCAGTCCGCCAGGATCTCCATCGTAGTGACAGCCCACGAATCGTTCAAAGTACGGGATCATCCTGTTCTCCCTCGCCCAGCGCCACAGCGTGGGCATGTCCTCTGCGTTCCGACGGACTACGATTGTCTCGAGCGCGATCGTCAAGTTATCGTCGCTCCCGTAGCCCGCGGCCAGCAAGTTCTCGATCCCACGTACTGCTCGCGCCCACGCGCCCTTCACACCAACCATTCGATCGTGTACCCAAGAGCGGGCACTGTAGAGCTTGATATAAGGAACAATCCGGAGTTCAGCCATGCGCCGCGCGTAGTCCGAAGTGATTAGCGTGCCGTTGGTAAAGACTTCGATGTCGAGTCCACGTTTCACGGCATGTTCTGCCAACGTGAAGAACATCGTAGAACTGAGTGGTTCGCCACCGCCTATTAGGTCAACCGTCTTAGCTCCAAGATCCGCTGCCTGATCGATTACGTCAATAAGCTCTTCACCAGTGAGAAATCCACTCGACTGGCGTACGTTCACGTGACCGGGCTTGAACTCCTTGAGCTCGAATACGTTTTCGACATCACCGAAGCCGGCAAAACAACCCGTGCAGGCCAGATTGCACGTGTTGGTGAACTCCATGTTGAAGTAGAGGAGTCGTTCTCTGCGGCGGGCGGAGAGGTACTCCTCATCGGTGTAGCCTTCAGATGCAAAAGAGGGGGCCGGTTTCAAAGCGCCGCTTGCGAGTTCATCCTGGTCCGACTCAGCGATTCGACGCAGCCTCCGGTTCATCTCTGATTGCGCCATCCCGAGAGCGTCGTTGAACGCGACAAGCAATTGTCGATCCGATCTATCGCGCGGTTTGGGCCGCGGGTTAGCTGTGATCGCCGGACCGAATGTGGTACTCACGATGCTGTGGCCAACTTTCGCAAGATCTTTCAACGCGCGATTCGTGGGCGGTGGCGGCGGGTTGTGCTCCGTCGCATCACCGGAGGAGATCAGCTGCAATGCAACTCGATTGCGGCTATCCCGCTCGGTGCGCTCCGTTTCGGGACCGCGGATTGGGCCAACAAACTCAACAACAATGTCGGAGCGCGCTCGCGCCTGACATGACAGACGCTTCCCGTCAAGTCTGTCGCACAACTCCCTCTCGATCTCCGACAGAGGGCTGAGTTCCCCGTCAATGAGGGCGAAGCGACAAGTGAGACACTCCCCTTTCCCGCCACAAGTGTGGGGCACATCCACTCCAGCTCTGCTCGCCGCGCCGAGTATCCTCTGTCGCGGGTTCGCAGTGAACGTGATTTCCCCATGTCGGACCTTGAATGTGCTCATGGTAACATCTGAGGTACTCATTGCATCACTCCCGTCCACCGTGCGGACGTATCTAATCGTGCAGCCACACTAACTCCGCGTTTGTAGGCGATCGCGTATTCGGCGAGAACCTTCACGCGATCTCGCCAATCTGCTGCCATGTCCATTGGACGGTACTCCGCACGCAATGCCCCGGCGCAATCTCGTAGTCGAACCCAGAAGTATACGTTTGCGTCTGGCAAACTGCCACTGTCATTGGCAATCGGCGCAAAACGGTCAACCAATCCGCGGTATTCCGCCACCGAAGAGACTGGGAACGGCAGGAAGCCCACTCGTCGGAGTGTTCCAGACGAGTCCAACTCTCCATTTGCCTCTGTGAACAGTGTCATCGTCGTACACGTCCTCGCCACGCGCTTTCCGTTGACTTCGTACTCTCGTCTGTATGGTCGACACGGCTCTTCCTGTGCCACGTTCAAGTAATTGAAGAAGGCGATTGTTCGATCGTCGTTTTCCAATTGAACAGTCATGTGGATCTCGTTCAGGCAACCGGTCACGGAATCGCCCGGGAACGTGAAGTCCGTGCCATCCTCAAACTCCAACACGGCCTGCCGTGGTGCAAAGTGCTTCGCGATGGCCCGATAGCGCGGGTTCGGCGAAAGGAATCGTGGCGAGGTCAGAATGGCTTCAGAAATGCGAGGAACAAGGGCGCATGTGCATAGAGTGCACGCGAGGCGCGCCGCGAATCCTCGTAAACGAGTCACTAGACTCTCGAGTTCTTCAAGCGCGATCTCTAACCCATCGGCTGACAGTGGCCATGGCCCAGGATTGAGCTCGATCTGAAAGCTACTGTACTCGGCAACGGCCGGAAAGCGCAGATCGTCGCGGTCGAGTAGATGAAGCAATCGGGGTGCAGCTCCGATCACGGGCCAGCCATCCGAGTCGAGCAGGAAGAACTCAAGTTCGACTCCAAAGGTAGGTGTGTACGGACTCATGCGCGTCGTCCCTCCACCCAACGGGAATCCGTTGGCTCCCAAAGAGAGTAGGCAACCGGTGAACGCCCGACGATCTCGCCATGGCGTAGCTTGTACACGAAGTGAGACGTCTGAAACTGCTCTGATAGAGAGACGACGTGATGCACCATCGACTTCAGGACAATGACAGACGAGGTTCCAACAATGCTCTCCATGCACTGCGACGCCACTCTCATGCCATCATCTGTGGCATAGATGCACGCTCGTTCCCACAAGGTGTCCTCGCCAGCATCTGCAATCGGGAGAAACGGTGGATTGCACAGCACCAAAGTCGGTGCGCTGACGTCAACCGGTGTTCCCGCTCGCCAGAGGCGAGCGTCACCAGGAACGCCATGCAATGAGAAATTGGCACGGCAGGACTCCACGGCATCGGCGCTGGAATCGAGTGCGAGTATCGACGTAAATGCGTCTGGCCTGGCGAGGTACAGAGAGATTCCAAGGGCTCCGCAACCGCAGCACATATCGATGAGGGTGGACGGTCGCGCGAATAGCGTCGTCGCTTCCAGCGCCAATTCAACAAAGGGCAACGACGTCTCGCGCGGCCGAAACGTCTGAGCCGTAAGCCGAAATGCTCGCTCGCCCCACCTCACTGTTTGCCAATGCTTGCTCTCGGTTGTTGAGGTGGCCGAGTGTGACCGGTGCGCGGCTGCTTGCTGTTCAGTGTGGCTTGGAACCATGACAACGTCCCCGTACACGATTGTACGACGCGACCCATGACCACCTCGCAAAGTACGAAGGACGTTCCGATCGGCGGCCCGATCGTACAAACCTGTAAACGGAGAGTACGCGAGCGTGAGAGTCTACGCAAGTCTGGCACTAAAACCACCTGTTCCGATCGGGGGCCTCGGCTCTCCGTCCAAAGCCGATAGCGCCAACCCCTCGCGGTGGGGTCGCCAAGGGGCCAATCGGCGCGGCTCACTCTGTCAACGACACGCCACTCCACCTCGCACCCACCCCTTTCCAATCGACCTTGTTAACCCGTACCGCCTCTCGCCGGCGAGAGTTTGAGAGTTCCGGCCCCAACGGCCCCGTGGCGGCACGCGGCGGTGAACAGACCGAGAGGATCGGCCTCCGGGTTTGGCAATCTGGGCACGCAAAACCCTTTGTGTCAACGGGATATAGGCGCGGCTGCGGAGGCGTGATCGGCGCAAAGAAAAAGCCCGCATCGTGCTCGATACGGGCTGGAAGCTCCCCGAAGTTCGCGCATTCCAAACTTGGGTGCTGGTGAACGGATGGAGAGGAAGTGCTCAATCTGTGAACCTGAGCCTTCGGAAACCAACATGCTGTCAATGAATGCCACTTGGGAATCTTAGCATAAGTATCGTTGGTGTGGGGTATTATCCATCCTCCTGTGTACGGATTTCCACCGCTGTTGCTATGCGAGTTCGAATCTCGTCGTATATTGCGATGTCGACTCCTTCCGCAACCTCGAGAGAAACCAATAGGCCATATGGGACGGGATTCTGCAGTTGCCCGGCATCCTTCCGACAATTGACTTTGATCTGTAGAGCGTCACCGTCGGTAATTGGTATAGCCCTCTCACCCATGAAAACCTCATGCTGAACCGTGCCACGGCGCACCGCTCTATATTCCGCATCCTGCCTAGTTTGGGCAACCACTCCATTCAACACATCGAACCACATACTCGCCATCCGGTACCGCTGAGTGCTGCAAGCTACTGGCGACAGCCAAGCAAGAGTCACCGTTAGCCGTCTTGCATCCCGTCTCGCACCTAGCGATGGTGGAAGTGGAAACTGATAGACATGTGCTTCCTCATTCATAAGCGATCCAAATCCCATTACGGTTGCCCGCTGTGCAGTACAATCCATTACACGGGCACAATCTGGAACCCCGTAGCCGAGCCAACGAGCAATCCAGTTGCGGATGTGGCGGCTGTTTTGTGGCGTCTGAAGAATCGCTTCCAGTCGCGGCCCAATGTCACCCCATGAGCACCCGTGCACGATCATCGCTTTGAGTAGCGGCGCGAGACTCCGCTCAATGTCTATGTCGGATGCCTGCTCTCTTATGATCTCAAGAAGGGTGTCGTGACATAATGCCAGCTGTCTGCTCACAAGCGCAGAAGAGTTACTCGTGCCACAGCAGTACGCCACTTTCGTGACATCGCCAGCAGTCTCACTCGGAGAAGCCACACGCTGCCCTGGTGCAATCCGCATATGCCGTGATTCAAAACGAACCGGATCATTGGTGCCTACGGGGCGTGTATGAAGTACGCGTCCACCATCAAACAGAACATCTGGTTTAATTGAACGACGGTAGCCACTTCCGAATGCCGAGGTCGGGCTGGGAAGCAGTGAGTTGTCAAGGAGATTGATAGCATGATCAAGGTGCATTACGGTTGCACTGTCCCGGTGTAGAGCTCCGACGGTTATGCCGTTTATGCTCTCCGCAGGCGACAGCAATCGCCGGTTTCGAGCATCACGATACAATGCGCGGACTACTGCAGTCTCCTTCTCGTTATCATTAAACGCATTCCAATCATCGATCGAGACATTCAGGATGACCTCATCTGAATGATTTCCGGCACTGATGACAAATACAACACCATATTTCACACTCAGCCAGTCAAGCAATCTTGCCAACGGACTCATCGAGTTAATGAATGGCCGCGACGGGTCACCGATTGAGAAATTAATAATGCGCACGCTTTGGGCAGTCGCATCAGTCGTCCCCTCCCCATCGAACATCCGACGAACGGCTCTGTAGATGAAGTCGGTGATGAGAACATCACTTGGGACCTGTTCTGGGCGCGGCGATCGAATCCACGGAATCGGTTTCATGATTGGTCGCACATACACGGGGCGAGAAAGTGGTGTGTTGCTGTTGCTAAGATCGCCATGAACAACCAGCGACGACATCGCTGTGCCGTGCATACGATCGATTACTTCGTACTCTGAAGCACAATCTTCTGGGTCATCAATGATCAACCGTCCGGCCAACAGAGCGTGATTCGCCAGTGGGAGTCCATCGAGGATTGCAACAGTAGGATTTCCAGCAGGAAGCGGCAGGTCTCGGACTGTATGATCTATCAGATCCCCCTCGACGGGGCTCTTGCCCGTAGCCATCTGGCCCACTGGTCTGAAGAACATCACACTGTCGGCCTTGGAGAGCTCCACATCCGGATGGTCGATAATCTGTTGTATTGCATTACGCGGCAACTGTGCCAGCAATGCTTGGTAAGCGATATCTTTGATTGTGGAGCTGTGTGTTATTTGACCGCCGAGCTGCTCAATCAAGACACGAACTGCAGCTTGGGCCGATTCCCGTTTATCTAGCGCATTCCTATACCAGAGTTCTATTTCGAATCTAACCGGTTCATCACCATCGTGTTGCAAATCTTCCTGCCAATATGTGAGCAGTCCCGTCTCTAGGAGACGATCCTCAATGCCCCATCGGCGGATTTCCTTAACAGAGCGAAAGATGTCGCGGAACTTGGTCAGTCCTCGCTCGAATGTCATGTCAGGATCATTTTGATATCGCTGCCATAGCGATACCAGTTCATCAAGAGCCCGCTGATTTGTCATGACCAGATACAAGCGACCGCTGAGAGGACGCTCTTCGTGCTTCTCGTTGTAGAAATCGGTATCCGGGAGGATCTCATCAGTTTCGATCTCGCCCATCCACTCCAGCCCGTGGACACGCCGCACAGCATTTGCGAAGTCCTCAACATTTCCTACGGTTTCAATGACGAGAACCTGCTCAGGATCAGAGCCTGCCGCCGTCTGTTGCAGCTCGGCTCGCCGAGCTGCGAATTCTTCCTGAAGACGACGAAACACAGGAGAGAGGCGTTCGCCCTGCCGGGAATGTGATGGCTTATGGATAGGGCTTGGAAATCCACGATGCTTGGATCGTTCAGCCTGCTCCGGTCGAGGAAACAAAAGGAGGGGACGGTTCGGCATTATTCATCGCCTCCGTTTTGCTGTTTTGTTTTTGCTGATCGTGTTGCCCATGTTCGTAGAGTACGATCGACGATGTGCTTCATGTTGGCATCTTGTTGTTCAAGCACATACTTCCTAAAGACGCTTGCGCCGAACTCTTCGGCTTCGGCGAAGTTTACTCCATATAACTTCTTTGCAATTGTGTCAGGGGTGTAGCCAAGTGATACTCCGATCCGCCGCTCATACTTGGCAAACCAATCGGCAAGACGAGACCGTGTGGGCTCCGGCAGGGTCATGCGGACTTGGAATCGACGCCATACCGCTCGATCAAGGAGTTCTGCGTGATTCGTTGCACCAATGACGACAACATGGCTGGGCAATGAATCAATTTGCATCAATAGTGAGCTTACGACGCGCTTGATTTCTCCGGTTTCGTGGCGGTCACCTCGCTCCTTACCGAGCGTCTCAAACTCATCGAAGAAAAGGACACACTTCCTCGTGCTCGCGTGATCCAAGAGTCGTCGCAGGCGTACTGCAGTCTCTCCGAGATATGTGCCGACCACACCCTCGTAACGGACGAGCAAGAGAGGTACCATAAGTGCGTGTGCAAAGGCTTCGGCGAGGGAAGTCTTTCCATTGCCGGGTGGGCCAATAAGAAGAAGTCGGTTTCGCGGTTCAAGATTGTGTGAACGCAGCAGGTCAACCCGGTGATGTTCCTCAACAAACTCGCGGGCTAGTTCCTGGACTTCCTTAGGCAGGACTAGATCGTCAAAAGAGCGTTCCGGAACCAACTCTTGAACGAGGTTCGAGACTCGTTGATCCATCGCGATACCACCAGTCTGCGCAGATGAGGTTGCGGGGGCATGACGGAGCAATTCCTCCAGCCTACCCGCGAGAACGGTGTGTTTCTTGCCCCGCTCCTCAGCGATAAGCGCCTCCACAACCTTCTTGAGTCGGGCTTTGTCGCCCGTCATTCCGAAGCGAACGAGATCGAGTAATAGATCAGCTCTAGCCATCAATGCCTCCAAGTATCACACAAACTCGATCCATGCGAGAAGTTCGTTCGAGTACCCACGCCCATTCCCAGCGATTCCACGATGACCAAGCTCTCTCTGCAGTATTGGTTCAATGTGCTCATGCAGCAGCAACTGCCGCTGCTCAAGGCTGAACTGTACCTCTGCCGGTGTTGCGGCAAGACATGCCCGGTATTGCTTTTCGATCGCTGGCAGGCGTTTGCCATCCTCATCGATCGCGATCGGGACGATGTGTGTCACCACATCTGTAGCCTTGCCGAAGGCCTGAACCAGCCAGAGGGTCAGTATTCCTCTGTGTTCCGCATCGAGGATTACGGACGCCCCAAGCCCATCAGGGGAGACATTGCAGCACTGATCAAGCAACTGCTCCATGATCGGATGATCGATCCCGAGCAGCTCGACTGATTCATCCTCTTGGGCCAGTTCACGATCCAGTGTGTAGGCGGCATTGTCCGCAACACCATCCAAACTGACCGTGAACTTTCCGTTCATCGTCGGACCGACACTGCCTCCAGTTGCTTCGATTGCCATGCGAAGGAACGACTCAATGCGATTCTTGCTGTCTTCGATGTTGGCAAGTGGCTGATAGTCATCGAGACTGAAGCGATCGAGATCCTGAAACAACTCGTAGACGACCTTTCTCGCTTCACTCGCATTTGACATAGCGGCTTCGAGTTCCTGCTGGGTACGCTTGAGTTCCGGATCAGACAGTGCATCGCGGTAGAGTTGGTCATACTTGAGCCGATCGGAAAGCTGACCAAGGATCTGTGATCGCAGATCCTCTGTAACATTGCCATGTTCGTCGACCTTCCCGAGCGTGCGTGCAATCTCGAGCAGCTTGTCGGTCAGCAACAAGTATATTGAACCCTCGATCGTGTCGGACAGCACGAGGTTGTAGACCTGTGCCGTATCCTTTTGTCCGTAGCGATGAATGCGCCCGATGCGCTGCTCGACATCCATCGGATTCCACGGCAGATCGAAGTTGAACAGCACACGCGAGAACTGGAGGTTGATGCCCTCCCGGCCGGCCGCGGTACATACAAGAACCTTCGGGCCGTTGCGCTTCCGGAATCGCTTCTCAGCGGCAAGTTTCGACCCGTGATCACCACCTCGAAGAACCACCACGCCCTGCCCCGGATAGGCTGCCTCGATCTCGCGTGAGAGAAGGTCGACCGTTGCGAGGTAGGTGGCGAAGATGACAATCTTTTCATCCGGGTTCTGTTTCCAGAGTGCTCCGAGGGCACGAAGCAACTTCTCGATCTTTGTCTCCTTGCCACCGGGAAACGCAGCCAAGACCTCGGCGATTCTCAGTCGTTCTTCAGGCAGGGACAGAGCAACAGAGGCTGCCGCCAGCTCTTCGCCCATCGCTGTGATGACCTCGCTTGAGTCAGTGGACGCAGCCAATGCCAATTCATCATCATCCAGTTTCTTGATCAGCCGATACTTCAGATCCGCCAGAATGCGATCGACCTCTCCGCGTCCAACCGCATCCTCGGGCAGCCGTGTCTCTGAATGAATGAGACGACGCGCTTCGTCCATCAACTCCAAATGCCCGTCGATATCCAGAGCCTGATCCTTGACGATTGCTTCATGAATCGTCAGCATGAGTTGGCGACGACGAAGGGTGCTTCTAACAGCGGCGAAGCTCGACGCAGCGATCTTCTGGAAAATCGTCATCACAAAGCCGAGCGATCGTCCCTTGCCGCCCTGTTGCTTGGCCAGGTCGAAACCATCCTGCAGATACTCGCGCAGCTTGCCGTAAAACGCGTTCTCCTCCGGAGACATCGTAAAGGATTCTGTGTGGACCCATCGCCGGGCAAACAATGGTGAACCATCCGGCGTACAAGCATCCGCCTTCGTCCGACGAAACACAACCGCATTGAGCCGGTGGCGTTCTTCGAGCATCTCATCCGGCCCTGAAAACAGCGTCGGATTCAGCAACTGAATCATCATCCAGAAGCGGAAATGGTCGCCCTGGTGTGGGGTGGCTGAGAGCAGCAGCAGGTCGCGTGAATGACCCCGCATGGCTTCGGCCAGCTTGTAGTTCTCCGTCTTGCGGATCTTGCTGCCCGTTTTGTACGCCGACAGATGGTGTGCCTCGTCGAAGACGATCAGATCCCAGGGCGGAGCATCCAGAATCCGCTTGATTCGACTTCGACGCTTGAGCGTATCAACGCTGGCGATGAGACGGTCGTGCTTGGCAAAGGCGTTCGACTTCCGATCCGTGACATCGCCCTCGCTGCCGAACACCTCGAAGTTCAGATTGAAGACCTCGTTCAGCTCACGGTGCCAGTTGTTCACCAGCCCGGCGGGAACGATGATCATGGCCCGGTTGAGTTCGCCTCGGCTCGCCAGCTCCCGGAGGATCAGAGCCGTCTCGATCGTTTTGCCCAATCCCACCTCGTCTGCGATGAGGAACCGACGCGGTGAGGCGGTGGCGACTCGGTGGGTCAGGACCACCTGGTGTGGCAGAAGGTCGATCCGTGCCGAGGTCAAGGCCGCCGCATTGTTCATCAGCGGCAGGGCATGCGCTTCGACATGAAGCCAAACATCACGCAGGCGATCCTTCCCGCTGGCAACATTGGCAAGAATGCGATCAATACGGCTTCGGGCTGGGGTGAGCACATCGCCATGCACCTGCCGCTCGCCGGCCGGGAAGAACACACGCACATATCCGTCGGTCGCAATGCCGACGACAACGCCTTCACCGAAGTCGGCGTGAACAACGCGCTGGCCTGGTTGGAAGGCGACTTGCTCCATCAACTGATCCTCGGGTGATGCAATCCGACCCAGTGTTTGCCGTCGTAGTCAACGCCTGGATCGTCAACATCCATGATCCGTTCGACTTCCTTCTCTGCGCCAGACCAGAGCAACTGCCCAATGGGCAGGCCATCTTCTCCCGCCGCGCGATGCTTCCAGTAATAGTGCTCGGTCGCACCCTTCATCGAGATGCGACCGCGCCCGGACGGCAGCCAGAGGATCAACCCCGCTTGCCCTTGATAGAAATCCTGGAACGACAGCACTGCCTCACGCAGATCAGTCTCGAGCCACTTGCACGCATCCTCTGCTTCAAGAACATCGAGGCACCCCTCCAGCCCGGCCACGATCAACGCATCACCATCCGCAGCGGGAAGATCCTCCGGCCAAGCCTTGGCCATCTCGAAAAACTGACGCATCGAGATTACTTTCTCCGGAGCGACCAGTTCTACTAGTGTGTCCGTACCCCATAGGATGGCAAATCCACGGCGTGGCCAGCTCTCGTTGTGTCGAATCCGTACCATCAGTCGTCCTCCTCACCGAGATCGCCGAAGAGGGTGAGTTCCTTCACCTTGTCCTGGTGCTTGGCTTCCCACGCCCTGTAGAGCTGCGAGGCCGTTGTCGCTGCGTTGCGAACTCTCGAGTTTGCACCGTGTGTCTTGTGCCAGGTCAGCAGCGCTCCAAGGGCGGGGTGTGGCCGGAAGTTCGGATTATTCAGCGTCTCGCTGGCGTTGATGCCGCTGCCCTCGTAGCACGCGCCGATTAGCAGCATCGCTTGGTCATAGTCGCTCGTCAGTCCCCGGCGGTGTTTGCCGATCCAGCCTTGGGCAATCTCCAATGGCGAGGTCAGGTAGTACACCTTCTTCTGCTCGCTCACCCACCCGCGGGCCGCGAAGTCGGCTGGCGAACTGCCGGTGCCGCGCAGGAACTTCTGGATCTGGTCGCGGGGCAGCTCGCCCTTGCCGTCGAAGAGACGAAGCAGCATGCGGGTGAACGGCTCGGCGTTGTGCGGCGGCGGGTCCTTGATGCCGCCTGCCTCCTCGTCGAGCAACTGGTTGATCCCCAGCAGCGCTTCGAGCACCGTCATCGGCGTGTCCTGATCCTTGTAGACCTTGCCGTAGTGCTTCGAGAAGTATTCCAGCGCCTTGCCGCGTCGGATCACCTGCATGTCGGCTTCGGGGAGGCCTTCTTCCTGATGGTGTTCGAGCAGTTCCTTCAACTCGCGGACATCCTGCAACACCTGCCGGCGGAGTTTCGCCCATGAGATTGGTTTCGGCTCGTCGCGTCGCTTGCGGCAGACATGGATGATGTCAAACTCGATCATCTTCGAGCCAAACTGCCCTGTGCCCTTCGTCTCATCACTGCGGATGGGATAGGTCGCCTGAAGATAGAAACCTGAATCGAACAATGATTCGAGCACCGATACCCATGGGGCGTCTTCGCTGTGGTGGAAGGTAAAGGCCAGCAGGCCGCCGGGTTTGATGATGCGGTGGCACTCCCGCCAGCACTCGGTGAGCAGACGCTGGTAGAACTCATCCGGGTTGTCCTGCCGGGCCTTGTTGGCGACGGCTTCGAGGGCCTTGGGTGTGTACTCGGCTGCAAAGTATTCCGGATACCGATCCTTCAGGACAAGACGCAGCCAGACATAGAAGAAATCAGACAACTCAGAATAGTGCAGCAATCCGCCGAAAGGTGGATCTGTAACAACAGCGTCATAGGAATCAACTTTGATTGTCTCCAGCTCAGTCGATGATCCACATGTAAGCTGCTCCGAAGTGGACATACATGCAAGCGATTCAGCGTGGCACATGGGATCGTCGCAGGCGACCTTCTCGCTCTTACCAGTCAGATATTCGGCGATGTGCGGCGATGAAGAAGCAAGTCGCCCATTATGAATGAGTTCCTGCGGATTTGTTGCCCAGTCGAGTGCCTTGTCCAAATTGGAGTATTGAGAAGCCCAGTTGCCGCGCCCCAATTTGGCGAACACACAGTTTTCAACCATCGTAGATTTAGGATGGTAATTGCTGTTGCTCATATGCGGAACAAGCTTGTCGTAAATTGCATCCCAAATACAAAACAGATTCTGATTCCGAAGGTACTGTTGGAACGCACCGAGGATGAACTCCGCCACCTCGGTGTTTTCATTTGCAGCAATGATCTTGAGAAGCGCAGCGTGAATCAACAACTGCCTCGGGTTGAACATCTTCCACCAATGCGTGAAGCCGTGCGCCTTGCGGATGTCGCCATTGGCCATGCCCGTCATGAAGCCGAACGGTACTTCGCTTGTTGGCCAGTACCCGTCGAGATCGGTGTCTTTTCTTTCGGCCCATTCCATCATGGCGGCGTCGTATCGTGAAGTGTCCGTCGCAGGGATGAAGAACCGACCGCCGTAGGCCTGACCATCGGCATGACAGTGCGGGCAGTAGCCTTGGATGGCATACATCGCCACCGGGCCGTTCTTCTTCGTTTCGGCGATGGCTTCCCGAATGTCGTGGCTCTGGCCGCAGGTGGGTGCCTGGCAAGTGAACTTGCTCTTGCCGGGAACAGTGCCCCCCTCTTTCCCGGTCTTGATCCGGATGCCGGTCTCGGGACAGGTGATCTCGCTGGGCAGAGCCCCACGCACCTCGATCAGTTTGCAGGTCGCCGCGCGGGCCTTGTTCCAGCGGATCGTGGCTTCGACATCATCATCGGCGCTGCCGCCGTAGGGACGCCCCTGCGGATCGGTTCCGGGTTCACCCTTGAGCCAGTCTGGATGGACGAGCAGCGAGAGTTCGATCTTCTTCTTGCCGGGCTTGGGGAGCACCCCGAGCGTTTCGGTCTTGCCGCAATGCGGGCAGATGGCTGAGGCGGGTTTGTCCGCTTCGTTGAGTGTGGCGACGGCGAAGGGACGCTCGGTGTCGGCCACGACGAGCGGCACACCCGGAGCCATGCGGGCATCGCGTTGTTCAATGTCGTATGACTCGCTGCAGTGCTTGCAGGTGCGCTGCCATGCTTTGATGGAGATCGTCTTCACGGCCATCACGGGCGAGGACATGATCGGCGTGCGGTGGCCGCAGCCGGTGACCTGGCAGGGACCGTGCTTGGCCCAGAAGGTGTAGATGACCTCGGGGCCTTCGTAGGTGTAGTCCTTGCGCTCCTCGGGCGAGAGCGAGATAGGGCTGAAGTCCTCGGGCATCACCTCGCCGGTCGAGACCTTCGTCCACTTGCCCTTGTGGCCGCGCGGGCAATCGCAGGTGTAGAAGGGCATGATCTGCGGCTTGACCTCGGCCTCGATCTCGGCGAGCAGGGCTTCGACCTCGGCCTTGTCCACCTGGGCCAGTTCGTTCTTGACGATGAACCATGCGACGGGGTTGAGATCGTTGCCGTACATCTGCATGCCCAGGCGTGAGCCTTCGACGACGGTCGTGCCGCCGCCCATGAAGACATCGGCGACTTTGAGATGCTTGAACGCGCCCTTCTTCTGGTGGTTGCCGTAGTAGGCATCCCAGACGAGTTTGGCGGCTTCGGCGGGATCGTCCGGCGCTTTGGTGACGGCGGCGATCAGCATGGCGCGAAAGACGCTGCTCCGCCGGCGAGCCCACCACTTGGACATCTGGTAGATCGGCTTGCCCGCGTTGCCCTCGATGGCGGCGATCTGGTTGATGGGGATGATGGGGAAGTCGACCTCGAGACAGGTCAGCGGTCGATCGGGATCGGAGAAGTCCACCGTCTCCAGTTCCCATGCTTTGCCCGCATTGACGGCCTTGGCGACTTCCCGCTTGAGCCATTCATCCTTCTTGAGGCCCTCGTTTTTCCATGGTTGTGCCTTGGCCATCGATTTACTTTCCGCCTGCAATCATCGCAAACTGCACATAGTTGGGGTTGTCGATTTTCAACGCCTTTTCTGGCGTATCGTGAATAGCTGCCTGCCGTGTGATCTTGGTCTTCCTCTTCCTTGGTCCAGTGTGTCCGTAGCAAACAAAGCGGTGCTTAGCACCTTGGAGATAATCTCCTTGCTTTCCAAATGTCTTTCCAAGAGTTTGCATGTACTGGATGAAACAGTGCGATCCAGATAACTGCTGGCACACGGCCTTCCACGCAGCTTTCGTGCGTTTCATCTCAATGTACACGACCACTAATTCTCCTCTGTGGTCAGCCACAATCACATAGTCGGACCGCTTACACTCTCCTAGTGACCCATTGAAGATCGCATTGAGATCGACACAAGAATCCAGTTTAATAACGATGCATCGGTCTGGTAGATGGCGTATCGTTACGCTCGAATCGGCACAGCCTGGCTCGGTGAGTTCGACACGGTACTTGCCATGCTCTTTTGAAAGTGGCATTCTAGCCTTGCGTTGCACCATCTTATCCGTTAGATCAAAGCAATCACTCACCATTCACATCCCCGTATACTAATTCATCTTCAATCCTGTTGAGATCCTCAATGGCTTTGTCAAAACTACCAATCGTAATTCCTGTCTCGCAATTGACAGGCATCGCTACCAAGGTTTTGCATTGTGACCTCCGCTTCTTTCCTGGCTTGATCATAAGCTCTGTGGAAGCCACATAGGCACGGACCTTGTCCGGATCTAGGAAGGACTGCCGGTCATATTTCTCTCTCTCAGCAATAGCAACAACCCGATCTTCAGTAGAATTCAACATCATGAGCAAATTCAACTCTTTGATGATGTAATCGCTGTGCGTAGTGATCAAGACCTTCAAGCCGAGTCGAACGAGACGAGATAGAAGGCGAGCGACGCGTCTCTGATTTTGGGGATGGAGATTCAATTCTGGCTCATCGATGATGAGCAAGTCACCTTTTTTAGCCACGGAGGACAGGTATAGCCCTAAATCGAGCAATGAACGCACAGAACTCGAACTTTCATCCATTGACAGATGTGCCTTAGAGCCCTTTGGTGTGAAACGCATCTGCTCGTCGCGTCCTACATCAAACTGGCCGCCGAGAATATCCTCATATTCGATCAGTACTGCCCTGTGGCCCTTTGCAATGAAGCTCTCTTGCTTAGCAATCTCCTCTCGTTTTCGTGCAAAATTAATGCTTGATTTCACGGGCATTGGGTAGTCGCTGTAAACCCGATTGATCAA
This sequence comes from Planctomycetaceae bacterium, assembly GCA_015490875.1. Classification (GTDB taxonomy): domain Bacteria; phylum Planctomycetota; class Planctomycetia; order Pirellulales; family Pirellulaceae; genus S141-3. The sequence continues at coordinate 18,346 of WFWZ01000070.1, forward strand.
CTCGAATGGATCACAGTCACCATCCGTCCGGCCGAGCTCTTCAATCATGCGGTTTCTTTGTAAGTTCAACTCATTCTTGAAGATCGCAGCGCCTGTCCGCTCGGCGCTAACGATGAAAGGCCTTGGAATAACTCCGCCAAAGAGCTCATCTCTTGCGACTTGGCCGACGAGCCTTGTGATAACCGCGCCGGGCACTTTTCGTGTACCTTTTTCCGCTACCATTGAGGCGATGATATCGGCAGCGCCTTTTGCTTTGGAGATAACAAGCGTTGATCCGCCGATGGAAAATGATCGTTCAAATTCAACCTCGTGGAAATGAGCTACGGGTTCTACCTGTACAGATACTTGAGTGTGAGTAAAACGCTTCTGTGGTGATGCAAATACTTGAGGAAGATGTTCGACATACTCCTGGCATGCTTTATGTAGAACGGCAGATGGATTCTCAATGAAAGGAGTCATGTTGAGCGATGTAGTACCGACATCGATCAATTCATGCCCAATCTGATTCGGAAGCCTGATGTGGAACGCATCATTCCAGAAGGACAGAAATCCGTACATCGCATATGTGGCATATGTCTTGCCAGTGTTGTTCTCGCCACAAATGATCGTGAAGTCGCCAAGTTCGATTTCTGCATGGTCTATTGCGCCCAGGTTTGTTAATGTTAGCTTCATTGAACACCTCGTGACAACTCGACATAAGGAACGGCCACTTCTAGTACACTTAAACCACCATGTGTGAGTGTGGGATAGCCGCCGGCACTCTTCCATTTGCGGCGGCCGTTGACGAACAGGTGTGTGCCGTGCGTTGATTCGATGAGCAGGTCGATCGGTGGCACCCAGGAGCCCGGCCGGGTTTGGGTATCGTTCCAGCGGCCGCTCTTGAGCACACCCTTGAGGTAGTCCGATTGCTCCTTGCTCGAGTCGGGGAAGAGGCCCGACGCGGCGTAGCCGTGGTCAGCCGTGATGATGAGACGGCGGCCATGCGCAAGCCGCTCAACCAGAGACCAGAAGTCATCGCCGGTCAGGTGCTCCACGACTTCCTTCGTCAGCAAAGACAGTCCCTTGCCGGGATCGTCGTATGCGTGGAGGCGGTGGTCCGGCCAGTGGTGCCAGAAGACCCAGTCTGGTTCGGAGCCGATGAGGTTGGCGCAATCTTGCCAGGCGATATCGACGGTTTCGGTGTGTGCGCCCGGAAGTCGGTGTGTGCCACTCGCACCGTTGTTGCCAAGAGACGATCGCTGGCCAAACCCGAGTGCCTTGGCGAACGGCGTGGTGTCGGCGGGCAGTTCTGCGCCGGTGACCCGGGCGTTGTGAATCATGTATCCGCGCTGCTGGGCACCGGAGATGATCCAGGGCACTTCTCGAAGCGAGAGCCCATCGAGAATGAGCACGGCGCGGCCGCCGGTTTGGTTGGCCCACCAATCGGCGAGTACATCAGATGTCCGATCGACAGACGCTTCGTAGTCGTTCCACAGGTCCCATGCGGCCGTGGCCAGATAGAGATCGATCTTGCCGATCGCACGATCGCGGCGTGCGACCTCTGCCTCTGCCTTGCCGTCACTGATGGCGGGGGAGCAGACCTTCCATGCACGGTCGAAAATACTGGACCACGCCTCAGCAGCCGAGGCGGTCTGGATCGTCTGTAGAAAATCGAGGGCAACCGCCATCAGTTGTCCTCCTTCTCAAGCCCGAGCTCGTAGGTCATGCCATCGGGGAGTTTCTTGATCAGCTCCTGCAGTTGTGCACCGGTAAGCGAGTCGACCTTGATTTCCAGAGATCGCACCTGTGTGCCGGGGCCGATGCCCCATGTCTCGACCTTGCCAAGCAGGTTGAGAGCCGAAGTTGCTGGCGCGGTCAGCTGTGCATAGGTGGATGTGCCTCCTCCAAAGATGCCTCCGCCAGATGTCGGGGCGGTCTCGCCTCCGGTGGATGATGTTGTACCGGATTCACCGCCCGTCGTTGCGCCGCCAGTCGTGGTCGGCGGTGCGTCCTCACCAGGGACTGTTACGCCTCCTGTTGCAGGCACATCTTGTGGGAGCAGCACATGAGTCTCGTCGAGGTGCTTGCCGGTGCCAAGTTTCCCCTTCATGCGCCGCCACGCAGAATCTTCAATCTCACCCGCCTGAACCTGGAGGTATTCCATCCCACGAAGATTGATGGCGATCAGGCCTCTGGCACAGAGACGAATGATGCGTTCCTTGACGAGAGTCTCGCCGAGCCATGGAATGCAGTCTTTCCCGCCGGGTCGGGGCTCTTTGAGTTCACGGATAATCTTCCCGATCGGCTCATTGTTCGGGGCTGCAGCCAAGATCAGTTCTTGGAAGTCTTCTGGAATGAAGAGATTGTCGATGATGTGTTTGTCAATCGCATCGGGGATCTTTGTGCCATGCGCCTTGTGGCTTTCGATGTGGAAACGACAGTTCATTGGCTCTTGGAAGTTCCAATTTGAGATGATGGCAAAGCGATCAAAACGCGATTTCAGTATCTCTCGAAGTTCCTTCTGGTATTTGGTTTGTAGTCTGCCGTACTCGGGGTTCTGCCCCTTCCATTGTTCTGCCAGATGGACGCAGCGGGCAAGGACGATGAGATCCCGATCGCCGAACAGGTTCGTGCTGCCGTCCTGCGGGAGGAGGAATCGCACGACATTACGATTGCTTTGCAGATTATCACGAAGCCATGTTCCCAGCAATGCGTCAGGCTTACCTGGTGATTCCGGCAGCACGAGGATCGGGATTCGGTCGTCCCACTGGCTTGGTTGATCAGATTCGTCAACATCCTGCCATGGGTTGTTTTTCCAGTACTGCGAAAGAACAACCACTCGGAAGCGTGTGGCAATGTCCGAACTGCCCGCGAGGACATAACGCACCTCGCGTGCCAGATGCGCGGAATCCTGACCTTCTTGGAAGAGCTTGTCATTGCGTGCGCTCGAGATGAGTTTCGCTTGCGGGTTCTCTTCCTCCTTGAAGATGTATCGATTGCCGTCTTCGTGGATGTTGAAGCTGTTCTCAACGATTGATGTCAACTCCACTTGGAAGGCATTGTCATCGACGACGCGATCGCGTGTGATGTCGATGTGCAGGGTGGCTTGATCGGCACCTGCCTGATTGACCTCGGCCAATGATCGGAGCCACAATGCACCAATGATCCCCTCAAGGTTGGGGAGTTTTTGGCCGGTGTTGGCGATGACATCCTGCACCGCTTCGATGTTGCGCAGAGCCTTTTCCCGAAGCTTTGCGTGGTGTTGGTTGGCAACAGAATCCAGCAGGGCTGCGATCCCACTGTCTTCATCGTCAAGCCGAAAGTCGGCGGCTGTGATGATGGGAACTTCCTCGCCGCGTCGTTTGAACAGATCGGCCAGGATGCGGATGAGGTCACGCGTCTCCTGGGCATGAGTTGCGATCAGCACCTGGTCTTCCAAGAGCTGCATGAGATGGGGCGCATACGGCCAAGCCTCCAGGAACTCGGTCTGTACGCGGTCGCGCTCTGCTGGCGGCGTGTTTTGGAGACGGAAATATTCACTCGCATGCACATCGATAAGAGATCGGATTTGGTTTTCATCCACCTGCAACCGATTCTCGAATAAACGATGAAGAAGCAAACGCAAGCGATCGTTCTTCGCTTGAGGCCCCTTGAAATCAACAATGACCGGATTGACGCGCTGAATCTGTTGGAATGCGTCCGTGTTGCCGTCTCGAACAGAAACAACGAGAAGTAGCAGGTCAGGATGCTCCTTTGCGATCTCGGATAGGATTTGGATGAAGTTGAACGCCCATGTACGCCACGGATACTGCTTGGTGTTGGTCAGCCCGTCATACCATGTCTGAAACTCATCGAGGATGAGCGCAGTCGGAGTGTGCTTGAACATCTCCAGCAGGATCTCATCGCTCGGGATTTCCGTCTTCTTGTCACCCATCCCTTCCCATTTGCCGCGACAGAAGCCGCCATGGGGGTGGCTCTCGAAGAGCAGATCCCAGAGGAATTTGAACCGCTGGCGGTGCAGGCTCTCGCTGATGATGTGCATGCCACTGCGAAGTTGGATGCTGCTGATCTTCGCGTTTCCCGTATGGCTCGCCCAGTGATCAAGCCATTGCTGGGTTGCAGCGTTATCGCTCAGCGCGTGGTAAAGCACCGCCATGAGGTGTGACTTACCTTGCCCACGGCCACCCTTGAGAGTTACGGGTCGTCCTTGGTGTGGCGCTGCTGCTTCAAGTGTCTTCAGGACATCGGTCGTCGGATATGTGATCTGGAGGAACTCTGCCGCTGGGATCTGAGTCGCACCGGTGTTGTTCTTGTTCGTCAGCTCAATGGCGGTGCCCTTGAGCCGACGGCCTTTGAACTCATCACGGATTCTCAGTCCAAGCATTGTGTACTCCAAGGTCTTGATCGGATTCTCACTTATCGCCCTCGGTTCGATCACGACGGAGATCAGTATCGTCGCCGAGCCATCGGTCGATTGTCGTTCTCAGGAACCGCCAGTGCCTCCCCACCTTCTGCCCCGGCACTCGGCCCTCTTGGGCGAGCTTGTAGAGTGATGACTTTGAGACCTGCAGGTAGGCTGCAAGATCGTCGATGGTCATCACCTCCGGGGTCGGAGATGGCGGGTTGCCCTGACGGTCACCAGACATACGGATGGTATGATAGCCGTTGCTGGTGGTGGCTGTGTGTTGTTCGGGGTGCGGGCTGACATGATGGTGTCAGCGGTGTCTGGTGGCTGAGTACATGGCCTCATCCACTTCTTCGCCGACTTCATGCGGCGAATAAGCCTAAGCCCTGCGCCTGCAACGGGATAGGTCGCCAGGCAGATCCCGTTGTGATCGGTAGATCAATGGCACAACAGGGCAATCAACCACATCCGACCCATCGAGATGCAGATGTCCGACAAAAGGGCGATACGATTTGTTCATGAATGGCAGAACGATTCGGATTCATCTCGTCGACGGCTCTCCAACGGGCATGCTGGCTGCTGAGATCATCAACTGGACCGGCAAGGTACTCGTTTCACCGAGGTCGCATCTCGCATCCCTCGCCATACGCGACGAAGCGAAGCGTACCGGTATTTACTGCCTTGTCGGGAGTGACCCAGACAACCGTAACTTGGAGCGTGTGTATGTCGGCGAGAGCGATAAGGTTCTGTCACGGCTGGCCCAGCATGACAAGGACGATTCGAAGGACTTCTGGACTCGAACGATCATTGTCACCAGCAAGGATGAGAACCTGACAAAGTCTCATGTGCGATTCTTGGAATCTCGGCTCATCCAGATGGTCAGTGAGGCTGGGAGAGCAAAACTCGCCAACAACACCGCACCTCCTACGCCCGTCTTGCCTGAGGCCGATGTGGCGGATATGGACTACTTCCTTGGTCAGATCCAGATGATCCTGCCTGTGCTCGGTTTCGGTTTCCTTCAGCCCAAGCCGTCATTTGCGGTAGAAGCTCAACCAGATACTGCAGCATCACCCATCTTCCAGTTCAAAGCGGTCGGTGCAACAGCTGAGGCGCGCGAAATCAATGGAGAGTTCGTCGTGATGAAGGGGTCGACCGCACGAAAACAAGGAACACCCTCTTGGGATACCTACAAAACCCTACGCGATGATCTTGTTTCTGAAGGCAAGCTTGTTGATGCTGAGAATCCAGATTATTTGGTCTTCGCGGACGATGTTCCATTCAAAAGTCCTAGTGCTGCGGCAACTGTGGTGCGTGCAGGAAATACTAACGGGAGAAAAGAGTGGAAGGAAATCACAACCGGAAAGAGTTACGCGGAGTGGCAGGAACTCCAGCTCAGGCTGGCGGGCATCGATGACTCTGAAACCTAGCCGCTTCGCTTCAGTACAGGCCCAAAATCTACACTTCGTACACTGCCTTGCTGGTAGGCTACTTCTGGTTGTCGCTGCCGGAGAGGGATTGGGCGCTGCTCAGCTGGGTCGGGTTCGAGCCACCGGATGAGGAGGAGCTGCTGAAGCTGGAGCCGCTGGACTTGCTGCCGGAGCTGGAACCGCTGCCGCTTCCCGAGCCTGAGGCGCTTGCCGAACCTGAGCCGCCGGATGTTGCACCGATGCCGCCGGAGAGGCCGCCCGCCTTGGCCAGGTCGTTGTGGACCCAGGCACCGTCGGCGAGGTAGGTGTTGGTGCCGGGGACGGTGATGGACGCGGTGCGGACGCGGCCGGGGATGCGTTCGATTGTTGTGATCGGTTCCTCGGCGAGGTCGGGCGTAATGAGCATGTCGCCGATGCGGAGCAGGTCGGCGGAGCAGAAGCCCCAGGCGTCGCCGCGACGGATGAGGAACGGATGCTCGAAGGTCGCCTTGATGCGGCCATTGATGACGAAGAAGCCGTCGTGTTCGCCGAGGGTGATCTGCGAGACTGTGGCCGGTCGGATGCGGGCGTCATCGAGGCCTTCGGTGGATTGCCAGTCGTACTGGGCGCGGAAGGGCGCATCGACCTCAAGCCCGGGTACAGCCATCGAGAGGATTTCGTCGCCCGGCTGGAGCGATTCGATGGGGACTCGGCGGCTGGGTGTGACATGGACGAGCGTGCCGAAGAGGAAGCAGTTGGAGCCGGAACCCCCACTTGAGCCACCACTTGAACCACCAGACGAACCGCTGGAGCTGCCGCTGCTTGAGCCGCTCGATGAGCTGCTGGACGACCCACTCGACGAACTCGAAGCCGAGGAGCTGGTTGCGGAGCTCATGCTTGAAGATGCGTTGGATGATCCGCCCGTGGAACCGCCGCCGGATGAGCCGCCTCCCGTCGAACCACCGCCAGACGAACCCGGTCCCGATGAGCCGGGGCCGGACGAGCCTGCGGACGAACTGAAGCCGGACTCCGTCGAGCTGGCCGAGGAACTCATCTGCGAGCTGCCGGTTGATGAGGGCGTGCTCGACCCGCCAGTTGAACCACTGGTCGACCCACCCGTAGAACCCCCGCTGGGCGAACTCGACAGGCCGCTCGACGAGACGGAGCTTTCGGTGCTTGAGACGCTCGACGATGAACTGGACGAGCTGCTCGATGACGAACTCGATGACGAACTGGACATCGAGACGCTTTCCGTGCTGGTCGAACTCGGCGTGGTGTAGCTGTCGGTTTCGGTGGAACTCGAGGGCATCGTGCTTTCGGTGCTGCTGCTCATCGAGGACACCGATTCGGTCGGCGTGGAGAGCTCGCTGGAACCGCCGCCATCGGGTGCGCGTCCGGTCGCCCAGACGGGCAGGAAGAGGTAGTAGCGTGTCGGCTCGCTCATGCCTTGGCCTCCGCGTGTTGCTTCGGTTTGTTCGCGGGCTTGTTGGTGGGCTTACTCGTGGGGGTGTACCAGCCCTGCGTGCACACGGGCTTGGCGCACTCGGCCGACGCAGCGGCGATCGCGTCTTGGTAGTTCATTCGCTCGAACACGGATAGCGCACTGCCGGGCGAGCAGTTGACCACACGGAACCTGTGCTTCTCGAAGTGCGGCAGCAACGCCTCGAAGCGCCTGCTCAGCGCGTCATAGAGCGCGTTGTTGTGTCGGATGGCGGCCGCCTCGCGTGTCTCGTCGAAGGCGTACTTGCGATCGCTGGCCATCTTGAAGTCGCAGCCGAGCAGGTACACAGTCCGGAAGCCAAGGTGGTGCAGCAAGCGCAGGGCGGCGAGCATGACGCTGCGTTTGCCCTTGATGCCGAGCGAGTCGGCGTGCTTGCCCTCGTTGCCCCAGGGGACCGTGTCGCCGGTGAGGAAGCGTTGGTGATCGAAGTGGTTGCTGCGCCGGTAGAACAGCACGCTGGGCATCTGGCTGACATGGAAGGCGCTGGGATGCAGCGAGCCGTCGGGCTTCTGGATGCGCAGCCGATGGACGCGATGGCAGACGGGCACGAACTTGAGGATGCCCGGGTCCTTCCAGCCCGTGTCGATGAATCGGCCCGGGTCGTCCACGCAGGTCCAGAGTGTCGGGCGGTGGATGGTCCACGCATTGTTGACGCCCATCGTCACGATGCCGCGTTGGTTGAGGAGGGAGAGGTCGAGTTGGTTCAGCGACGGACCCGAGAGCATGAGGAATGCGGATCGTCCGCGATAGAAGTTGGCCATCGAGACGGAGTCGAAGTCGGCGGTGTAGAGACGCAGCCCGTTGCGTGCGGGTGCTCGGTTCTTGAGGCCGTGCTGAAGGGCGATGATGTCGGACTGGTTCGGGCGGTTCATCTGTTACCCTCCGCCAGGAACCTGCCTGTGATGTACCGCCCCTCGGTGCGGGCGTTGTTGACGATGCCGACGCGAGCGATGCGGTCAAGCCACCAACGCATCGGCCGCACGGTTGGGTGGAGGTTCTCGCCCTGGACCGTGATCCGGCTCGGTCGCGTGGAGATCGAGAAGCAGAACCACGCTCTTGGCCGGGCGACACGGCGCATCTCTTCGAGCACCGGGTTCACATCCTGCGGCAGCAGGTGCTCGAGCGCGTCGAAACTCGTCACGACATCGGCCACGCCATCGAGCAGCCCGGTGTCGTGCATGAGCCTGGCGATGTCGGCCTCGGGGAAGGCAAAGTCGATGCCGAGGCCGTCGAAGCCGAGGCGGCGGAGGTGCTGGACGAAGTCATTGCGGCCGCAGCCGAAGTCGACGACCAGGCGCGGCTTCCAGCGCTGCACGATTCGGACCGCGTGTCTGCCGTGATTGGTCGAGCCGTACGACGAGCCCGGGCGCGATGCCAGCTCGACATACTTGCTGCGCTCACGCGCACGGCGTGCGTTGAGATCAGCAGCATTCCTTGTGAGGGCTGTTTTCGTGGGGGTCGTCATCCGCCACCTCCCGCTGCCAGCAGGTTGAACTTGCGGTCGCCGTCGGCCGGGTCGGCGATCTCGACGCAGCTCATCGCCTCGAAGATCCACACCGGGTTGCCCTTCGTGTCTCGCTCGCAGGTGAGTTGCACGGTGACACCGATCGGGATCGGCGCGAGCCGCGTCTCGAGCGACCGTGCGGGCGGGCAGTTGTGCAGCACGCCGGGCAGATCGCACACCGGTCCCACGCCGAGCATGCCCTCAAAGCCGGTGCCGGGCACGGAGTCGTCGCAGTGATGCGCTTCAAAACGGTTGATCGCCATGCGGGCCGGGTCTTCGCCACCGCCGGGCGATTGGGACGAGAGGCCGTCGGGCACGGGCACATAGCGCAGGTAGGTCTCGCTGCCCGGATCGCCGTCGAGCCGGGCCTCGACCCACGGGTAGCGCCAGCGGTTGGCCTCGGTGGGGATCAGTTGTCCTTCACCAAGCACAGCCGTGATGCGTCCGAGCGAGGGTCGACCGAGTTCGATCACCGCCCATTTCTCGCCGGTGCCTTCTTCCTTCCAGAGGATCGGCGCACCGCCCAGCGGCGAGGTCGTTAGCACCGTCTCGTCGGCGGTGAGTTCGCAGGTCGTATCGCTCTCGTCGAGCACCGTGATCTTGGCGGGCGTGGTGCCGGAGAGCACGCAGCGTCCGAGCCCGCCCGGTTCGATGGCTTCCTGTGCGACCACGAACGACAGCGGCGGCGAGTCCTCGGTCGCCTTCTCACCGATCAATGGCGTGCGCCCCTGGAAGGTCCGCTCCTGATCGCTGTCGCCCGGCTCGATGAGCGGGCCCGCGATCGCCAGCGCGTTGAACGCGGGCAGCGTCTCGGTCATGTCGTTGCGCACGAGCACGATGCCGCGATGCAACGCATCCGGGCGTGGGTCGCCCGTGGTGTTGCGTTCGCGCAATCGGTGATCGACCGCCGCATCGATGAAGGCGTTGTACGCCCGCGCGGGGATGACCAGCGGCTGGCCGGTGCGGACCTTGGTGAAGGCATCGCCGCTCATATCCCCAGCCCTCCGAAGTTCCCATCGTCGTAGACCCGTTCGACATAGGCCGCGATTGGGCGTTTGACGATCGTGCCCGAGCCGGTGTCCTCAGCGTCGGCGTAGCGCACCCAGAGGTACTCCCACCCCTTCTTGTTGATGCCGCTGATCGGCCCGACGGAGAGGCCGGTGACATTGGGGCTGGCGGCGAATCGGAAGGTGATCTCCCAATCGTCGTCAGCCCCGGTGCCGCGGCGTGAGCCCGTCGCGCCGAGGAAGAGCAGCTCGCCGGCCGCGAAGTTGCGGAACGAGCCGTTGTTGACCTTGCCGGTCAGGCTGAACAGCGTGCCCTTGTACTGGTCGGTGACCTGCGTTGCGGGCAAGTAGTGCGTCTCGGAGAACTGGTACACCGGCACGGTAATGTCCACGCCGTTGACGCTGTCTGCCGTCACACCGATCGCGCCCTGGAAGTTAGGAGCCGTCGAACCCGAGGCGGCGTAGGTGCCGACGGTGGCTTTGCTCTGCGTGATGTGCTGCGTGCCGCCGCCGGTGTCGAAGTTGAAGACGCTTTCGCCAGTCTGTGGCGGAGCGGAGGAGGCTTGATCCAGCGCGTAGCGCACCGTCGCGTCCCAGTGCTCCGGCCCGACCGGTTCGACGGCCACCGCCTGACGCGGCAGGTTGTCGTAGGTCGTCGGGCTGGCGGCTTCGACGGCGGTCCGGGCGGCGAGATCATCTTCGGTGCCGCGCACGGTGTAGCCAAGCTCGGCCGACGGGTTGTCGCCCGTGGTCGATCGGCGGCTCTCAAACTTTTCGGTCACCGTGATGGGCACGAAATCAATCTCCTATGCGAAGGTCAGGCCGCCGGTCTGGGCGGCGGTGACGAGTTGCTTGGTGTTCCTGGCGGTCTGCTCGCTGGCCTTGGCGGTGCGTTCAGCGACGGGGTCGCTTGCGGCGAGACTCTGGACAGCCAGCGCGTTGAAGGTGCCGCGAACGGTCGTCTTTCCGGAGATGGTGTTACCAAGCCCGGCGAGTTGTTTCTGGATGCGGGCGACGAGGCTGTCAGCGGAGTCGGGCGCGTTGGCATCGACCCCACCGTTCTGCGCGTCCTTGCGCTCCTTGGCCGCCTTGGCGATCGCCTCATCGAGTTTCTTGCGGGCTTTGTCGAGCGCCTTCTGCGTCTCTTCGATCTTGGCATTGGTGCGATCGTCGAGCGCCTTCTGGGCTTCATCGAACTGCCGCCCGAGCTCGGCGAGTGTGGCTTCGTTCTCCCTCGCGGCTTGCTCGCGTTGGCGCTGTCGTTTCTGATCGCGTTGAGCGAGTGCTTGCTGGGCCTGCGATTCGATGTCATTGAGTCGTGATTCGAGTTGCTGGTCGATGCCTTGCTTGGCGGCTTTGACATCGAGCGATGAATCGAAGAGTCCCTGAATCTCCAGCATCCGCTTGGCGACAAACGAAGTCGCCGTCTCCCAGATCTTCTTGAAGCCGCTGGCAAAGTTGGTCCAGGTCTTGGAGAGGAAGGCCGTCGTCTCAATCCACGCGACCTCGATGGCGTGGAACCCGATCTGGGCCGCCGCCAACGCCCCGAACCACATCTTCTGAGCCGTGCTGATGAAGAACCGCTTGGCTTCGAGCCATGCGGCGTTGATGGCTGCGATGCCCTTCTCCCACACGAGTTTGAGCGAGAGCCAGAGGATCTGGGCAGCCAGTGCGACATCACCAGCCGCCAAGGCATCGGCCATCCCGCCGAGGGCCTGCGTCACGGTGGCTTTGAGTTTGTTGAACTGCTCACCCAGCCAGTTGAGCGCTTCGGCCCCGGCACCGCTTGCAGTCAAGATTGCCACGCCGACACCGACAACAGCTGCGGCAACCAGTCCGATCGGCGAGAGCAACGCGGCAAGGACCGTCCCCAATACTCCGATCGCCGTACCAACGCCGGTGATGATCGCGGCGAGTGAACCGAACACCGCACCCATGGCCACGATCGCGGCCCCGGCAACGACCAAGGCAATCCCGACCCCGATCACAACGGCGGTCAGCTTGAGGATCGTCACGACGAGCTTGCGGTTCTGATTGATGAGGTTGGTGATCCAGCCCGCGATCTTGGTGATCGCGTCGGCCGCCCGCCGGACGGGTTTCTGGATCGCCTCGCCGATGGCAATGGCGATGCCCTCGACAGCCGAGAGGAGCTTGCGGAACGAGCCGCCGATCCCCGCGTCCATCTCCTCGGCCGTCTTGACCGCGAGCCCGGCGGAGTTTTCGATCTGAGCCTGGAGTTCATCAAAGGCTGCTGCGGATGACGCGAGCTTGAGTGCGGCGGCCTGTCCACGCCCGAACAAGGTCTCAAAGATCGACAACCGCTGGGCCGACCCGAGCCCCTTGGTCGCCTTGGCCAGATCGTTGAGGATGTCGGCCAGTGGTCGCAGGTTCCCCTGCGCATCGACCGCCTCGACACCGATCTTGCGGAGTTGGGTCTGGTTCGACTCTTTGGAGAGGTTCTTGTAGGCACGGGCCAGCGCGTTGCCCGCCAGCGAGCCCTTGATGCCGTTGTTGGCCAGCACCGCAATCGCGGCGGCGGTCTCTTCGATGCTCGCGCCCGCTTCGACCGCGATCGGTGCGACGGGTTTGAGCGCTTCGGCCAGGTCATCGAGTGTCTGGGCGCTGCCGTTGGCGGTCGCGGTGAGCACATCCGTCACGCGGGCCAGCTGATCGACGGGCAAAGCGAACCCGCGCGATGCCGCCCCGGCGATCTCGGTGGCGCGGGGGAGTTCGGTGCTTGTCGCGCGAGCCAGAGCCAGCACCGCCTTGGTACTCGTCAGAATCGCTTCGGGCTTGAACCCGGCCCGGCCCAGTTCGGTCA
>WFWZ01000071.1 GCA_015490875.1 Planctomycetaceae bacterium
CGTGGCCGTGTTCGGGGGTTCAGGAAAGATCGGCCGTCGGCTCGTCTCCTGGCTTGGCGAGCAGGGAGACCGCGTCCGAGCGCTGGTCCATCAGCGGAAGATTCCCGGCGAGCACGTTGAAACATTCCAAGGAAGTATTACGGATCAACGGCTGTGCCAGCGCGTTGTGGAAGGGGCCGATATCGTCATCCAGCTCGCTACCACCAAGGAAAACCCTCAGACATTCTTCGATGTCAGTCTCCGAGGAACATTTCACGTTTTAGAGGCCTGCCGTTTTTCCGACACCGTACGGCAATTCGTGTTGCTCAGCGGCGATGCCGCACAAGGAATCTGGTTCTATCCTCATCCCAAGCCGATCGACGAGGAAACGCCGCTGGCCGCGTATCCGGGCTATTATGCCTTCTCGAAGGTGCTCGAAGAAACGATGACACGTCAATACGGTATCCAGTACGGCTTACCGTGGACGATACTTCGATCGTCCTGGGTGTTCGAAAAGGACGACCTGCTCAACCATTTTTCGATCCTCAAGAATGTCGACCCCGCCGAGCCCGGCCATGGGTTTGGCGAGGTGCCCGACGAGGTACTCGAGCACGTCCGCGCAGGACGCGAACACATCCCCGTGCTGCTCGACGCCGCCGGCCGGCCACTCACGCGCCACATCGTCCAAATCGACGATGTGATTCAGGCCTTCGGTTGTGCATTTGGCAACGAAAGGGCACTCGGGGAGGATTTCAACATTGCGGCTGCCGAACCGTTCGAATATCGCCGTGCGGCCCGATACTTATCGCAGAAGCTGGGAATCCCGACGATCGACATTCCCTGTCCTCGATACCATTCGTTTTCGATCGACATCTCGAAGGCTCGACGCCTGCTCGGATACCAGCCCACCTACGATTTCCAAGCTATGGCCGATGAGGCCATTCGTTCCTGGTGTCAAAGTCTCGATCCATAGTTGGTGATCTGCTCGGAAGTCCAGTCTACTCAGCGTAGACGCCAACGAGCCCACGACAGTTCGCTACGACTTAGAGGTGCGCGATGAAGCTTCAAGGAAAGACGATTGTGGTGACAGGAGGGACATCGGGAATCGGTGCGGCGTGCAGTCGCCAGTATGTCGCCGAGGGAGCCCGTGTCGTGATGGCGTCGATCCAACCGGAGGAAGGGAAAAAGTTGGAAGAGGAGTTGGGCGGCCAGGAACACGCTCTCTTTGTACCGTGTGATGTGACGTGCGAGCAGCAGGTATCTCGGTTGTTCGAAACGGCCGAAGCGCATTTCGGAAAGGTGCATGGCGTACACTGCAACGCGGGAGCGTGGGCTCAAGGTACAGTCGAGTCGTTCGACGACGCCATCTGGGAACGCGTCATGGGAGTCAACGTTCAAGGTGTCCTGTGGACGCTCAAGTATGGCGTTGGAGCACTCCGGCGCGCAGGAAAAGGCGTCGTCCTCGTTACGACGTCGGTCGCCGCCCAAATCGGCTTTCCCCAGCACGCCGTCTATTGCGCCTCGAAAGCGGCGCTGGAAGCCATCATCCGTTGTATGACCACCGATTATGCAGGGGAAATTCGCGTCGTGGGGATCAGTCCGGGAACGATCCGGACTCCGATGCTCGAAGCGACCTGCCAAGGTTGGGATCGCCCCGTGGAGGATCTGTTTCGCGAGGTTGCGGAGAAGATACCGGTGCGCCGATTGGGCGAACCGGAAGATGTGGCGAAAGCGGCGGTGTTCCTGATGAGCGACGATGCGGCATACATCAATGGAACAATCGTCACACTCGATGGCGGCACGATGGCGTTGCCACCGTGGTGATGCGGCTTCGCCCTAACTCTCCTCGGAAGCCGCCGATCGCAGATGGGCGAACTCGGTCGCTCCTTCACGAAATTGCATGTACTCGATGACTGCCCCATGTTTCTTGATGAAGGCGACCGTGAGTCCGGGCATGGGGACGAACGGTTCGAGGATCACTTCTTCGCCGGTGAGGACCTGGTGGATGTCTTCGACGCGGTAGGCGACATGAGGCATATCGCGAAGCGGGCCGCGCACGGGAGAATCCTCTTCGAATCTCAAGAACTCGACCCGGTAGGGATGGTCCGCCGGATCGGTCACCCAGACTTTCGTCTCCGGCACGTACGTTTCATTCGGCTGCGGCTCGTGCGTCGGCAATCCGATGTGGTGGAAGATCATAACTGGGGCGGCTCCGACAACAAAAGACGGTAGGACGCTTGATGAAAACCCTTCCTTCAGCGTATCTCGTTGCTCTCCCCCATGCCAGCTCTCCCGTTGCCGATCACCCAGCGACCCTCCACAATGATCTGTGGCTGCGCCGCAAAACGATGAGACAGTAAACCATGGGGCTGGTCGGAGTAGCCGTCGGTTGTCGGACTCGCTGTGGTTGGACCAAGATCTCGAGATCGGAAAGAACGCGATGGCGGATCGAGAACGTGTGCGATGGGGTGTCATTGGGCTGGGATGGTTCGGCGAAGTTCATGCCGACAACTTGGCGGAGATGCCTGACATTGATTTGGTAGCCTTGTGTACGCGTCGTCCGCACCGCCTGGCGGAAGTCGCCGACCGCCTGGGAGTGGCTCGGCGCTACACCGACTACCGGCAACTGCTGGAAGATCCAGAGGTGGATGCCGTCAGCATCACGACGCATGTCTACGACCACCGCGACATCGCCATCGATGCATTGCGATCGGGCAAACATGTGCTGCTCGAAAAGCCCATGGCATCGACGGTAGCCGACTGCGACCAGATCCTGGCGGCTGCCAGGGAGGCGGAAGGCCTCTTCATGGTGGGGCACATTTGTCGTTTTGATCCGCGGGTCACGTTGGCCAAGCAGGCGATCGACGAGGGCCGCATCGGCCGCATCGTCTCCATGCACGCTCGGCGCAATCTCTCCCGCGCCATCGGCCGAATGGTGCTTGATGACATCTCCGCATTGATGGGGGACGGGATCCACGACGCAGACTTGATGCTGTGGTTCAGCGGTGCCAAAGTCGTGTCTGTCTATGGACAGGAGGTGCATCCGGGCAACAATCGCTACCCCGATTGCGGCTGGTCGATGGCTCGGTTGGACACCGATGCGATTGCCGTGGTGGAGTCGGCCTGGTGTCTTCCCGAAACGACGCCCTACACCATCGATGCTCGAATGGAAGTCATCGGCACCGAAGGTTCGCTCTACATCAACTGCGGTGAAGCCGGTCTGGAGATCCACGATGCTCGAGGCGTCCAAATGCCCGACACGCTCTATTGGCCTCGGCCGTTCGGACGATACTTTGGGGTCTTGCAGGAGGAATTGCGTTATTTCGCCCAGTGCATTCGAGCAGGGCGGAAGCCCGAGCGGGTGCCGCCCGAAGATTCGCGGGCAGCGGTGGCCTGGATGGAGGCTGCCACGACATCGGCTCAGTCGGGCGAGCTGGTTCGATTGGCGTGAGCAACCCCAGCTTGGCAGATGGCTCGTCCCCCGTTTGGCTTGATGCACACGGTCTCGTGCTGCTACAATGAAGTAACTTCCCACCTGGATGAGGTCCGAACCCGTAGCCCACCTATCGGACCGACTGTTGCCAACAGGAGAGGACAGTCGTGAACGCCTTCCAACCGGCTCCCGTCCTCGGTCACATGCTTGACCGTCTCCGCACGTTCTCTATCTTGGCTAGCACACTCCTTGTGACGTTGCAGTGTCACTCAGCACTGGTGGCTGGAGAACCTTCCGTGACATTCGAGCGTGACGTGCGCCCGATCCTCAAGACGCATTGCTTCCATTGCCATGGAGAGGATGGACGCAAGGAAGGAGGACTTGACCTCCGGCTGAGACGGCTCATCATGGCCGGAGGCGAATCGGGCGAAGTGATCGTGGCCGGCGATCCCGACGAGAGTTATCTGCTCGAACGGATCGTCGACGGCGACATGCCGCCGGAGGAGGTGAAGCTTCGGCCGACCGAGCATGAGATAGAGACCATACGGCGATGGATTGCCGAAGGAGCCCGCACGGCTCGGCCCGAGCCGAAGGATCTCGACCCGGACGACTACATCACTGAAGAGGAACGCAACTACTGGGCCTTTCAGCCAATCGTGCGTCCTGTGCCTCCGGCAGTGCGGAACGAAGGCCAGGTCCGTACGCCGATCGACCGTTTCATCCTCGCGAAGCTCGAGCCGCTAGGGCTGTCGTTGGCTCCCGAGGCCGATCGCCGGACGCTGATTCGCCGCTTGACCTTCGATTTGCATGGTCTGCCGCCGACGCCAGAAGAAATCGAGGCGTTCGTGGCTGACAAGAGGCCGGATGCTTATGCTCGTCTCGTTGAGCGTCTCTTGGCGTCGCCCAGGTATGGCGAGCGGTGGGGTCGTCATTGGCTCGATGTGGCCGGCTACGCCGACTCGGAAGGGTATACCGAGTCCGATCCCCAGCGGCCGTATGCATACAAGTACCGCGACTATGTGATTGAATCCATCAACAACGACAAGCCGTTTGACCAGTTCATTGTCGAGCAGTTAGCAGGCGATGAGTTGATCGGCTCATCGTTCGGAAACCTGTCTCCTGAGAAGGCCAAGATATTGGCAGCGACAGGCTTCTTGCGCATGGCTCCCGATGGAACCGGAGTCGGCGGCGTCAACCAGGTGGTCGCTCGCGACGACGTCGTCGCCGGAACGATCGAAATCGTCTCAAGTGCTCTGTTAGGTCTGAGCGTTGGATGTGCCCGCTGCCACAATCACCGGTACGATCCGATTCCGCAAAGCGACTACTATGCGCTTCGAGCGGTCTTCGAACCTGCCTTCGACCCTCGCCGGTGGCTTCCTCCTTCCAAACGCCGCATTTCGCTCTACACCGACGCCGACCGGCGCCGAGCGGCTGAGATTGAGAAGAAAGCGAAGGCGATCTTGGCGGAACGCACGAAGAAGCAGCAAGAGTTCATCGAGGCGGTTTTCGAACGTGAGTTGGCGAAGTTGCCGGAGAGCGTGCGGGAATCCGTGCGGAAGGCGCGAGAGACTCCTGAGAAGAAACGAACGGCTGAGCAGAAGGCTCTCTTGAAGAAGTATCCCAGTGTCAACGTGACGGCGGGGTCGCTCTATCTCTACGACCGGAAAGCGGCCGACACGCTGAAGAAACTCGCGGACAAGGCGGCGGCTCTTCGAGCAACGAAGCCCAAAGAAGAATGGATCCGGTGTGTTTGGGAGACCGGCGGCGAGGATCCTCCGGCAACTCATCTGTTCGCTCGCGGTGATCCCGAGCAGCCAAAGCAGAAGGTGGAGCCTCATGAGTTGCGAGTCTTGACAAGTGCAAACGCCCCTCGGATTCCTATCAACGATCCTAGCTTGCCTTCGACGGGACGCCGTCTGGCGTATGCAAAGTGGCTGACAAGTGGCCGTCACCCATTGGTTGCACGTGTGATTGTCAACCGCGTCTGGATGTGGCACTTCGGTCGGGCGATCGTGGCGACGCCGGGTGATTTCGGAAGACTCGGTGTGCCGCCGACGCACCCGAAGCTCTTGGATTGGCTCGCCGACGAGTTCATAGCTCGAGGTTGGAGCCTGAAGGAGCTCCATCGCACGATCGTGCATTCGGCGGTCTACCGTCAGACTTCGGCAACGCATGAGGCGGGCCTGCGAGTCGATGCGGAGAATCGGTTGCTGTGGCATTGGCCTCTGCGGCGATTGGAAGCTGAAACCGTTCGAGACGCACTCTTGGCGGTCAGCGGCGAATTGAATCTCGAGGCGGGAGGGCCTCCAGTTCCCGTCATGGCTGATCGGATCGGCCAATGGGTGATCGGCAAAGAGAACCTCAATGCGGGCCGCCCAGGTCCCGTTATCGACATGAAGGGACAGCAGTTCCGCAGGACGGTGTTCGTGGAATTTCGGCGCAGTCGACCTCTGAGTGCCATTGCGTCGTTCGACCTTCCTCGAATGGCACCCAACTGCTCCGCGCGCAATACGTCGACGGTGTCGACTCAGTCCCTGTTGCTGATGAACAGTATGTTCGTCTACGAGCGAGCTCAGAAGATGGCCGAGCGAGTCGAACGCGGAGCGGGCTCGTCGCTCGAAGCTCAAGTTCGGCGCATCTGGCAGCTTGCCTACGGTCGCCTCCCGACGGATACCGAATGGACGGCGGCTCGAGACTATGTCAAGCAGCAAGAGGACGCTTTTGCCAAACGGCCATGGCCGAAGAAGGAGCAATCAAAGGCGCCGAGTGCTCGTTTGGAAGCACTGGCGAGTTTGTGTCAGGCCGTTTTGAGTTCCAATGAGTTTTTGTACGTGGAGTGAAGCGCTGCGACAGCGTGATTGCGGTGTTGCGGAGTGAGGATACAGATATGAG
>WFWZ01000072.1 GCA_015490875.1 Planctomycetaceae bacterium
GGTGTGAGGTGTGAAAGGGGTTTCTGGCTTGAGGGTCGGCCGCAGAGCGTCCCGCATTAGCCGCGAGGCGTTCCATCCGAGCCGCGAAGCGTCCCGCATTAGCCGCGAAGCGTCCCGCATTAGCCGCGAAGCGGCGGCACACAATAGCTGCGGGCGTCAGCCCGCAGAAGGCGTGAGCCCGCAGGGAGGAAGGGCTCGCGCAAAGACGCAAAGACGCAAAGATGGGAATGGAGATGGCCTCCGCGTCCCCCAGCCGCGAGGCGTTCCATCCCAGCCGCGAAGCGGCGGCATGTAATAGCTGCGGGCGCAAGCCCGCAGAAGGCGCGAGCCCGCAGAGGGCGGGTGGACCGGGTGGGTGGACCGTGGACATAATGGACACAGTGGACGTAGTGGACACAGTGGACGGGTGGACGACGTGGACATTTCCACCAAGGCCCTTCACCCCTCACCCCTCACACCTCACACCTCTATGCGTCTCCTCATGATCGGCGGCTTCTTGGGAGCCGGCAAAACGACGACGATCGCCCGGCTGGCTCGAGGTTACCTCGAACGCGGCCGCAAGATCGGCATCGTGACGAACGATCAGGCGGCTGAGTTGGTCGACACGCATTTTCTCCGTTCCCAAGGTTTCCCCGTCGGCGAGGTGGCCGGTGCTTGCTTCTGTTGCCAGTTCAATGCCCTCACGGAGACACTCGAACAACTCGACGCGCAATCTCTCCCCGACACCGTTCTGACCGAGCCGGTGGGGAGTTGCACCGATCTGGTCGCCACGGTGATGGAACCTCTCAGGGCCCTGCACGGCGACCGGTTCGACGTCGGCCCGTTCACCGTGCTGCTCAAGCCCGAACACGGCCTCAAGATTCTAGGAGCGCGTCGGCGAGCCGGCTTTTCTCCCAAGGCTCAGTACATCTTCCTGAAACAACTGGAAGAGGCCGACATCATCGCCGTCAATAAGATCGATCGACTCGATGAGGACGCTCGGGACGAATTGCGCCAGTGTCTTCAAGACCGCTACGCCAGCAAGCCGGTCCTCTTCATCAGTGCTCGCACCGGCGAAGGCTTCGACGAACTCGCATCGGCACTCGAGTCCCCTTCCCCCGCTCACGCATCGCTCATGGACGTCGACTATGAGGTCTATGCCGAGGGGGAGGCCGAGTTGGGATGGCTGAATGCTCGCGGAGTGGCGCAAGGAGCTTCCTTCGAACTCGATGAACTGGTGCGTCAGTTGACGCGCCGGCTGGCGGTGCGCCTGGCCGGCCGGCAGATGGAGGCGGCTCACGTCAAGATTCTGGCCGAATCGGGGCCGGACGTGGCTTTGGCCAATCTCGTTTCGAGCGACAGTGACGCCGAGTTGTCAGTAGCCAGCGGCGTGCGTGTCAAGCGAGCCGACGTGACCATCAACGCTCGAGTCGCCGGAGCACCCGACATTTTGAAGGGGGAAGTCGAGGCCACCTGTCGCGAGGTCGCCGAGGCGCTCGCGATCACGTTGCCACTGGAGTCGGTTCACCACTTCCGCCCTGCCCCGCCCGTTCCCACGCATCGCGTTGGGCGAGACGTGTGAGGGACACTCACACCCCTATGTCGCATAGTGGGACTCTAACGGGCACGTCTTCATGGGCTGGGAAATGTCGTTCCTGAGCACTGCGATCGGCTGCTTGGATCGTCTCCGTGAGTCTGGAGTCCCAAGACCGCGCACCGTGACTTACGCACGGCTGCTGGAAGACGCACTATTGTTGACCTGCATGTTGGGAGTGGCAATGGCGGCGGCGTTGGAGGAAGGCGCTTCCGGTAGGCGAATGCAAAAGGCGGTTCCCTTGCCGACGGTGCTCTCGACTCGAATCCGACCTCGATGGCCTTCGATGATATGCCGGCATGCCGACAGGCCCAGTCCCGTGCCGCCTCGGCCACTTCCATCCGGTCCCGTCTTGGTGCTGAAGAACGGGTCGAAGATCCTGGGGAGGACGTCGGGCGGAATCCCGCAGCCGGAATCGCGCACGATCAGTTCCACCATGCCATCGTCGGAGGGACGGACCGTCACGCAGAGCACGCCGCCGTGCGGCATGGCCTGACGGGCATTGATGAGGAGATTGAGGAGAACTTGCTGGATTTGATTCGCGTTGGCCAGTGCGTGCGGCGACGGCTGCAATTGCAATTCGACGGCGATGCGGTACTTGCTAAGTTCTCGTTCGAGCAGAACGAGGGTATCGCGTACGAGTTGCCCCAGGTCGGTCGGTTCGCGGTCGGCCGAGCGGTTCCGGACGGCGCCGAGGATCGTCTGAGTGATCTTGGCGGCTCGTTCACTGGCTTCGAGGATGCGGGTCAGGGCCTTGGTGCGAGTCGCCTCGTCTCTGTGGCGAAGGCCCATCTTCGCGTAGTTCATGATCGTCATCAGGATGTTGTTGAACTCATGGGTGGTGGTGCTGGCGAGTTCCCCGACGGCGGTGAGCCGTTCGGCCTGCATGAGTCGCTCTTGAAGGGTCGCCAACTGCTGCTGCAACTCGTGGACTCGCGCCGATTCACTCATGAGATGATAGGCCTCCTTGACTGGCCGAGCTGGTCGGAAGACTCGGTGAAGCTCTGCTAGGTTGTGTGGATTGCCTCGCTGGGGCCGCTTTGCCTCGGTTCGCTGACACGGATGTCTTAACCCATGCCGGCATCAGCATTTAGGCCCATGAAACGTATCGACGGATTCGCCTGGGCAACTGGAGTCCAAGCCGATATAATCGCGAGCCATTGGAAAGTCGTCCGCAACTGGGACGTGTAAGACAGGGAAGTTGACACGAGGAGCCGCACGGATGCAGACGCTGGAGTTGCTGCATGAGGCATTGGAGCTGGCGCGCCGGCTGGGATATGAAATCCGCGAGGAATACATGGGAGGCGTCGGGGGCGGAGCGTGCGAGTTCCACGGTCGCAAGTGGCTCTTCCTCGATCTGGCCTGGAATGCGCACGAGCAACTCGAGAACGTCGTCGCGGTACTCAAGGAAGATCCCGGCCTGTTGTCGGTAGCCAAAGACGTGAGTCCGCAGTTGGCGTGGCACTTGGGATGGGGCCGCGCGGCTGCCTGAGTGGCTACGGGGCGTTCGAGGGTACGGGCGGAAGCGGCGTCGGGCCGATGGCTGGAGTGGGCGAAGCCGGGACGGTCGGCGTCGGCTGGTCGGCGGGGAGCGGCAAAATCGAGGGCGGTGTCACATCGGGCGCATCGAGGCGAGCTTGGAGTTCCGCCAGAATCTGCTGTTCCAGTGACAGGTCGCGTCCCAGAGGGATCCAACCGAGGGTGTAGGGCCCTTCGCCTTTCTTGTCGGGGCCCTGCCGAACGACACTTCCATCGTGCCGAAAGACGATGTCGTTGCCAGGGGAGAGCTCGGGCCGCTCGACGTCTTCCAGTTCCTTCAGCACGACGACTTCGATCTGGTAGCCGCCGGTGACCGGCCACATGCGAGCGATGGCCCGACGGCGGACCGACTGCAAAGTGGCGTGACGTCGTTCGAAGCCCGGGGTCGAGTCGCGTCGCCAAGGCTCGAGGATCGTGGCTCCGGCAACCGGCCACGTTTCGATACGGCCTTCGGTGAGGACATCGCCGGCCTGCCGGATTCTCTCTTCGCGCGCGATGGGGAAATAGTCATCGAGTTCGTCGACGAGTTGGTTCCAGACGAATTCGCGGTCGGGGTGCGAGACGGTGATGGGGTTTTCGAGCCACACTGTCGCCTGAGGCTCGAGCGGACTCCACAGCGAGCACCCGGTCACCAGCAGCCAGGCCAGCAGGAGGAGAGCTCGGGAAGACAGGCGAAAGAGCTGGGGCATCGAACCGAGCGGCGAAATAGTCACGAAGTCCGTTTTCCGGTGGCAAACACCTGGAGTGACAAGTCGGGCGGGAGTTTCCTTGATCGGGCGAGTCGGTTCAAGAGGGAAATGAAGTGTGAAGTTTGAAGGGTGAAGTTTGAAGGGTGAAGTTTGAAGGGTGA
>WFWZ01000073.1 GCA_015490875.1 Planctomycetaceae bacterium
GAAGCGGCTCGAGTTCATTCGCAAACGCCGCGAGCAAGCATCGTAGAAGGCTTGGCTTGCCACCGCCGGTTCCTTTCAAGCGATGTAGAGGACAGCAAAAAAAGGGCTTCCCGACAATGGGAAGCCCTTCGCGACGTCTTTTTGCTGGATTCGCCAGATGGGGACCCGCCAGGCCGCTTTACCGTCGGGTAGCGACGCGTGTCCCACTCGCGTTGCCCTACTTGCTCTTGAAGTCCAAGAACCACCAGCCGTCATCCCACTGAAGTGTCACTTTGCGCCAGCCAAGTGGCACTTGCGGATAGGGATAGAAGGGGCCGATGTAGGGCCAAGCCGCGGGCGAGTACTGCTTCGGGTACGTGACCGCGCCGTAGTTGGGATAGGCCGCATAGCTGGGCCACGCATACGCTGGCATCGTGGGATGATCGTAGCGGGCTCGAGCGATCCCCGACGCCGCGTTCATCGGTACCGGCTGAGCGCCCGAGGCTGGAGCGAAGGCGACCGGAGCCTGGGGAGCCGCCGATGGCGCAGGAGTCTGCGGGGCGGCACCGGCCTCTTGCATGCGTGCCGGCTTGAGGCGGCTCTCGTAGTTGGCAATGGGCTGAGCGGCAACAGCGACCTGCTGGACCGTAATGTCATTGACGACTTGCGTCACGCCGTAGACGCGCCGAGCCACTTCCAGCACGAGCCGTTGCTGCTCGGGCGAGGCCACGTTTCCTTTGATCCAGACCGAACCGGCGTCGACGGTGACGTCGAGCGTGAAGTCGCGCAGGGCGCCCGACTGTTGCTGCTGCCGAAGACGCGCGATGACGGCTTGAGCGATTTCCGCGTCGCTTGGACGAGCCGGTGCGGCGCTGTGGTCGTGCAAGTGGTGCGTCGCTTCGGGAGCCCCGGACGGCACCGCCGGCGCGACTTGGTGATCGGCGGGCGCGACCGGGAGAGCGGCCTGAGCGGCGGTTTCGCTTACAGCCACCTCCGATGCCGGCCGAACTTGCGTCGCCTTGGGCGTGACGGCAAGACGCTTTGCGCGGGCGATGGGCGTTGCCGACTTCTTCGACGGTTTCGCAATCGTGGGCATCAGCCGCTTCGATGCTTGCGGCGTTGCCTTCTTGCGGGACGCCGGCTCGGCTGTCCCCGTCAACGCCGCGAGGAAGCCTGGCTTTTTCGGAGCCGGAGACTTGGCGGCCGTGGATTGCCGGATCGTGATGTCATCGATCACTTCCTCCACACCATCGATGCTCTTGGCGATAGACAACACCAGTTCGCGGTGCTTCGGGGAAGAGACGTGTCCCTTGAGCCACACGACCCCGTGATCGATTTCCAAGTCGATCCCGAACTTCGTGAGCTCGCCGGCCGCTTTCTTGGCCTGAAGTTGCTTGACCAATTCGTTGGCGATCTCCTGATCGCCGGCCATCGCCCACGATGGGATAGCCACGAGCGCCAGCACCAGCGCCAATCCAACAACAAAACGTCGCATGAGTCCCCCCTCCTGAGGTCGGTTCCTTTGGATTGTTTCCCGCAACGCCCGTGGTGCGGCGAGACGAGAACATCGAGTCAAGGGTCCGCGTCATATTTCGTCGGGTCGGCCGACACGCTCCGCCATCGTACCGGCCGGTTGCGGGAACCTTCCGGCCTGAAGCCGACTACCGGACGATGCACGGCGAGCCGTCGACAATGGACCCGTAGATCTATGATCGGATGAAACCGCGCGCGAACAGAAGGTTTTCTAGGATTCTGCCAGATTCCCGGAAATATCCCAGCCTGCCAGTCGCAACGGTTCTGCTTCTAGTATCGGCCGCGCATGGTGACAGGATTAGGCGCACCGGTGGGGAGATAGAGGTTCTCCACGTGCTGGAGACGCACAGTTTGCGCAGATAGAAAAGTCGCAGCCGCGAGACACGACACTGCTGGGGTGCGCGGCAATCGAAGCGCGGCCGGACTCGATCATGAAGGGGATAGTTGGCAAGCGAGAATCTAGACGAGTGGCGTCGCCTGGGGACGCGGAGCCACGGTGCCAATGAGGCTCATGAGCAGGAGCGAACCACTTCCGGTGATCCAGCAGGACGAACCGATGGAAAGAGCCATCATCGTTGTGCCGACGACGAGCCCCATCGTAGTGAGAAAGAGTCCCATGGCGATGCGTCCGTGTCGCGAGACCCAAAGGAGACGGCTGGCGAGTGCCGACCCGACACCGAGGACGGCCAGCACCAAGCTGGCCAGGAGAATGGGAACTTCCAGTTGCGCATGAAACCACACGAGCGGACTCCTTTCCTAGGCGATGACCGGTAGGCAGCCGAGCGATTTTGCCCAGCTTGCCTGGCTTGGGGCCACGAGCTTCCTGCATCGTGGCAGCTTCCACGGCGCTTGTCTACGCCAATCCACCAGGCTGCCCAAAGTGCGACTTGCGTGCCAATCGCAGCGGCTTGAGGAGTCTGGAAAGCGAGTCAAGAGCAGTTTCCCGTCCCAAGTGCCGAAAAGCTCACGATTTTTCGAGAATCTTCTGAAAAAAGCTCAAGGTTTCGCCGATCGGCGCCGCCCCTCTTTTCCTTCGCATTGGAAAAGTTTACAA
>WFWZ01000074.1 GCA_015490875.1 Planctomycetaceae bacterium
CAGATGTGTATAAGAGACAGGGATAGGGGGAGCTCGGGGTGAAACGGCGGGATTACGCTATTGAATCGCCTGGGCCGCCTTTTAGAATAGGACTGACGGATGAGGATGGAACGTAACCTGGTTCAGCCGTACGACCTCGGGTGAGGATGGAAGCTCTGGAGTTTCCCTTTGCGAGCTGCGGCGGGTACCAAGTCGAAAGGCAGGGATGCGATGCGTACCGCACTGATCGGGTTGGCATTGGTGATGTTGGGGGTGGTTTTGGGCTGGAGCGGAGCAGGGGCAAGGCCGCTCGAGGCCCAGACGCCCGGCGCCTCGCGGCAAGGCAGCCACCACCCGGCAGCCCAATGGGGGCACCAAGGGGGCGATTTGATCGCGTTGAGCCATCGGCTGGAGAACGGCGATCTCCAAGTGGTGCTCGTCGATGGCCAAACTCGCGTGATGAGCGTCTATCACGTGACGGCGGCCGATGGAGCGATTACACTGAAGAGTGTGAGGAACGTGCGGTGGGACCTGTTGATGGAGGAATACAACGGGGCGAAACCTTATCCTCGAGAAATCCGAGCACTATTGGATCGGCGCTGAGGCGAGCCGGCCATGGATGGGCTCGTCGCCGCTACCTCTGACTGAAGGCGTTAACGCTGGAGCTATCAACACATGGCCGGGAAGTATCTCAGTTTGGAAGAAGCCGCTCAGAAGCTGGGCATCACACCTGAACGCTTGCGGGAGCTACGCGACCTGGGCCAAGTCCACGGTTATCGGGACGGTGCGAGTTGGAAGTTCAAGCCTGAAGAAATCGAGCGAGCGGCCCAGGAGCTGGAACTGGAAGGAGCCGCGGCTTCGGACTCGATCAGTAGTTCCGACCTGGAATCTCTCTTTTCCCCGGCCGACTCGTCCGATGAATTCAGCGGCGATGATCTGGAGGCTTCTTCGATCCTCGTGACCGAGGAGTCGGCTCCCGAGGGTGAAAAAGATCCGTCGACCGTTATCGGCAAAGAGGACGAAGAGGCGGTTGTCAGTGAAGACAGCGATTTGAAACTGGCCGAATCCGAAAGCGGGATCGAACTCGAGCCTCTGGCGGAAGGAAGTTCCGGTTCGAGTATCGAATTGGCCGGAAGCGACATTCACGATGACGATGAGGGAAGTTTGAAGCTGGAAGACAGCGGTTTGTCACTCGAGGGCGACAGCCTTAAGCTGGCCGACAGCGCCGAGATCTCCGAATCCGAGGCAAAGGACGCGAAAGGAAGCGATCCGTCCGATTTCGAGTTGCAGCTGGACGAAAGCGGTAGCGGATCGGATGAATTCCAACTGTCGGACGACGAATTGCTGTTGGAGGGGGCTGCCGCGGACCTGGCTCAGTCCGATGACGACGACTTGTTACTGGGTGAAGGGAGTGGTAGCAGCGAGGACGATTTCGAGCTGAGCCTGAGTGACGATAGTGGAGTCGATTTGTCGTCCTCCAGTGATAGCGAGAGCGTTTTCATTGAAACGGATGAGAGTGGTAGTGGCTCGGGATCGGAATTGGAACTTTCAGACGACTCGCTCCTCGTGCCAGCCCAAGCGGCGGGTGACGATGCCGAGGCACTTCAGCCCGATGAAGAGTTCATGCTGGCTCCCTCGGAAGACCTCCTCGCCGACGACTCCTCCGACAGCGGCTCGCAGGTGATCGCCCTGGACGACAGTGACTCGGTTAGTGCCGATCTGTCGTCCGCTCTGGTCGCCGATGAATCGGCCGGCCTGGAGGAACAGGTGTCGCCCGACATGTCGGCGTTCCAGCCTTCCGAACCAGCCGTCGCCACGGCGATCGCACCAGCGGGAGCGCCGGAAGCCCAGTACTCGGTCGCCAATGTCCTGTGGCTGCTCATCGTCTTCTTCATGTTGATGACGGTCGGCGTCGTCATGTGGGATATCATCCGCAACATGTGGTCGTGGCACGGCGAGTACGCCGCAGCGAGCTGGCTCACCGACGCCGTCGTCAGCGCGATGCAATTGAACAAGTAAAGAACTGCCGGCTCCGCAGCCGACTGCGAGACGAATTCGATCGACGTAATGACAAAGGGCGGCCCGCTTGCAAGCAGGCCGCCCTCGTTTTGTGCAGATCCGGGGATTGCAGCGAGCCGTTACGACGGACTCTCCGTTGAAGCCGCCTCGGCTACCTCGCTCGGCGTCTCGTCAGCCGCAGGAGCTTCCCCCTGACTCGAGGGCATCTTCACATAGCCGAGGCTGCGGACGACTTCGAGGATCTCGCTGCACGTGGGAAACATGCGGCCGCTCGAACGCTTGTAAGCGTCCAACGCCTGCATGAACTCGATCTCGTCCGGCGAGTAGTCGCGTTCGCAGGTCGTCGGATCGATTTGCCGCCGCCGCTGCACCTTGCGACGTTCTCCTTGCCGTCGGTCCACGGCGACAGGCACATTGGCCTTGCGACGGTCTTCCCCACTGCGGCGATCCTGACTCGTCCGGCGGTCCACCTTCACTTCGGGGCTTTTCTTACTCACAACAGCATTTCCCTGTGACGGAACGAATCCCAAGGGTTCCACCCGCCAGCCCATGCCGACCGCTCCATGCCGGCTACCAACATAGCCCAACTATCGGACGGCAAACTGGCCAAACCGTAGCGGCCAGCAAAGATAGCTGATTTTGGCGGAGATTGCGGTTTGGAGAATCCGTCGGGCCCGTCATTTGGCGACTGCCGGAACGCCCGTATCGATGATGAGGATAAAACGGGTGAGGAGGTGTGAGGAGTGAGGTGTGAGGGGGTTCCTGGGTCGGGGTTCCTAGGTCGGGGTTCAGCCGCGGAGCGGCGACACGTAATAGCTGCGGGCGTCAGCCCGCAGAGAGAGGAAAACGCCGTCCATCCCAGCCGCGAAGCGGCGCCATGAAATAGCTGCGGGCGTCAGCCCGCAGGGGGCGTCAGCCCGCAGAGAGCGAGGCCTCGCGCCAAGACGCCAAGACGCAAAGATGGGAATAGAGCTGGCCTTGGCGTCCCCCAGCCGCGGAGCGGCGACACGTAATAGCTGCGGGCGTCAGCCCGCAGAGAGAGGAAAACGCCGTCCCTCCGAGCCGCGAAGCGGCGCCATAAAATAGCTGCGGGCGTGAGCCCGCAGAGGTGAGGACCCCTCACGTAACGAGAGAACGCCTCGCGCAAAGATGAAACTCCTCGCGCCAAGACGCCAAGACGCAAAGGAAAAACAAGAAAACCTCTCTGCGTTCTCCGCGTCTCCGCGAGAGGCCTCCCTCCGCGAGAAGTCTCCTTCCGCGTCTCCACAATCCTCCGCTCCCCACCCGATTCCTCTTGCCTTGGCCGAGCCGATTCCGTACCTTCCGCGAGCCACGGTGGCCAAGAAAGATCGGTTGGGCCACCCGTCGGACAACTTGTCTTCATCCCTCGTGGATACCGAAAAAGGTGCTCAAGCGTGAACGGACGGCGGTACCTTCGACGATGGGCGTGGGCGGGGCTGCTCTTGGCGGCAGTCGTCGGCTCGACCGGCTGCCGCCTCGTCGCCGACGGCGAGAACGCGACCGGAGTGAAGCTCTACCAGAGCGGCCAATATGACGCGGCACTCCAACACTTCCAAAAGGCGCTCGGGCGCGATCCTCGCAACGCCGATGCCTACTACAACATGGCCTCGACCATGCACCAACTCGGCAAACTCCGAAACAACCGCGAAATGCTCCAGAAGGCAGAGACACTCTACAACCAGTGTCTCGACCAATACCCCGATCACCCCGAATGCCATCGGGGATTGGCTGTCCTCCTCGTCGAAACCGGCCGCAGCGATAAGGCATTTACGCTGCTGAAGAATTGGGTCATCCGCAGCCCCGAATCGGAAGACGCCCGGATCGAACTGGCTCGTCTTTATGACGAGTTCGGCGATCGTGCTTCGGCCCAACGACAACTCGAATACGCCCTCTCGATCAACCCCGCCAGCCCGCGACTGCTGACAGCCTTGGGACACTTGCGCGAAGAGTCGGGTGACCTCGCTCAAGCGCTGGTCGACTACCAGCGAGCCCTGTCCATCAATCCGCACCAGCCCGCCGTGGCCGCTCGAGTCGCCACACTCCAGAGCAGACTCGGCAAGGCCATACCCCTGTCCGCCGGAGGCACTCGAACCGCCGCCGAATCGTGGACACCCAAATTCTAATACCGGATGTTCCCCTCTTCGTGACGTTGGCGCCGCCGACTTATCGGCCGGACGCGTACAGCCATCCGATCGGCACCGACCGATAGCGCGATCCGATCCGGCCCGTCGCTTCGTCCCGCACATAATAAGTCAGCAAGATCCGCCCCTTCGCGAACGCCACGCTCGTGTAGGCGAACGTCCGGTCACCAGCCGTTTCCAAGGGTCGCGGCTTTGACCAGGTGCGTCCGCCGTCGCCAGAGATTGCCGCCACCAACGGTGTCCGTTTGCCCCCATGCCCCTGGCCCGCTTGAAAACGGTTGTTCCAAACCAACACCAGATCGCCCGTCGACGGAATCCTCCCAATCGTCGCCGGCGACTCGGGCGACACGACCGTCGACGCTTCCAGCTTCGACCACGTCATGCCTCGGTCGCGCGACCGACTGACAGCAATGTGTCCCAGTTGCGTCCGCACGATCATCAGCAAGCTACCGTCCTCAAGTTCCACAATACCAGGTTCCATGGCGCCTCGCTTGGCATAATCGAGCCGCGAAGGCGATTCCTGCCAGGACCGACCGTTATCATCGGAGTACCAAACGCGGATGGTGAAATGATTCACACGTCCCACGTCCGAGGTCCATGCTGTCGGGACGAGTAGCCGTCCGCTGGTCAGCCGCACGACCCGGTCGTTGTTCATCACGAAATACCCGGGGCCCGAGGTCACTCGGCGCGATTCGCCGAAAGTGCGCCCGTCGTCCTTGGAGACTCGCATGAATACATTTAGGTCGCTTGGCGAGTTCTTCACGAGGTAAAAGAGAGCCAGCGGTGTTTCGGGATCAAGCGGTTCGCCGAGGTAGACCAAAGATACCGACATGACGTTCTGACGACCCGTGTTCTCCTGCAAGACGCGCAGTGGATCCCAATGTTGCCCCAGGTCTGGAGACGTTCGAGCGACCAGGCGAGCCGTAGCGAAGTCCGAGGCGCTGCCGAGGAACTGGGTTGTCGCATAAAGGAGTGTGCCGTCACGGCGGTAAGCGACCGACCCTTCACTCCAGCGAGGAGCCTCCTCAGTCGGTGGAAAGACATCGCGGACGATCGGTGCGTTCCCGGTCGGCGGCGGGGAAGCCATCTGCAGCAGCGAGTGAGCGGCTCGAATCCGCGCATCGACCACGTCATCCTCGAGCATCGCCAGTAGCCGAGAAACCGCTCGAGGATCCCGCACCTCACCCGCAAACGTAGCTGCGTATGTCCGGATCGCGCCGTCGGAATCCTCCAGGTTCTTTCGGAGTAGAGCTTGCCCGTCGGGATCGCCCAGCCGAGCCAATGCATGCTCGATGTAAGAGCGCACCAGCGGTTCTTTCGCCTCGGGAATCGCCTTGCGCAGTGCGCGGATGTCGGAGCGGTCGCCGACGCGAGCCAACACCCACGCGGCCAACTGGAGTTGCCGCTGCGACTGCGGGTTCGCCAATCGCTGCCGCAATAAACGGAAAGCGTCGGGGTGGCCCCACCGCGCGAGCGCGGCTGCCGCCATGATCTGACGAGGCGGATCGGAAGCGTCGGTGAGCAACTGGCGGAGTACGCGGCCATCCCCGATCTCGGCCACCTTGTAAAGACTCTCCGCAGCGTGTGTCCGACCGTTCGACTTGGAATCGCCGAGGATCTCGAGCAGGACGCGAGTGGCCGAGCGGTGGCCGGCGCGGACGAGTTCGCGAGCCAACCCGCAGCGCCGCTGATCGTCGGTCTCCTGTGCCAACTTGCGCCGAAGCCACGGAACGACCGTCGCCGCCTCCCCCGCCTCGATCAATCCCTCGACCGCATGAATCGACGGCCAAAACTCGTCCCCTTCCATTCCCTCGCGGAGAACCCGCAGACAGGTCGCTCGCTGCTTCGACGAAAGACGCACGATTGGCGACTGCTGAGCGCTCGCATGAGATCCGCCAGCGAGCGCAAAAGGAATCGTAAGATAAAGGACGAGATACATAGGGAGGGTACCGAAGCGAGGTAAAACGCTTCGGCGATTGCCCAAGTCCAAGCCACGCGATACGCTGGTGTTCTTTATGGTGAGCATTCGTAGAGAGTCCGTTGAGGGGGGCGTGAGTCGCACGAGGCACGAAAGGGAGGTCGGCACTGGTGCCCGACCGCGCCGCAGGCTGACGGCACGCCCGAAGGAAGGAATAACGCATGCAACGAGTTTACAACTTCTCCGCCGGTCCTGCGACTCTGCCGCTATCGGTGCTCGAGCGAGCCCAAAAAGAGCTCGTGTGCTACGATGACTGGGGCATGTCGGTCCTCGAGATCAGCCACCGGGATGCTCGGTACGTGAAGATCCTCGAGCAGGCCCAGCAGCGTCTCGCCCGCCTGCTGAATCTGCCGGATGACTACGACATTCTCTTTCTGCAAGGCGGATCGCGGCTGCAGTTCTCCATGGTGCCGATGAACCTGCTCACCGATGCGCCGGCGCAATACCTGGTTACCGGGAGTTGGGGCAAAAATGCTTTGGGCGAAGCACGACGCGTCGGAAAGGCCGAGGTGGTTTGGGACGGCGAATCGGATGGATTCGTGCGCGTGCCCGGGGAAAAGGAATGGGAGCTTCCTCCCGGCTCTTCGTACCTCCACATCACGTCGAACGAGACGATCCAAGGCGTGCAGTTCGCCGACTTTCCGAAGACAGGCGAAGTACCGCTGGTGTGTGATGCCTCGAGTGATTTTCTTTCGCGGCCGATTCCGGTGGAACGATTCGGCTTAATCTATGCCTGTGCGCAAAAGAATGCCGGACCGGCCGGTGTCACGGTGGTGGTCTTGCGGCGCGATCTGCTCGAGCGGTGTCGCGATGAGCTGCCGGGGTACCTCAACTACGCCAACCACGCGAAAGCCAACTCGCTCTGGAATACTCCCTGCACGTTCGGTATTTACGTCGTAGGGCTCGTGGCCGAGTGGCTCGAAGAAACCATGGGAGGACTCGCCGAGATGGAGCGGCTCAATCGCGAAAAGGCCTCGATGCTCTACGAAGTACTCGACGGGAGCGACGGCTTTTATCGGGGCCATGCCCACCCAGCTTGTCGTTCCCAGATGAACGTGACGTTTCGCCTGCCGACGGAGGAACTCGAGGCGCAGTTCGTGCGGGAAGCCGCCGAGCGCGGCCTGGTGGGACTGAAGGGACACCGCAGCGTCGGCGGAATTCGCGCGTCGATCTACAACGCCATGCCGAAAGAAGGCGTTGAGCGGCTAGCAGCGTGGATGGACGACTTTCGGCGCCAGCTAGGATAGTCACTGTGCCCGATGGTGCGACACTGGCATCCCTACGCGGCATGGCCGCGAACTCTAACTCGGGCGAATCCATGGATTGGGAGGGCGATGCGGCGAGGCTCCTACCGAGCCGGAATGTGCCATGTATCTGTCATCGACCGACGCGTCACCAACGGGCGTGGATCCGGGGCGAGGCGTGACGCGCGCCATCACGACTGTTGCAACTCGGCAACGAGTTCTTCGGGGATGTCGAGGTTGGCCGAGACGTTTTGGACGTCGTCGTGATCGTCGAGGGCTTCGAGGAGCGCCAGGGCTTTGCGAGCGGTCGGACCGTCGAGTGTCACGGTATCTTTGGGGATCCGCGTAATCTGCTTCGATTCGATGGGGACGCCTTCCGCTTCGAGCGCCTCGCAGACGCTCATGTACTGATCCGGTTCGCAAACGACTTCGTACCGGTTCCCTTCGGTACGAACATCTTCGCCGCCCGCCTCGAGGACGATTTCCAGGAGCCGGTCTTCGTCGATGGCGTTTGCGTCGATCACGATGAGCCCCTTTCGTTCGAACATCCACGACACCGAGTTGGGGCTGCCCAATTTGCCTCCGTGAACGTCGAACAGTTTTCGGATTTCGGGAGCGGTACGGTTGCGGTTGTCCGTGAGGATATCGCACAAGATGGCGACACCACCGGGGCCGTAGCCTTCGTAGAGGACTTCTTCGACATCGCCTCCTTCGAGTTCCCCCGTCCCCTTCTTGATGGCGCGCTCGATGTTGTCTTTTGGCATACTGGCGGCTCGAGCGTCGGCAATGGCCGTCCTCAGCCGCACATTGGCATCGGGATCGCCGCCGCCCATTTTGGCAGCGACCATGATGGCCTTGGAAAGTTTACTCCAGAGTTTGCCACGTTTGCTGTCGACGAGTGCTTTCTTGTGCTTGATTCCTGCCCAATGGGAATGACCGGCCATGATCTGGATCCTCGGAGGCAACAATAAGGACGAAAAGCTCAGCGGGGTTTTTTGCGTGCGAGGGTCTTCGAGGTGGACTTCGCGGTGGTCTTGGCTGTGGGTTTGTTCTTAGTCGCAGGTTTCTTCGTCTTCGCAGCAGGCTTTTTCGGCGAGCCCTTTTTCGACGCGGCACTTTTTTTTGCTGCGGGCGTCTTCTTGGTTGGTTTCTTGGGCGGCGCCTTTGCTTGCGCTTTGG
>WFWZ01000075.1 GCA_015490875.1 Planctomycetaceae bacterium
CCCTCCCCAATGTGGTCTTTCGCGGCTCCCGGTCCTCCCGACAGTGCGCTTGCGCTTAGCCGCAATGATCTGACGCCTCCTGCGACAAACCTCGGTCCAGGCTGTTCGCCGCAAGCACACCTTTCACAACCCCTGAATACCCATGTCCGTTTCGACCACCAAGCTACGAGTTCGTGAGCGGCAAGACATGAAATCCCTACCTATCCTGGCGACACTCCTAACATTGTTGTCCTTGAGCATTTCGGGTTGCCATCAAATGAACGCCGAGGCATCCGGCGAGGAATCTCACGGAGAACATGAGGTCATCATCGCCACTCGTCCGAAGGCGATGGACGTGGTCATTACGAAGCGGTACGTCTGCCAGATCCACTCGCGGCGACACATTGAGGTCCGTGCGATCGAGCCGGGATATCTTCAAGAGGTGAATATCCGGGAAGGACAAGCCGTCAAGAAGGGAGATGTTCTGTTCCGCCTGTTGCCCATCCTCTATGAGGCGGAGCTAAATGCGAAGAAGGCCGAGGCCGACTTGGCGCGGATCGAGTACGAACAGACTCGGAATCTGTACAACGCCAGCGTCCAACCGACGGACGGCACGTCGTCGGCGGGCGGCGGGATCGTCTCCAAAGTGGCGGTGGCCAAGGCTCGAGCGAAACTCGCCAAGGCCGAGGCGGAAGTCAAACGGGCCGAAGCAGAGCTGAGTTTCACACTGATCAAAGCCCCCTTCGACGGAATCGTCGACCGTCAGGAGGAACAATTGGGAGCACTGGTGGAAGAGGGAGCCCTCTTGACGACTCTCTCGGATAACAGCGTGATGTGGGTTTACTTCAACGTGCCCGAGGCGCAGTACCTGGAGTACATGACCAGCGGGGCCGACCACGACCCGGAGAACCCGCAAAAGCTCCGCATTCCGGGCGCGGACATTCGACTCGAACTTGCCGATGGACGCATCTATGAGCATTCGGCCGGAGATACGATAACCATCGAGGGCGATTTCAATAACGAGACAGGCAATATCGCCTTCCGCGCCGATTTCCCGAACCCGGACCGCCTGCTGCGCCACGGCCAGACCGGGAACGTGCTAATCCACAACCACCTGTCCCAGGCGATCGTTATTCCTCAGCGGGCCACCTTCGAACTGCTGGACCAGCAGTATGTCTGGGTCATCGACAAGGACAACGTCGTACGCCGACGTCTGATCACCATCGCCCATGAACTGGAAGACATCTTCGTTGTTGGCAAAGGGCTCGATGTGAACGACAAGATCATTCTTGAAGGGGTGCGACAAGTTCATGACGAGGAAAAGACGGAATACGAGTTCCGCGAGCCGGACGAAGTCCTTTCCCACTTGAAGTTCCACGCCGAATAGCCGCCGGATCACGGGCGAACAGGCGAATAATCGTACAGCCTCCGTCAACGTATCGATTTCACCATGTTCACAAGAATTCTCAAACGGCCGGCGTTGGCCATCGTGATCTCGATTCTCCTGCTGTTTCTTGGCGGACTGGGGATCGTGACGCTTCCGGTCGCTCAGTTCCCGTCGATCACGCCTCCGACCGTCCAGGTCGCCATTGCCTATCCCGGTGCCAGTGCCAACGTGCTGGTCAACTCGGTGCTCATTCCCCTGGAGCGGTCGATCAACGGTGTTCAGAACATGCGCTATATGGTCTCGGATGCTACGAGTGCCGGCGAGGCGACGATCACCATCTATTTCGAACCTGGCACCGACCCGAATATCAACGTGGTGAACGTGCAAAACCGGGTCAATGTGGTGTTGAACCGATTGCCGCCTCTGGTCGTCCGCGAAGGGATTCTGGTCTACCAGGTCGTCCCGAGCATGCTGATGTATTTGAACATTTACAGCACGGATCCCAACGTCGATCAGAAATTCCTGTACAACTTTACGAATGTCTACGTCATGCCCCGGCTACGGCGGATTCCGGGAATGGGCCGGCCGAGGAACCTGGGCAATCGCTCCTACGCCATGCGCGTCTGGTTGAATCCGGAACGCATGCGCGCCTACAAGATTTCCACGGAAGACGTCATGGAGGCGCTGGCCGAACAGAGCGTCATTGGATCACCTGGCCGGTTGGGGCAGGCCACAGGGATCAAATCTCAGTCGAAAGAGTACGTACTGACGTACAGGGGGCGGTACAACAGGCCCGAGCAGTATGCCAATATCATCCTCAAAGCCAATCCCGAGGGCGAGATACTGCGCCTGAAAGATATCGGCAAGGTCGAACTGGGTTCGGAGTTCTTCGACATCTACTCGGACATCAATGGCTATCCAGCAGCGTCCGTGGCCCTCAAGCAAGCCCCCGGTTCGAATGCGTCTGCCGTCATCGAAGCTGTCAAGAAGGAACTTGAGGAGATCAAGAAAGAGTCCTTTCCTCCTGGCATGGAATATGAAATCGCCTACGACGTTTCCAAATTCGTCGACGCGTCCATCGAAAAGGTGCTCCATACGCTCATCGAGGCTTTCATCCTGGTCTCTCTCGTGGTCTATCTGTTTCTCGGGGATCTCCGGTCCACGCTGATTCCGACTTTGGCGGTTCCCGTTTCCTTGATCGGAACTTTCTTTGTCGTCAAGTTGTTCGGACTCTCGATCAACCTGATTACGCTCTTCGCGATGGTCCTGGCGATTGGAGTCGTGGTGGACGACGCGATCGTCTTGATCGAGGCGGTGCATGAAAAAATGCACTCCCATGACCTGGGACCATATGCGGCCAGTATGGAGGTTCTTCACGAGATCTCGGGCGCGATTATCGCGATCACCCTGGTGATGGCAGCCGTCTTCATTCCGGTGACATTCGTTCCCGGGCCGGTTGGACAGTTTTATCGGAACTTCGGCATCACGATGGCCACGTCCATTATTTTCTCGGGGCTCGTGGCCCTCACGCTGACACCCGTCCTTTGTGCCATGATTCTGAGCCCGCCTCGCCATAATAATCACAATCACGCGAAACAAGCCAAGAAACGAAGCCTACTGATAACTATTCTGCTTTATCTTGCCGGAGCGATCTTTGTTCTTGCACCGCTGACTTATCTCGCCTACTACCTGTGGGGACCCTTGGGATTCTTGCTGGTCCTCGCGCCGGTCGTTCAGCGCCCCTTCAGCCGGCTGGTCGATGTGGTCACCCATGGTTATGCGGGCATTCTGCGGCGGATTGTGCCGTTTCGAACGCTGAGCATCGCCGTCGTCACCACTTTTGTCATCGGAATCGTCGTGGTGAGTGAAGAACTGCCGACCGGTTTTATTCCGAATGAAGATCAGGGCATCATCTACGCCGTCTTCCAGACGCCGCCTGGATCGACTCTGGAATATACCAACGCCAAGGCGCAGGAACTCGAGAAGTTGGCCAAGGAGATCGAAGAAGTCACCTCCGTCACCGCTCTGGCCGGCTACGAGGTTCTGACCGAAGGCCGCGGTTCGAACGCGGGTACCTGCATCATCAATCTGAAGGACTGGTCCGAACGCAAACGCACGGCCCGCGAGATTATCAAGGATCTGGAAGAGCGAACCACCCGTATGAGCAATGTGAAGCTTGAGTTCTTCGAACCGCCCGCAGTGCCGGGATTCGGTGCTGCCGGAGGGTTCTCGATGAGGATCCTTGATAAAACGAACTCGGCCACGCCCGACTACCAGCGGTTGGGCGAGATTACCGACAAGTTTCTCACTGCGTTGTCGAAGCGCAAGGAAGTGACCAACCTGTTCACCTTTTATACCGCGGACTACCCGCAGTATGAACTGATTATCGACAACCAGGTGGCGATGCAGAAGGGAGTCAGCATCAAGACCGCACTGGATCAATTGAACATTCTAATCGGTAGTACGTACGAGCAAGGTTTCATTCTGTTCGGCATGTTCTACAAGGTCTACGTCCAGGCGTTGCCGGAATTCCGACGGTTTCCGACCGATCTGGAAAACATGTTCGTCAAGAACGACCACGGAGAGATGGTTCCCTATTCGGCCTTCATGAAAATCAAGAAGAAGCAGGGGTTGAACGAGATTACGCGATACAATGCGTACCCTTCGGCGGCCATTCAGGGGGCACCCGCGCCCGGCTACAGCAGTGGCCAGGCGCTCCAGGCGATCCGAGAGGTGGCCGCCGAGACACTCCCCCAGGGTTACGGCCTCGGGTGGGAAGGGATCTCGTGGGACGAATCGCGCAAAGGGCACGAGGACGTTTACATCTTTCTGATCGTGGTGGCATTCGTCTATTTGGTGCTGGTCGGGCAGTATGAGAGTTTCCTGCTGCCGCTGGCCGTCATTGTATCGCTGCCGATCGGTGTGTTCGGCGCGTTCTTCTTGTTGAAGGCCATGGGATTGGCCAATGACGTCTGGGCCCAGATCGGCCTGATCATGCTGGTTGGTCTCTTGGGTAAGAACGCGATCTTGATCGTCGAATTCGCCGTGCAACGGCGCCGAGAAGGTGTACCGTTGATCGAGGCGGCGGTCGAAGGTGGACGGTTGCGGTTCCGGCCCATCCAAATGACCTCCTTTGCCTTCATCGCCGGTCTGCTCCCGCTGCTTGGAGCCACAGGCGCCGGTGCGATTGGCAGCCGCACCATCGGCACGACCGGCGTCGGCGGAATGTTCCTGGGGACTATGGTCGGTGTCCTGTTGATTCCGGGACTGTATTACCTCTTCGCCAAGATCTCGGACGGTAAGAAACTTCTGCGCGACGAGACATCCGAGCCCATTACAGAGGTTTTCGAGCACGAATCGGGCTTTCGGCCGCTCCCAGACACGACGGCGGCTGAGATCGTCGAACTCCTGGAATTCTTGGGCCAGTGCGGCGGCCGGTGCAGTTTTTCCCGGATCGCTGCGGAAACTCAGTGGGAGTTCGGACGCGTGGTCATCACGGCAACCGCCATCGAATTGCTCAACTTCGGCAACTTGGGTGCGCACGAGGTGGTGATGAACCGGCAGGGATCGCGCTTCCTCAAGGCGTCACCCGATGAGCGCAAGAAAATCTGGCGTGAGCACCTAATGCGGTTGCAACTATTCCGTCAAGTTGCGATCGCCATTCGCGCCGCCGGGGGCCGGATCGTGGCTGACTTGGTACGGGAAATGATCATTTTGCACCTGCCCCAGGCGGAATACCAGAAGGAGTTCGCGGCGTTCATCGACTGGGCAACCTACGGTGAGTTTATCCGTTACGATGAGGAAACGGACCAGATCGCGGCACCAGGACAAGGGCCAGCCCCACAGCATGAGGAGAGTCCACCGGGTACTTCTTTGCCCTAAACGGGATCAGCGTCAAGCCTTGCTGATTGCCAGGGTGAGAATCATTTGTCTTAAAGCGATTTGAGCGTGTTTGACGAAGGCAATAATCGGGCGTTGCTAATGGAAATCTCTTACGCGCGCCCGATGGGGTTGTGACGGGCCCCCTCTAACAATCCAGAACGACGGCCACGGACGGTGTCAATGAACTCTACTGCAGGACGTGCGCGTTGCACGCGGAGCCAGCGTGTCGTTTTCTTTGTAATCGTCTCCACTCTCCTGCTCTCGCTTCCTGCATGTACCATCCCGCCGTCGAACCCGCCGGTGGAAGGGCCGCCGTTGCCGGAATCGTTCGGCGGAGCCGGCGTTGACGACAGCCCGACGCCTTCCGGTGAGTATGAGGAGATTGGGCCGGTCGAATCTGATAGCGCCGGCTCCGCTGCTGGTGCGGATAGCTCGGGTAGCCTGCCGTGGAACGAGTTTTTCCAGGACCCGCAGCTCATCAGCCTGATCGATCAGGCGCTCGTCGGCAATCAGGAACTCAAGATTCTCAGGCAGGAAGTTCAAATCGCCAATTACGAAATCGAGGCACGCCGCGCGGCCATTCTCCCGTTCCTTGGATTTGAGGCGGGTGCCGGACTGGAAAAGAGCAGCCGATTCACGCGGGCAGGTGCCGTAGAAGAAGCTTTGGAAGCCGCACCCGGCAAGGGGTTTCCCGATCCCGTTCCCGATTTCCTCGTCGCCGCTAATTTCTCCTGGGAAATCGATATCTGGCGACAACTCCGCAATGCCCGAGATGCCGCCGGCCTGCGCTTCCTGGCAACACAGGAAGGACAGAACTATATCGTGACCCGTCTGGTTGCTGAGATTGCCGAAAACTATTACGAGCTGATGGCCCTGGACAACCGGCTGGCCACCCTGGACGCCACCATCCGGATTCAGGAGCAAAGTCTCCAGGTGGCCCAGCGGAAAAAGGCGGCCGGCCAAGGCACCGAGCTGGCCGTGCAACGGTTTCTGGCCGAGGTGCGAAAGAATCAGAGCCGCAAATTCGCGGTCCAGCAGCAGATCGTCCAGGTCGAGAACCACATCAACTTCCTGCTGGGTCGAAACCCCCAACCCATTGAACGGCCATCCAACCAGTTCCTCGATCTGCCGCTCCCACCCCTGTCAGTCGGTGTTCCTGCCCAACTGCTGCAAAACCGTCCCGACATTCGGCAGGCTGAACGCGAGTTGGCGGCGGCAGGCCTCGACGTACTCGTTGCCCGTGCTGAGTTTTTCCCCAAACTCGATATCGTCTCCGGCATCGGCCTCAATGCCTTCAACACGGCCTACCTGCTGACGACGCCCGAATCCCTGATTTACAACGTGGCGGGCGAGCTGACCGCGCCACTTATCAATCGGACGGCGATTCGAGCAGAGTATCTCAGCGCCAACGCTCGTCAGTTGCAGGCCCTCTACAAGTACCAACAGACCGTCCTGAAAGCCTTTGTCGAAGTGGTCAATGGTATGAATCGGGTCGCGAACCTGAGAGGCAGTATTCAACGCAAAAGAGAACAGGTCCAAGCGCTGGAAACGTCTGTTGAGGTGGCCACGAGACTTTTCATCGCTGGTGAATCCGATTACATCGAAGTCCTTCTGGCCCAGCGTGAGCTGCAGGAAGCACGACTGGAATTAATCGAAGCCAGACAACAGCAACTGGCAGCCGTGGTCAACACCTACCAGGCACTGGGTGGTGGCGGTACGTTGCCCGGTCTTCCCATCATGCCCGACACCTCTCCACCGCCACCGACCTGGGAAGACTGGCTCCTGCGTCCCTTCGAACGCCTCCAGCCCTTTGCTTCACGTCCCTTTGGACTGGGGGGATTTCGCCCGTTCAAGCATCTTTAGCGGTGGTCGCTGTCACCACTCAGACTGCACCAAAGACTGCGACGAACCCCCTACTCGTCGCTTCGACTCTACGCGGTCATCCTGTCGGACAATTCGCCACTCGTCCCGGCCTCCATGACACTCGCGACCCAAGCGGTGCAAGTCATCCCACAACGATGCGTGCACTGCAACCGCTCATTCAGCGCATGCGCTGCCGACCGCGCCATGCTGTCGCGGAGAGGGAGCGGGCCTAAGAAAAAAATTGACATTCCGTGGGCGTTCCTCTATTCTCGTTCGGTTGTGAGGATCAGGAGCTCGCGCGCTCGGTTGGCACGGGCATCCGAGGTCCACCTGCTGGGTACAGTGGGTGTGCGTAGACTCGTCGGGCAGGTCTGGCCATCCTGCGTTCTTGGTCGAGAGCCGCTCATGGGAGACCGACAGTGAAATACTTCGGAATTCTCGCCCTGCTTCTTGTTTCCCTCGGAGCACTACTCTTCTCTGTGTACAAAGGGAAAACGGCGGATGATTGGGACAGCCTCAACCAGAGATTCATGGATTCCTACAATGCCGGCGAGTATGACCGTGCCATGGAACTTGCGAGGAAGGCCCTGCACGTTGCCGAAAAGGATTTCGGTCCCGACCACCCTCATGTCGCCACAAGTCTGAACAATCTGGCCGTGCTCTATAACAACCAGGGCAACTATGCCAAAGCCGAAGAACTCTACAAGCGTTCGTTGGCGATTTCGAAAAAAAACTTCGGGCCAAACCACCCTCGAGTGGCTTCGGGACTGAACAACTTGGCCGAAATCTACGAGACCCGAGGCGACTACGCCAAGGCCGAGAGCCTCTACAAACGATCGCTGGCCATCTGGGAGAAGGCTTTTGGTCCCAACGACCCCGACGTGGCAACGGCCCTGAACAATTTGGCCGAACTCTACAGAAAGCAAGGAGACTACGCCAAGGCCGAATCCCTCTTCAAACGATCGCTGGCCATCTGGGAGAAGGCTTTTGGTCCCAACGATCCCGACGTAGCAACGGCCCTGAACAATTTGGCCGAATTCTACAGAAAGCAAGGCGACTACGCCAAGGCCGAACCACTCTACAAACGATCGCTGGCGATCAGGGAGAAGATCTTTGGCCCGAGCCATCCTCGTGTCGCCACAGTTTGGAACAATCTGGCCTTGCTCTACAGCGACCAAGGCGACTACACCAAGGCCGAGAACCTCCATAAACGATCGCTAGCGATTTTGGAAATGGCCCTTGGTCCCAACCATCCTCGAGTAGCCACAGTCCTGCACAACTTGGCCGGGCTCTACCGCGAGCAGCGTGACTATGCCAAGGCTGAGGACTTCTACAAACGATCGCTGGAGATTGAGGAGAAGGTCCTCGGTCCCAATCACCCTCATGTGGCTGAGAGCCTGAACAGTCTGGCCGTGATCTACAGCATCCAGGGCGAATACGCCAAAGCCGAGCCACTCCTCAAACGCTCGCTGACGATTATGGAAACGGCCTTTGGCCCCAACCACCCTCAAGTAGCCATGAGCTTGAGAAACCTGGCGGCACTCTATCGTTGGACAAAGAGAGACTCAGAAGCAAAGTTGCTGGAGCAACGGGCCGCGAGGATCTATGCAAACCAGAAATAATGCGGCTGAGCGCCGGTTGCAGCAGAGAATCCGCTGGCGGCCTGCCGCGAAATCGAGGCGTTACGGCTCACCTACGCGCCCTTCCCGAGCGTGCGCAGCAGAAACTCTTCGTACTTCCGGTACTTGTTCAGCGGTTTGACGTCTCCCCCCAACCCATGTCCGCCGGTCGGGTCGATGAAGAGCTCGACGTGCGTCTCCTTGCCCGCTTTGAGCAACTCACGGTAGATGGCGATCGTGTCCTGAAACAGGACGTTGGTGTCTTCGACGCCGTGGATCAGCAGGAGTTTGCCCTTGAGGTTCTTCGCCAGAGGGCGCAATGAAAACTTCTTCAGGTCGGCCTTGCCCGGCCGCGACGGGCCGATCGTCCCGCTGGTGTACCAGGCATTGTAGTTCTCCCACTCGGTCGGTCCCGCGCCGGCGATTCCGACTTGAAAGACATCCGGAGCCGTATACAGACACATCTGTGTCTGAAACCCTCCGAAACTCCAACCGTGAATCCCGACTCGCTTCGGATCGACGCCGCCTTGCTCGATCCAATACTTCACGCCGTCGACCAAATCCTCCACCTGAGGTTTTCCCACCTGTTCATAGTTGGCGTTCTCGAACAGGCCTCCGTAACCGGAAACACCGCGAGGATCGATGACGACACAGAGATACCCATGTCTTTGAGCCATGTAATGCGCGAAGAGAAAACCGTCCCGGCTGTAGCTGCCGTCGACGACGATCTTCCGAGTCCCCAAGGGGCCGCCGTAGACGTAAACCAACAGCGGTCGCCGGTCGGTCTTCTTGAAGTTCGGGGGCTTGACGACCCACCCGTGGATCGTTTGCCCATGACGGTTTGGATACGAGAAGAACTCCGGCTTGAACCGCACCAGCCGATGCACCAGTTTCGGATGAGAGTCGGTCACAGTCTTGAGCACCGGTTTCTTGGCTGGGTCGACGCGAACGAGCTCGAGGGCCCGCCCGAAGGTCACGTAGTTGGCCAACACGCGCTTCCCGTCGTCGCTGACCGTGACGTTGGAATACGTTCCGTCCGCCGGCACAACCCGATCGAATTCCTTCTTCTGAACGTCGATGACATAGACGTGCGTGCGAGCCGGGTGGTCCTTTGTGGTGCGCACAAAGAGTCGCCGATGGTCCTTCGAGTGCCCATCGACGTAGACTTCAAAGCGGCCCGCCGTCAGCGGTTCAACCGATTGATAGACAGGATCGAGCATGTGCACGTGGCGATAGCCCGTCTGTTCACTGACGAAGAGGATGTGGCGGCTATCGTGAGCGTAAAAGGGCGAGACCATCGACGGCGTGTTGGGGCCTCCGAAATGAAGGAACCGGTACACGACCTGCGCTTCATGCTGGACCGGGCGCCGCTCCGATCCTCCCGTCTTCCCCTTCGCCTCTTCTGCGTCCTTGCCATCCTCCTCCTTCCCGTTCTTCTTATCGTCGCTCTGTCCGGGCGCCGCCTTCTTCCCGGAGCGCT
This sequence comes from Planctomycetaceae bacterium, assembly GCA_015490875.1. GTDB lineage: Bacteria > Planctomycetota > Planctomycetia > Pirellulales > Pirellulaceae > S141-3. The sequence goes on from WFWZ01000075.1 coordinate 10,211, forward strand.
GTTTTGATTTTTCCGCTGCCTGGACCGCCTCCGACCAGATCGCCTGGCGGATCTCCACATGACTCGTCTGTTGATCGAAGAAACAAAACGTCACGCGCTCGCTGTCGGGAGACCATTGAGGCGAGCTGATGATATCGCGAGGGCCGTCGACCGTGCCGTGAAAGATTTGGATCAAGTCGGCTTCTTCCGTGTCCGCCTTCGTCAAGTCGTAAAGGTAGACAAAGACCTCGTGCTTGGGGATCTCGTCGTCCGAAACGGTCCGGCGCGCCTTGGCCGCTTTGGCGAATCGATCCCGATACCGGATGTAGTCGACTTCCCGCACGCCGAACCACGACGTCGAACCGGCTCGAGCCACCAGCGACAGCTTCTTCCCATCCGGGCTGATCCGATAAGCGCTGACCGACTGACCCTTGGGCAACGGCGGACTGAGTTGCCGAACAACCGACTCGCCGAAGCGGATGCGAAAGACCGACTCGGATCCCTGGTAGGTGAAGCCCGAACCGTCGGGGAGATACGCGACGGAACGCTCCGCAGTTTGTGTCATCGTCAGCCGCGACGGTACCTGCTTGCCGACTTTCCACCGGTAGATGTCACCTCCTGAAACAAAGAGCAGCTCGTCCTTGACAGGGTGCCACGTGAAAGATGTCACGCCGCTGTAGCGGGGAGCTTTTTCGTCGTCGGCGTCGCTCTCAAGCACCTCGTCGCCGGTCAGCTTTGTCTCCGCCTTCTTTTTACCCGCAGCCGAGTTCGACGCCTGCTTCGCAGACTCTTGCGAACCACTCGTCTTTTTTGTCTTCGACTTCAGATGTTTGCGGTACTTGGCGATACGGTCGTCGCGCACCTTGCGAGCCTGATACTGGAAGCGTGACATGACCGAGACGCTCGTCACACGGCGAGCTCGATCGGTTTGGAAGTCGTAAATCCAAAGGTCGTTCCCATGACGCCGCTCGAGATACGGTCGATACAGATAGGCGGCATAGCGGCCGCTCGGCGAAAACCTGGCCGATCGAGCCGACGGCCCGAAGAAGGGCTTCTTTGGGAAGAGTGTTTTCAAATCCCACAGTTCGTTCTGATTCTTTTCTTTCGCCTTGGCTGCGTTCTTCGGCCCCGGAGCCGCCAGCATTGGGGGCAACGCGAATCCCGGAACGCCGATGGCGACGGCCAGCAGTCCCACCATAAGGCCCCCCGACATGCGGTCACCGCAAAGATGTGTTTTCGCGCGACGGCCTGCCCGCTTTGGGCCGTTCCCTCGTGATCTCATCGTTTCCTCTCAGGTGTCGTTCCACAGTAGCTTTCGGAATCAAACTGCCGTGGCGCCACTTCCATGCCGCCAGGTTGAGGGCTCGTCCATGAGCGAGCGCCCTCTGTCTCGAAACACCAGTATAATCGCTCGGCCTCCCATGTTTCGCTCCCGGCCGTTGTGATCTAGTCTGAATCCTGAGTTTTCGACGCGAAAAGAAGGGGGGCGCGCGAGCCGCCAAGCGTGTTGCGTAAGACGGGAGCCGTACAAGCGATGACGGAGATGACACCGGCGGAGGAAAGCCCGGCCGAAGCACCGGGACGCTTCGGCCCTTTTGGAGGCCGCTATGTCCCGGAGACGCTGATGCGCGCGCTGGTGGAACTCGAGGCGGCCTACGAAGAGGCTCAAGCCGACCCCGAGTTCCAGCGCGAACTGACGGAGTTGCTGACGCACTATGTCGGCCGCCCGTCACCTCTCTACTTCGCCAAGCGGCTCACGGAGACCGCCGGCGGCGCGCAGATCTGGCTCAAGCGAGAAGACCTCAACCACACGGGGGCTCACAAGATCAACAACACGCTGGGCCAGGTCCTCCTGGCTCGACGCATGGGCAAGTCCCGCATCATCGCTGAAACGGGCGCCGGTCAGCATGGCGTGGCGACCGCTACGGCATGTGCCCGCTTTGGGCTGCCATGCGTCGTCTATATGGGAGCCGAGGACGTGCGGCGGCAGGCACCCAATGTCTTCTCGATGCGGCTGCTCGGGGCCACCGTCCATCCGGTCGAGAGCGGTTCTCGGACGCTGCGAGACGCCATCAATGAGGCGCTTCGCGATTGGATGGGCAGCGTCGAGACAACCCACTACGTGATCGGCTCGGTAGTCGGCCCGCATCCGTTTCCTCGCATGGTGAGAGACTTTCAGTCGGTGATCGGCCGAGAAACGAAAGAGCAGGCAAAGCGCCAGGCTGGTCGGCTCCCCGATCTTGTGGTGGCCAGTGTCGGAGGCGGCTCCAATGCCGCCGGCATGTTCTCCCCATTCATTGAAGACACCGATGTGTCACTTCTGGGGGTGGAAGCGGGAGGTCGGAGCACCAACGCCGGCGACCATGCGGCTCCTCTTTCGTTCGGACAGCCGGGCGTATTGCACGGGAGTTTCAGCTACGTTTTGCAAGACGAGGATGGCCAGACGCTTCCCGTCCACTCCGTCTCGGCGGGACTCGACTACCCCGGCGTCGGACCCGAACACAGTTATTGGAAGGAGACGGGGCGCGTCACCTACACGTCGTGTTCCGACGCGCAAGCCCTCGAAACCTTCCAGCAATTGGCGAAACTGGAGGGAATCCTCCCGGCGCTCGAGTCGGCTCATGCCGTGGCCATCGCTGTGCAAGAGGCCGCTCAACGTCCCCCGGATGAGATGATCGTCGTGTGCCTGTCGGGCCGAGGCGACAAGGACGCTGCAGAAGTCCGGAGGCTGCTGGAGCATCCATCCAGCTGAGCGACTCCCGTGCTGACCATCCGTGCCATCGACCCTCGATCTCTTTGAAGCATTATCACTATCCACGATATCAGTACCCACGATGAATCCACTTCAGCGGCAACTCGAACAGGCCTGTTCCGACGGCGGCAAAGCGCTCATACCCTTCTTGACGGCGGGAGATCCGGACGTCGAGACGACCGCCGAGTTGCTCGAGGCTCTTTCGGGAGTCGCCACGGCCTGCGAACTGGGGATTCCCTACAGCGATCCGATCGCCGACGGGCCGGTGATTCAGGCTTCCTACACGCGGGCGCTCGAGTCGGGCGTGTCGCTCGAGCGGATCGCCGGTATGCTTGCCTGCCGCCCGACGCCTTCTCCGCTCCCGATTGTCTGGATGGTGAGCTACGCCATTGTTCACCGTCGCGGTTTGGAGCGATTCGTCGCGCTGGCGCGGCAGTCGGGCGTTTCGGGACTGATCGTGCCCGACTTGTTGTTCGAAGAGAGCGAGCCTCTGCGCGCGATCTGCGACCGAGAAGAACTGTCGCTGATTCAGTTGATCACACCGACGACGACGCCCGACCGAGGACGGCGGATTGCCGAGGCGAGTCGCGGGTTTCTGTATTACGTTTCGGTGGCGGGGGTGACGGGCGAGCGGGATGCGCTGCCCGCCGAACTCGCCGACGATGTGGCTCGCGTGCGCGAGTGGTCCCCCGTACCCGTTTGCGTGGGATTCGGCATCAGCCGTCCCGAGCAGGCTCGGCGCGTGGCCGAGATAGCCGACGGGGTGATCATCGGTTCGGCCTTTGTGCGCGAGTTGGAAGGGGCGGCCGGTTCCCCGACGGCTCGAGACACGGCCGTGTCACGCATCGCGGAGAAAGCCCGCGCCTTTGCAGCGGCGCTTCGCGGCGGCGACAAGTCCTAAGCCGGCTTCAGTTGATCAGGAACGGTCGCTCGCCCGGGCCTTCCTCATCCCACTGCCGTTCCCATTCGCGCCGCACTTCGCGAAGTCCGTAAGCGCACATCTCGAAGTGACGCCCCAGACGTTCGAGCACCTCCGAGGGGACTTCCTCTTCCTCGTCGTAGACTTCGATCGTGCTGGCGATGAGATAGGCCCGCTTGCCGTGCTCGCAGTAGTCGACGAACCGGTCGAGCGGTTCCTGCATGCCGCGAGGTCGCAAGGATTCGGGGAAGAGGCCCGTCCAAAAGAGCGTCAGGTCGCCGATATGGCGATGGATTTCCCGGCGGGCCGTCCCGATCCGCTTAGAGGCCTCCAGGAACAGGTCGGTCAACTCGGTCAGTGGACGACCTCGAGGCGACCGCATGCGGTGCATCGTTTCGGTCCGCAAGAAACGCATCAAGAGGTCCGTCAGGTAGTCGACCACGGGAGGGTCGACGACCCCCAACTGAACCTGAAACGTATGCTCGGCAATTCCGGCAAAGAACCGCTGAAGGGTCGATGATGGTTTCTCGTTCGGTGTCATGGTGCACCTCCCTCTCAACTTTAGCTCGCGGCCGAGCCAAGTCAAGCAAGATGGAGACGCAGAGGGGGGACTCGCGCGGGGACGCGGAGGGGAGCTCTCGCGGAGACGCCGAGAACGCAGAGGGAAGAGTTTGGATGTTAGGTGGGATGGAGGCTACGACACCAGTCCTTTGGTGACGAGCATAAAGACGTCTTCGAGCGTGGGGTCTTGGTCGGCGAAGCTGGCGAGTCGGACGCGTCGGGCCACGAGTTCATCGAGCAAGTCGGCCAGACCGGCGTCGTCGGTCTCGAGTTCGGCAGTGATGTGCCGGTCTTCGACCTGGAGATCGCGGAGGTGCGGGGAACTGCGCAGGACGGAGAGGCATTCATCCATCTTCTCCAGGACGCGAATTTCGACGTGGCGGTTGCTGCGAATGCGCCGGTAGACTTCTTGGATGGGACCGTGCATCAGCAGTTCGCCTCGCTCGATGATCCCAATCGACGTGCAGCAATCGGCCAACTCGGTCAGAATGTGGCTCGAGATGAGAATCGTCTTCCCCATGCGGCGCAGTTCTTTCAGCAGTGCTTTGACTTCTACGCGGGCGCGGGGATCAAGGCCGCTAGCAGGTTCGTCCAGGATCAACACCGGGGGGTCATGGACGAGTGTCTTCGCGAGACAGAGCCGCTGCTTCATGCCTCGCGAAAGTCCGTTCACGTAGTCGTCGCGTTTGTGCGCGAGGTCGAGCAGCTCCAGAACGTCCTGGATGACCTGTTTGCGACGCGCTCGCGGGATGCGATAGGCGACCGCGAAGAAATCGAGGAACTCCCAGACTTTCATCCCGTCGTAGACACCGAAGGCGTCGGGCATGTAGCCGACGCTTTGACGCACGGCCATCGGCTCGCGCGTGACGCTGTGGCCATTGATGATCCCCTCTCCCCGGCTCGCCTTCAAGAGCGTCGCGAGGAACCGGATGGTCGTACTCTTGCCGGCACCGTTGGGGCCAATGAAGCCGAACATCTCGCCGGCTTCGACTTTGAGGTTCAACTGCCGGACCGCCGTAAAGTCACCGTAGTCTTTTCCGAAGTCGATCAGCTCAATCATGGAAGTCTCGTCGGAGGAACATCGATGGTACCTGGTTCCCGGAGTCGCACGTGTTCGATCAGATTGACGTCCCGGCTCGGCGGCTGCGTCGGAGCATACTGAAGATGCTGGAGGACGAAGGTCACTCCGTAAGCCTGGGAGATCGCCGGTTGAATGTGCAGTCCGGGCAGTGTCGTTTCAGTCCAGCCGACCAGTCGCGCTTCGCCGCGGCGCAGCGGCACGTTGCGAATGGCGATTTCGAGAAGGCGACGGACCGAGGGGAGGCGAGCGGCCGCTTGGCGGCTTTTGGAGGAAACGGAGAGCTCGTCCCACTGCCGAAACCAGGGCCGAACAGGGGAGGCGGGTTGGAAGTCGAGCGTCACCGTGGCTCGCGTTGCCAAATCGCCGATCCACGCCGCTTCGAGATCCCCTTCCTTGCTCCGCCGAATAACGGCGGCTCCCTTCAGATCAAGTCGACTGGAGTTGTGAAGTTTCCAACGAGGGCCAGACGTGTCGAGCTCCACCGCGCCGCCGACGTCCGCAAACTCTTCGCTGTGGATCATGGCTGTCGAATTGGAATCGACCTGAAAGCCGCTCAAGCGAGTATGCTCGTCGGCCCGAAGCGACGCCGAGCGGGTCACGGGCAACCCCAACTTGCCACCCCCGCGAAACGGCAGGGGGATGGCGCGAGGCGAATCGTATTCGAGGTCGAACGACGTCGAAAGCGAGGAGTAAAGGGCGACGAAGCGAGTCAAATGGCCTCGCGTGTATTCCGGTTGGAGTTCCAAAATCCCAACCTCGCTGCGACTCCGTGCGAAGCCGATGTTCAACTGCGCTTCGCGCACGATCCAGACGGCACCCGCGACGGCAATCAACGGTGTCGCGATCCATGCCCACTCGACACGGCCCAGCAGCCGAAAAAGTCCCCAATTGACGGGAACCAGGATGATGAGATAGACCGCCAGGTTTTTCCAAACGAAATCGCGACTGGGGATGGTGATTCCCGACGCCTGTTGGAGTGCCTTTTCGGCCGCCTCGGCGACCGCGCCCTCATCATTCCACGAAGCCATGCCGCTCACCGAGCGTTTGGCGGCAGCGTCGGAAATGAGTGGTTCGCCGCCGGTGTTGACATCGAGCAGCGGGGAGTTCTCCGCATCTCGAGAGAAATAGCGTACGGTGGTGCCGAGGACGACATCGGGAATGGTTGTCGGTCTTTCCTCTCGGTCGAGAAACGCATAGCTCCATGCCGGTTGCACTTCACCCACGATATGAAACCTGCGTCTCGGTTTGCCCAGAAGACAGCCGTGAAAGAAGCTGTCGTAGCCGACCCATCGAATCACCGGCCTGGCATCCAGTGGAAATGCAGTGACAACAATCCGTCCCCTCCCAATGCGCCGATCGGCGACGAGCTTGCCCGTTCCGGGAATGAACCGTCCACCTTCGCGCAGTTCGAGCGACACCCCTCCAAGCGGCCGGTCGGGAAGAATCTCGATACGAGGACTTCCGTGCTTGCCATCGGTTTCGAACTCCCAAGTCTCATTCATTGCCGCGAAGTCCTCGGATCCCAGGCGAACATTGGTGGCACTGAGAGCCGGAAGGAACGCTTCGAGTTTCGATCCCTTGATCGTGTCGAGACTTCCCGGGCCGCTGATGATGAGTTGCCCGCCCCAGTGCAGCCAGTCGATCAGACTTCGCATCTGGTCTTCCGTGAGCCGCTGCGGAAGCATCTCATCCCACAGAATGTACGCAATGGGACTCCAGGCGAGCGGATGCTCGGGAAGAGGCAGGGGATGATCCTGCTCGGAACTCACGACCTGATAGTAAACCGGTGGATCCTCCATAGCCAGATCGAAAGGGGGCTGCTGGAGTGCATAGAGCTGGCGGACAAAGGAATAGCGATCCGGTTCGGCCGCCAACACGACCAGGAAATACTGATAGCCGGGAATCGGAGTCACCGGATCTTGGGTCAGATTCAGCGTCGCCCGGGATTGGCGGGGGATGAGCCGGTGCAACAAGGCGAACTTGGCTTTCTCGCCTTGCGGAGGCACCGGCAGCGGGTAGATGAGGCGGAACTGCTTGTCCTGGCCCTTGGGCAGAACGACCGTGCGGTTGTACGTGACTTGAAAGTGCGTTCCCGGAACGAGCAGCGGGGTCCCCGATCCCCGGTCCACGACGGACAGTTGCAAGTCGCCTCGGACGTCGCGCAGGTTCGACCGAGCTCCCCATCGGAATTCGGCCACATGTCCGGGCTTGACCGCCTTGAGTCCCTCCGTGCGCGTGTCACTTGGATAAACGGCCAACGGCCGGAAGGAGTAGGGCCTTTGGGCCACCTTCTTCTTGGCCTTCTTGCCCTTCTTCGCAAAGGGATTCCAGCGGCGGCAGCCCTGACAGCCCCCCAGTAGCAGACAGGCGGCAAGGAGCGCGGCGATGGCCGGTTTCCAGGACGTTGCCAAACGTGGTGAAGCCATCGAACGTGTGAAGAGACTCCTGGCGACGATCTTGCCCCGCACTGACTCGACTCGGCACGCTGCCCACGAGACACACGATTCAGTATACCAACCCCCGACCCTGCGGGAACCGCCTTGCGACATGGGCGCGCCGACTTGGATGTTCGCGAAGTCGCCCATCGGGTATACTGGACTCGATCGGCCCTCCGTTCCCTTCCGCGGCAGTGTCTTCGAAACGAGACGCACCGAAGGGGACAGCCTCCTATCCCGCCTTGTTTCCTGGGCAGAGGTAGCTCCATGCCGTCTCGCAAAGCTGACGAGATCGCTCGCGCCGCTCAGACGCTCGCAGCCCCCGACGAGCAGGCCAACTTCGTGCGCCGGGAATGCGGATCGGACGAACGACTCTACCGTGAAGTGACGGCGATGCTCTCCGGCGACCAGGCGTCACCCTCGGGAAACCTCGCGGATGGCCCGACCGTCACCGAATCCGGGTCGACGAGCGACGTCGTCGAAAAACCGGGAGATATCATCGGCCCTTACCGGCTCAAGGAAATACTCGGCAGCGGCGGTTTCGGCGTCGTCTTCCTCGCCGACCAAATCGCTCCGATCCAACGGCGTGTCGCCCTGAAGATGATCAAACCGGGGATGGACTCGAGCGAAGTGCTGGCTCGCTTCGATGCGGAACGTCAGACACTCGCACTGATGGACCATCCGAATATCGCTCATGTCTACGACGCGGGACTTGCTCCCTCCGGACGCCCCTATTTCGTGATGGAGTACGTCGAGGGTGAGCGGATCACCGAGTACTGCGATGCGCACCATCTTTCCCTTATCGATCGAATCCGACTCTTTCAGGACGTGTGCGACGCCATCCAGCACGCTCACCAGAAGGGAATCATCCACCGGGATCTCAAGCCGAGCAACATCCTGGTGACTTCCGTCGGCGATCGGCCGCTGGTCAAAGTGATCGATTTCGGCATCGCCAAAGCACTCCATCAGCCGCCCGAAGACTCGGCCGTTCGGACGCGTCCCCTCCAGCCGATTGGAACGCCTCTCTACATGGCGCCGGAACAAGCGTGCGTCACCCCCGGTGTGGTCGACACGCGGAGCGACATCTACTCGCTGGGCGTCGTCCTTTATGTGCTGTTGACAGGAACGACGCCGTTGGATCGCAAGAAGCTGACCGGAGCCGATTACAGTGAAATGAGACGGCTGCTGGCCGAGGAGGAACCTCCTGCGCCGAGTACACGAGTGGGGCAAACGGGTGAAGCCCTTGAAGAGGAGGCAGCTCGACGCGCCACCACGCCCACGGAGTGGCGGCGTACGCTCCGAGGCGATCTCGATCGCATCGTCATGAAGTGCCTCGAAAAGGAGCCCGCTCGACGCTACGCCACCGCGCACGACCTGGCACGCGATCTCGAACGCTTCCTGAACCACGAACCGGTTCTGGCTCGAGCTCCCACGTGGGGATACCGCTTCGCCAAGTTCGCTCGCCGCCACTGCGTCGGAATTTCCGTCGCCGCCGGCTTCCTGCTGCTGTTGATCGCGGCGACCGTTGTTTCGACGTCGCTGGCGCTCCGAGCCTCCAAAGCTGAACAAGAAGCACGGCGGGCCAGCCGCAAGCAGGCGGAGTTGCGCCGAAGGGCCGAGGCGAGTGCTGCCGAAGCGCAACGCGAGCGGCAGGCCGCGCTCGACGCAGCCGCACAGGCTCACGCAACCCTTTCCTTCCTGCAAGACCGGATCCTTGCCGCCGCTCGTCCCAAACACCGGCGCGGAGGACGCGGGATCGATGTGTCGCTGCGCGAAGTGCTCAACAACGCCCGCCGACATATCAGCGAACACTTCGCCGATCAGCCATCGGTCGAACTCTCCGTCCGCGGCGTCCTCGGCAAGACATACTGGAACCTCGGTGAATATCAGGTAGCAGCTTCCGAACTGGAACGAGCGTGGCAACTAGCTCGCGAGTTGCACGGAGATACGTCCGACGTGACGCTCGAACTCCAAATCGAATACGCCACTGTTCTGGCCGACGCCGATTCTCGTCACCTCGAGACCGCCTGCCAGCTCCTGGAGACTGCTCGCAAGAAACTCGAGAAACGTCTTGCGGCAACCGACACCGAATCAGAAGAGACCTCACCCGCTCTTGCCAAACGCCTTCGGCGCCTCCACCTGACCGCTTCCAATAACCTGGCTGCCGTCTACAAACAAGCCGGGCGACTCGAGGAAGCCGCGCGAGTCTACCGCATCCTGTGGGAACAGACGGCCGAGCATGAAGAAGCCGCAGATCGACGTCCGCAGATCGCCGCCAACTATGCGGTCATCATGGAGCAGCTTGGAGAATGGGATGAAGCCCGAAAGATGCTCGAAGAAGCACTCGCTGAAGTCCGCCGGCGCCGTGGACGGCGACACCCCGCAACGTTGGTCCTGCTGAATAACCTGGGCCCCGTCTATCACGCGCTCGGTGACGACCGCCACGCCGAAGCGACGCTGCTTCATGTGCTCAAACGCCGCGAACGACTCCTGGGAGCTCACCACCCCGAGACTGTCACGACCATGATGAACCTCGCAATGGTCCGGCTCTACCTGAAAGAATATGCGTCCGCCGAGGAACTCTACCGCGAGGCGTGGCAAGCGCGCTCGCAGCAGTTCGGCGCCGACGACCCGCGAACGACCGCCGCAGCGCTGGGAATCGCGCAGGCTCTCTTCGCCCAGAAACGGTTCTCCGAAGCCGCTGAATGGTATGAGCGGTGCTACGAGACGGCTAGCCGCCGTAGCGGACCACGCTCGGCCGAATCGGTCCGCGCCGGACTGGCAGCCGTGCGCTGCCTCGAAGCCGCCAGCGATTGGAAAGCCATGCGATCGCTGGCTTCGCGACTGTGGCAAGAATTCCGCGACCAGGACCCTCTGAGTCTCGAAGGGGCCGCCGTCGCCTCCGACCTGGCTCGCGCCATCCTCCGACAAGTCGAAACATCCTCAAACGCAAACCCCGGGGAAAACTCACCGGCAGCCGAATCGGACGCGAAAGGTGACACACTTATGGCAGAGGCACGAGGCTGCCTCGAAGCGGCATGGAGAGTGATCGACGCATGGGAATCAACCCAAGGCGCCTCCGTTAACTACCCCCTGACGCGCCGACGCACCGCCGAAACCTGGGCCCTTTTTCATCAACTCACCGGCAATGAGCGGGAAGCCGCGGCGTGGAAAGCGAAGGTGCGCGCTTCAGCGACCGCCTCCAAGTAGATCCCGATACTCCTCCGGCGTGTCCAGATCGCGCCACGGCCGTGCATCGGGCCACTCGAGATAGCCAATGGGAAAGCGACCAACGACGTCGCGCAAGGTTTGGTGCGGCTCGAGTTGCCACGTTGCGGTCGCCGCCTCGGGAGGTAGCAGGACGGGGTGGCCGGTCGACTCTCCCGAGCGAGGAATCCAGACGGTGGGTTTTCGAGGATCAAACCGGGCTAGCAGCGCATCGATCAAGTCACTGGTCAGCTCGGGCAGATCGGCGGGAGCTACCGACCAAGGAGCCATCGGGGGAGATGTCGCCTCGTATCCCGCATGCCGCAAACCGGCTCGGATCGAGTCGATCATTTCCGGAAGAGGATGATCGACTTCGACGAGTTCGGCACGGTAGCGAGCCACGATGGGCGCGTATTGCCGGGCTAGATCGCCGGCAACGACGAGGATACGTCCGACGCGTGAGTCGTGCCAGGCGGAAAGGACCGCATCGAGGACCGTCCCGGACCTCCACGGCAATAGCAGCTTGGCCTGCCCCATCCGGCGACTCCGACCGGCCGCTGGAATCACCGCGACACTCGCCTCGCCAGCGTCGTCCGGTCTTGGTGTCACCGAGGGCATGCATCACCTTTGAGGAAAGTAACGTGTCGGAGCACTGGCATGGCGTTGGGGGACACCGACTTCTCATCGGCGGCCGATTCTCAGTCGACCGGCGATCTGCTAGGGTCAACAGCGAGTCGGCAACGGGGGGGTGAGTCGCCTTTTGCTCGAGGCTCCCTCTGTCCAGTTTAATGTTTTGATGACGCGGAGACCCAGCCCATGATCACGGTGATCGCGACGATCGAAGTCGCGCCTTCGGCCCGACCTCAGTTGCTCGAGGAATTCGCTCGCATCGTTCCTTTGGTGCGAGCCGAACCGGGATGTCTTTCGTATGTGCCCTCGGTCGATGTGGAGACCGAAATCCCCGTTCAACCGCCGCTCCGAGAAAATGTCGTCGTGGTAGTGGAGCAGTGGGAATCGGTGGAAGCATTGAAGAAGCACCTGGAGACCCCGCACATGCGTGAGTACCGTGAGCGGGTGAAAGACATCGTCAAGTCGGTCGTGCTG
>WFWZ01000076.1 GCA_015490875.1 Planctomycetaceae bacterium
GACGAGGGTTCGGTCGAAACTTTGCGAGGAACGTACTCCAACACGAATTCTCGGACGCTTCCAAGCGTCATTCCGTCGACGATTTCTCCGAGGTAGTTGACGCCGAACTCGAGCAACAATTGATACCAGCCGATGTCGCCGTACTTTTCACGGATCTGCCGTGCCTCGGGCGACTTCGAAAAGGCCTCCCCAGCTTTCTCGTAGTATTCATCCGCCGCCTCGTAATCGACCTCCTCGGGAAGGACCGCGACCTTGGAGAAGATTCCGATCCCCATGCCCCGGCGGATCCCTTCGATCGAGTTGACAGGATGCTCAGGCATACTGAGCCCCAATCCCTCGACGCCCAATTGACGCCGGACTTCGTCCCAGTCACCGATCGCTCCCACATCGACACGGTTTTCGGAAAACGCTCGTTCGATCACCTCGGCCGCTTCCGAAGCGTTCAGCTCGACCAGCTCAACGAGCACGTTCGAATTGAGTTCCACATCGTCTTCCCGTGCCGCCAGGATCTCCGTCAGGATCTCGACTACGTCATCACGCACCTCTGGATGCGCCTTGGCGATTTCCGCCAGCCCGGCCACGGCGATCGACCGAGTCTCCGAAGTGAAATCTCGATCGCGAGCGAGCTCTGCCAACGGATCGAAGGCAGACTTGCCGATCTTAGCGAAGACGAGCGGCAGATCGTCCAGCATCCACTCGTCGAGATCTCCATCCAATGACCGCACCAAGTCGACCAGCGGCTCCACCGCCTCTTCGGCTCGCAGATCGGCCAGCGTTCGCCACGCAGTTACCGGCAGCAATGCCGCTCGATTGGGATCGACACCGGGGAGTACATCATCGTACGGCCAATCAGGGTCGCCCCATTTGAGCGCCACGTCGATCAGTGACGGAACGTCGTCCTTCGACACGCGGCAGGTCGTCACATAGTAATCGTCCTTTTTGGGCCACTTCTCCAGATCATTCGGACTGGAAGCTTTCGCCAACCGTTCGAGAACCCCCGTTTGCTGACCGCTCACCGCGATACCCTCCTTGCGCTTGAATGCCGACCCCCAACCAGCCGCAACGGCCGCGACTGCAAGTACCAACCGTATTTTAGGGGCTCCCCAGGAGGCGGCAATACCGATGCCGCTGGTCTGGCCTTGGCAGGGTTGGAAATCGTTGTGTTCGTGTTGGGGTATGTCAGGCTGAAAGCACGACCTCCAGATTCCCCACGGATTTCGTCAGGCTAGAAAGCCCGACCTACGGACGGGCGTCGCCGTAGTGCCCGTTACGTTTGCAGCGAAGCCAGTCGAGTGGCCAGCTCGGCGCTGGTGATGCCCTGGACGAGAATGAGTTTCTCCGAGGCGGTGGTTCCCTGCACAAGTTGGAGTTGGCGTTTCTTGACGTTCAACGCCTTGGCTAAGACGTCGAGAATCTTGCGGTTGGCCTTTCCCTTTTCGGCAGGCGCAGTCACGGCGACTTTGAGCCGCCCCGCGTGAACGCCCTGGATCCCGTTCTTGCGAGCTCCTGGCTGAGCCTTCACGGGGAGAAGCACTCCCTCAGGTGTTTCCCGCCAATCGACTGCACGGCTCACAGGGAAAGTCCTCGAAAGAGCGCCGAACCGACACGGACGATCGTGGCGCCGCACTCGATGGCGATCTCAAAGTCGCGACTCATCCCCATCGACAACTCCCGTAGTTCCTCCTCAGCGCCGAGTTCTTCGGCCAGTTCGTCGCGCCACTGGCGTAGCGCCGTGAACTCTTGCCGCGTCTGGTCGGCATCAGCCTCGAGTGACGCCATCGTCATCAGACCTCGCAATCGCACAAACTGGCAACGTTGGGCCATGCCGATCGCCGCGGGCAATTCCGACCGCGCGAAGCCATGCTTAGTGGGGTCGCTCGAGACGCGCGCTTCGAGGAGAATGTCGACCGACCGCTCGAGCTTGCCCGCTTCTGCCTCGAGCCGCTCGAGAAGTTCGACGCGGTCGACCGATTGGATGCAGACGAGCCGTTCGAGTTTTAACGTGCGGCGCACCTTGTTCGTTTGCAGGTGCCCGACCAGGTGCCAACGGATCGGCAGGTCGGCAAGCTCGGCGTCTTTTTGCCAGAGCGCCTGAGGTCGGCTTTCTCCCAGATCCTTACAGCCGGCAGTCACCAAGTGCCGGATCACATCCGAGGAGACATACTTGGTGACGGCGACGAGTCGCACTTCATCCGGAGACCTCCCGGATCGGACTGCCGCTTCAGCCACGCGCTCTTGAACGCTTTGGAGGTTCTCGGCGACAACGGCGGCCACATTCATCACGATTCGGATTCGTCGCCAGACTCGACTTCCACATAGGGCTCGACTTCGCCCGACCGGAGGAACCGCCCGACGAAGAATTCCGTCATCAGATTCTGTCCCAGGACGGTACGGCTGGCAGCGGGTGCCAGCGAGCGGTAAACGAGCCACTGTTTCTTACCGACTTGAATGCGGTACCCGACCGCTTCGTCAGGACGCACGATGCGAAGCCGCTCGCCCACCGTCAGGATTCTCCAGGTTCGCAAGGGGATGCGACGTCGCCGCGAGTGCAGATCGAAAAAGAGCGGCAAGTAAAGGGCTGTTCCCTCTCCTGAAGCGTTGACAACCAACTGGCCGTCCTTGACCGTCACGGCCGGCGGCTCGCCGCTAGTCTGCCATTCCGGCGCGGCCAGCGGGACGACCCACGCCTGTCGCTTGGAACTGGCGAGTAACCAGCCGTCGTTGGTCTCCGGCTCCGGTTGCCATTCGACGTCCGCTCCGAGCGGAAGCTGCAAGGTCAGCTCGAGCGATGCGGGTTTCTCTCCAAGCACGGCATCCGCCCAAAAGACGATTTTTTCGTCTCGAGCCAGCATCCATTGCCGTTGCAGTCGCCAGCCACCAGTCAATGGCAACTCGAGTTCCAGATAGTCGACTCCCTCTTCGCTGAACGTGCACGTCGAACACCACTCACCTTGGGGTTTCAGCACGTTCCCGTCCGCTTTGATGCGTAGGTCTACGGAGCCTTGAAAGAGCGGGTGACGGCGTACCCCCATTTCCACTTCGCACGCGTTCCCCGGGTGGGCGATCGCCAGATACGCAGCCTTGGGACGCCACCCTGACCGCAGAACCGCTCCTTCCGCCCACTCCGAAAACTCCGTGGGGTCGGGAAGTTCGGAACGGCGCCAGTCTCGCTCCGGTTTGGGGGCTCCCGGAAGTTCGAGTCGCCAGGCGATGGCGCCGTCCGCCGGATCGCCGCTCCACTCCAGGGCTGCGGCAACCAAAGGCGCTTCCCAGGAGGGAGTCGTGGCCAACATCGACGTCCCATCGCCTCGCGTCAACTGAAGCGTCCGTCGAACCAGCCAGCTGTATGCAACATGCGCGTCGACATCCGGCCACGCGAGGTCGGCCGCATCGGTGATGCATTGAGCTCGCGTCCACGAAGCGACCCACGGCCGAATCACGCGCCAGTGGCGGCAGTAGGGCAGGCCGGTTCCGTCGAGGTGCGTGTCGGCAATCTGCGAGAAGGTCCGAGTGGCCATCTTGAGGAATCGTTTACTCGCACGTTTCCACTCGACCAAAAGGCTGCTCAAGACCGCCGGAAGCTCTCCCCCCAGCCACAGGGCCGGAAGAGGTGACTCCTCGAGTTCCGGTAATGCGATGTTCGAAGCGTTGGCCGCGCGGTCCAGGAGTGACCACCAGTCCTCCAGGTCGAGTTCTCGAGCCAAGTTCGGGAGGGCGTAGGCAACCGCCAATGCCACGAGCCCGCTGTCGAGCCGTGTTCCTCCTGCGGTGGCTTCCTTCCATGAGCCTTCGACGCGATCCGCCTCGATCGCGCCGGCGTGGAGGGATTCCACCCAGTCGATCGTTTTGGGCGCCAGCTCCTTCGTGTCGATTCCCCAAAGCAATGGCGACCGACGGATGGCTCCCCATCGTTCCTGCCATGCAGCGAGCCAGTCCCACTGGGCAGCGGCCTCCTGGAGCTGCAACTGTTTCTTGGGTGGGCATTCCAGCCAATCGAGACGAGCGGCTCGAGGACGCGAACCACTCCGGCGTCGAGGTGTCGTAGTACTCATTCCGTTTTGCGAACGATCTGCCCTATAATGACGAAGTCGATGGTTGTGAGCGACTCACGTTCGAGTCGTCTGCCATCTTAGCGAACAACGATGGCGGGGAAAGGACCCGTCCCCCTCCCGCTTGTGTGGAAGGAACACGCCCGTGGCTACTTTTCCTTTTTCGGGTGTCGATGGCGGCTTGAGTCTCCACGAATCAGCCGAACGTATGGCCCGCAGGCGATCGGTCCTATGCTTTCTCGTGCCTCAGGTCTCGCGGGCGATGCGGACCCTGATTTGTGGATGGCTGGCGTGGGCTGCCCTGACCGTTTCCGCGGTCGAGCCGCCTAAAGAGTCGGGGCAGAGGAATGAAGAGGTGAAGAAGAGCGACGTCGCCGATGAAAAATCGTCGGTGAAAAAGCCGGAGACGCAAGCCGAGAGCAAGGCGAATGCGAAAAAATCAAGGGACAACTCGGGGGGCAAGGCTGGTGCGAAGGCGGTCGAAGACATGCCCATTCCCGTTTCGCCCTCATGGGTGCGCGTGGCACGCGATTATCCGATCTGGGTGGACTTGAAGAAGAAGGAAGTGATCGTCAAAGGAAGGATCGCTATCCAGAAAGGGGCACTCGAGATGTTCGCCTGCCCCAAGGGAACGAAGGAGCATGAGTCCGTGGTGGCGATCGAATCGCCCGCCAAGTTCGTCCATCTGGCGCTGTTGGCCGTGGGAGCTCGGCC
>WFWZ01000077.1 GCA_015490875.1 Planctomycetaceae bacterium
AGCCGGGTGGGTTTCCTCTGAGGAAGAACCCTCCTTCTTGAACCTCGCGCGCATCTTGGAAGCTCGGTACTACTTCGAAGCTCACGCTCTGCTACGGGAGCTGCGACACGTCTACGAGCAGCTCGATCCGGACCTATTGGGAAGGGACACGTTGCCGCGCGATGCCGAGCGGATTGCCTCGCTCAGCGGTGCCTTTCTCACTCAGTTCGAGAAGATTCTTCAGCGAGCCAACTACCGGCGTCTCGACCGCGAGCAAATCGAGGCGGCGGCGAAGGCGGCCAGCGATTGGGGAGTTTACACGCAGATCGATCTGGATGCGTTCGATCATCTGTTGGTGTATGCTCGCGGTGCGGGTGTGTTCACTCGCAAACGGCGTCGTAAGCTCCAGCCTTGGAAGGAAGAAGAGGTCGAGGTCCCCCACTATGAGCGACTCGTCGTCGCGTTTTCACTCAGGCCGGGATACCGACTCAACGATGCGGTTCGCGAATCGGCCGTCTATCTCAAGCTCTTCAAAGAGATCCCGCACTCCGAGGTCGATTCGCTCCTCCCCTGTTCGGCCGTGCGCATGTCGTGGCTCGATCGAACGCGCATCGCTCTGCCGACGCTTTCGGGAGTCGGCTTCCTGCTTTATAAGCTCTATTCGCTTCTCTTGCACGGGATCGCCGCGGTTCTCAGTAGTGCGGTAAGCCTCCTCGCGTTTCTGGGGATCCTCGGAGGCACGCTTGGATACGGCGTCCGCTCGTTCATCGGGTATCTGAACACGCTCAACAAGTACCACCTCACCTTGACACGCAGCCTCTATTATCAGAACCTCGACAACAACGCGGGCGTCCTGTTCCGACTCCTGGACGAAGCCGCTCAGCAAGACCTGCTCGAGGCGCTTTTGGGATACTGGTTTCTTTGGAAGGCGGGCGAAGCGGGATTGGACGAACGGGAGTTGGACGGGCGCGTCGAGGCGTTCTTGGCACAAGCCGGAGCGGGAGGCATCGATTTCGAAGTCGACGATGCTCTCCGCAAGCTGTGCGAAAGCGGGATTGCATGGGTGGACAATGACCAGCGCTGGCATGCTCGACCGCTGACAGAGGCGCTCGAGCAACTTGATCAACAGTGGAATGCCTTGGTTGAAGCGCACCGGCAGTCGCCCATCCCGGCTCCCGCCGATCCACCAGGAAAGCCAACCACGTAAGATCGTCCACGTAGGAGTCGACAAGGTATGGACTTTGAAGAACGGTTGAAGAAAGCGGTTGACCGTGGGCGCAAGCGGGGCGAGCAGGCGCACCAGCAGCAAGCGGCGGCTCAGCTTTCGGAAGAAGAATTCAAACGATTGCATTCCACATTGAGGCTCGCGCTTTCGGACTACATCGAGACGTGCCTTCAGAAGATTCCTCAGCATTTTCCGGGTTTCAACTTCGAGACGGTGTATGGGGACCGCGGCTGGGGAGCCGCCTGCAGCCGCGATGATTTGAAACTCGAGCGGGGTCGTCGGACGAACCTCTACAGCCGTATCGAGCTGACGATCCGCCCCTATTCTCCGAAGCTGCACGTCGTCGAACTCTCCGGCAAGGCAACGGTCCACAACCGGGAGATTTTCAATCGACAGTTCTATCAAGAGTTGCCGGACGTCGACGAGGGCGAGTTTCGTCGTCGGATCGACGCGTGGGTACTCGAATTCGCCGAACTCTACGCTGCCGCGTCGTAAGCGAGCTTGAGCGGCTCTGCGCCAAAATGCGTCTCACCTGCGGAGGGGGTTTGGTATGAATCGAACCGTGTTGCTCCCGATGCTCAGCGAAGCCGACCCGAAAACGCGTGCGGAAGGATCGATCGACCCGTTAGGAATGTACGCGATAGCTGACGTGCTGGCCGTACGGCTAGTTCCGGGAGTGCGAGAACGCCAGAGACACCCTCGCTTTCTCACCAGCATTGCCGTCTCGCTGTCTTTGTGTAGTGGCTTCTCCGATGACGAAATAGCCGCCGACGGAATCAGTGAGCCGTGGCAAGTCTTTGAATGGTACGTCGTCGAGGGACTAGTCCGAACCATGAAAGATCCTGACTTGCTTCGTGGACTTCCCGGACAGAACAAGGCTCGGAATGCGATCCAGGATGGCGTACCGCTTTGTGCCAGGCGATACCTGAAAAC
>WFWZ01000078.1 GCA_015490875.1 Planctomycetaceae bacterium
GAGCAAACGTCTTGGCCATCCTTCTTTGTAACTCCCCCAAGCTACGGCGCCAGCCGATCACGTCCCGTGAACGGTAAACACCTGGTGAAAAAAATACGCCGTTCAGTCGAACAGCGACGGCTTCCTCTGATCCTGAATCAGCCCGAGTTCTTCCAGGCGAATCCGCATGGCCTGGCCGGATACTTCGAACCGATTGGCCATCGGAGTTATCATCTGTTCCATCAAGATTTCGCCAAGGGCGTTGTCGCCACCCCGCTCTGCCGCCCGTGATACGAGCTCCAAACGAGTGAACCGGGATCGACACTTCTCAAACGTCGCCTTGACTTCCTCCAAATAAAGCGGCTCAGGGCTTTTTTGCCAAGCCACCCATTCAGAAAAAACCATCTCCCGAGGCATCAGCAGCCGGGCGGCGAACGCATCGGCCTGCCACTCGACCGGCTCTTTGCGCTGGCTGGTGCGACAAATCAGTGAAGGAAACTCATTGGCATCAAAGAGGTTGCGTTGTCGTTCGTCCCTCAGGAAGAACTCGCGATGGAGACGCCAGTGCCCCGTCTCGTGGGCCAGCGTGAACCGGTATCGTCCGAGTCTCCGAGGGTTGACCGTAGGGTCGAGGCTGGCGTCGACGGCGATTCGTCCTTCCTGAATCCAGATCGCTCCGTGCACGTCGCCGACCTCGAACAGCTCTCGCAAGTCTCTGATTTCGAACGTCAACCCCAGATGCAGCTCGATAATCTCGTCGATCGGAATCGGCGGGCTGGTTACCTCTCCGAACCGCTCACCATATTCTCGGAGGAGCCCTTCGGCTTCGCGATCAATATGTGCTTTTGGAAGGAACGGTACCCGTGGCTTGGGAAAGAAGCTCGCTCGCATCGTCGTCATTTCCCCTTGGTCTTTTTCCTCTTCAGCTTCTTAGCCTGTTCGGTAAGCTTCCGCAGCTCTTCCGCGCTGAGACCGCTGGCGGCACGCAGCAACTGCGGCATTTCAGTCGGCTGCTCTTGGATGATCTCCGGAATGTCTTCGGGCACACGGCCTGCCAGCGCAATCCACTCGTCGCTGTTGGCCCCCAGCAGCTCTGCCATCCGTTTCACGCGATCGGCAGTGGGCGGACGTTCCGTTTTGTTCTGTTCTACGAGCGAGAGGTAAGTCGGGCTGATACCCACGTCGTGCGCGAATCTGCGCAGGCTGTAACCCTTTGCGATGCGTGTTTCGCGCAATACCTGCCCGAACGGTTTCGACTTGGCCTTTTTCGTCATGGCTCGTTTCCACCTTGGGCATCTTGATCGTCGATACCAAACTTCGCTTTCAGCCGCTCGACCGTATGCGGCCATTTCTTCGAGCGTGGCTGGGCTACGATATTCTGATTGCCGAAGAAGCCTTTCTCTTTGATGGCCTGCGAGATCGGGACCGTCTTGATCCAGTCGACTCGGACAAGAACTTCATCTTCGCCGATTCTGTCGGCTTCTTCTTTCAGCTTGCGTGCTCTTGGCGACACCTCCGTGATCGGGACGCGGTTGCTGTTGCCGTCGTCAACGTAAAACTCCTGGATGGGACAGGCACGTTCCACCACCTTGCCAACGCCCACGTAACCAGCTCCCGGATTGTTGACCCAGATGCGCGCCCCTGGCTCAAGCATCTCCAGAGGTTTTGTATATCGGGAGCCACCCCCAGCCGCCACGAAACCGTATTTTCGCGCGTCTTCCCAGTCCCGGTTCGGGTTCCCGCCGAACGTTACGTAATACTCGCCATTCCACGGGACTTTCTCGCGCTTCTCGGTGATGCGAGCTTCCACTTGTTCCGGCTCAATCAACCAGGCCCGCGTCAGGTACTCTTGCTCCCCGTCGCGGAAGAACCGAAAGAACACGGCGTTGACCGCCACCCCGAACTCGGTCAAATAGTTGATGATCCGTTCTGTACTTGAGTCCAGCTTGGCCGCAACGATGATCAGCTTGTGCGACTCGTTGAGAGTCTCCGGCATTTCCTGAACGTCGAAGAACTGACAGAACGCTTCGTCCAACGACGTCTCCTGTTCGTTGGGAAAGTACTTTTCCTTATACGCTTCGAAGATGCCGGCGATTTCCTCGTCCTCCAAGTCACGCACCCATGACCCGTAGTCCAGCACTTGAGCTACCACGTCGCGCGGCGTCTTGTTGCGTTTCAACTCGATGACGGTAAGATTCCCATCGCGATCCATCGCCAGAAGGTCGACGAAACCGCCGAACCTCGTCGGCACCTGGCGCCCGATCAGGAGCAAGTCCGGATCAACAATCGACAGATCCTCGGCCAGAATGTCTTCCAGCCGTTTTTCGGTTTCCATCGGGCAAAACGCCACGCGCTGTAGGCGCTTGCCCATTTTCCAGATTCCCACTTCGATGGGCATGGATTACGCCTCCTGGGTCCACTCGTCGCAGAGCACGCCGACTTGTTCCAGCACAAGTTCCGTGGCCTGTTCCTGCTTATCCGGTGGGTAACCGTACTGTCGCAGGATTCGTTTGACCAAGACCCGCAACTGGGCTCGCGCATTCTCTCTCCGGTTCCAATCCACCGTGACACTTTTGCGGACGCGATCGACGAGAACCTGAGCGATTTCCTTCAGAGTCTCGTCACCGAGCACTTCCACGGCACTATCATTGGAAGCGAGAGCGTCGTAGAAGGCCGCTTCGTCGTCGGAAAGTCCCAGCTGTTCGCCCCGACGTTGTGCTTCCCGCATCTCCTTGGCAATCGAAATAAGCTCTTCGATGACCTGCGAGGCCTCAATAGCGCGGTTGTGGTATCTCGTCAGAGCCTGTTCGAGCATTTCCGAAAACGCCCGGGACTGCACGACGTTTTTGCGCAACCTCACCTGGATTTCGTCTTGGAGCAGTTTCTTGAGCGTCTCGATGGCCAGATTCTTCTGCGGCAGGCCCCGCACCTCGGCGAGAAACTCATCCGATAGGATCGAAATGTCCGGCTTGTCCAATCCAGCCGCGCGGAAGATATCTACCACGTCCCGACCGGAAACAGCGCGTGAGACAAGTTGCCGCACGGCCGCTTCCATTTGTTCCGGAGTGCGTTCGGCCGTACTCGCCGTGACTTTGGCCAACGATGCACGGATTTCCTGAAACAACCCCACCTCGTCGCGGATCGCAAGCGCCTCCTCGTGCGGGACGGCAAGGGCAAACGCCTTGGAGAGAGCCGTCACAGCCTGCATGAACCGCTTTTTCTTCTCGTCTTCGGCAAGGATGAAGTCCATCGCTTCGGCGATCCCGGCGAGCCGCCGCTGGGGATCGGAGGTCAAGAGCGGGCGGTAGTCGAACCCGTGCAGGATGTTCCGAACGAGTTCGTACTTCTCCTTCATCACGGCCACGGCCTCGTCCTGATCGACCGTCGCCCGGCCGCGGCCGCCGCTTTCGGCGTACACCGCCAAGGCTCGTTTGAGCGAATCGGCGATGCCCAGGTAGTCGACCACGAGACCGCCCGGCTTGTCGCGGAAAACACGGTTGACCCGAGCAATCGCCTGCATCAGGTTGTGGCCGCTCATGGGCTTGTCCAGGTACATCGTATGCAGGCAGGGAACGTCGAAACCGGTAAGCCACATGTCGCGGACGATTACGAGCTGCAACTGGTCGTCGGGGTCTCTGAAGCGTTGGGCCAGCAGATCGCGCGTCCGTTTGGAGTGAATGTGCGGCTGCCATTCCTGGGGGTCGGATGCCGACCCGGTCATCACGATCTTGATCTTTCCTTTCGTCACGTCGTCGCTGTGCCAGTCCGGGCGCAGCCGCACGATGGCCTGATAGAGTTCCACGCAAATGCGGCGGCTCATGCAAACGATCA
Source organism: Planctomycetaceae bacterium (assembly GCA_015490875.1). GTDB lineage: Bacteria > Planctomycetota > Planctomycetia > Pirellulales > Pirellulaceae > S141-3. The sequence goes on from WFWZ01000078.1 coordinate 3,811, forward strand.
TGGCCTTGCCGAAAAGCGCTTCTTGTCGCCGCTCGAAGTGTTCGACAAGGTCCTCCGCGACGAGACGAATGCGTTTCTCCGCCCCGACTAGGGCTTCCAACGAAGCCCATTTGCTCTTCATCCGCTGCCGTCGGAGTTCGTCTTCCTCGGCCTCGGTGATCTGGTCGAACTCCTCGTCCAGGCGAGCTTTCAGCGCTTCGTCAAGTTCCAGTTCGACCAGACGGCTTTCGTAGTAAATGGGCACCGTGGCCCCGTCTTCCACGGCCCGCTGGATGTCGTAGATGGAGATGTAATCTCCGAACACAGCCCTGGTGTTCTTGTCTTCCTTCTCGATCGGGGTGCCGGTAAATCCGATGAACGACGCACCCGGCAGGGCATCGCGCATGTGCCGGGCAAAACCATCGATAAAGTCGTACTGGCTCCGATGCGCCTCGTCGGCGATGACGACGATGTTCTTTCGGTCCGAAAGTAGCGGGTGGGTATCCCCTTTGTTCTCTGGGAAGAACTTTTGAATCGTGGTAAAGACCACGCCGCCGGAAGCCACCCGGAGCAGTTCCCGCAAATGGGCCCGGCTTTCGGCCTGCACGGGCTTCTGTCGCAAAATCTGCCAGTTGGCTGCAAAGGTACCAAAGAGCTGATCGTCCAGGTCGTTGCGATCGGTCAGCACCACGAGGGTTGGGTTCCGCATCGACGGGTGGCGGATGACCTTTCCCGCGTAAAAGACCATCGAAAGACTCTTGCCGGACCCTTGCGTGTGCCATACGACACCGGCCCTTCGGTCGCCGAGCCGCTCGGGCGGCCCTTCGCGGGAAACGCCACATGCGACCAGGGTCGAGGCCACCGCCTGGTTGACCGCATGGAACTGATGATAACCGGCCGCCTTTTTGGAGATGCCGGCCGTTCCCTCCCCCCTCTCCTCGAAGGTGATGAAGTGGAGCA
>WFWZ01000079.1 GCA_015490875.1 Planctomycetaceae bacterium
CCCTTGGAACGCAGCCACTCCGCGACGCGAACATCCACACACGCATCGACCAAGAACCGCATCAGGAACCTCTATTTGCTTATGACCTGCTCGGTGGTCAGCCAGGCAGCATACTCTAGAGCCTGTTCGATATCCTCGCGCTGTAGATCTGGATAACCTTCAAGAATCTCCTCGATCGTCGCTCCATGAGCGATTTGCTGGACGATCAACGAGACCGGAATGCGCATTCCGCGGATACACGCGCGTCCACCCATGATGCGTGGGTCGAAAGTAATACGGTCGAATGTGTTCATCCCCCGCCTCACTGGTTCAACAACATTGTCGATTCCGTGCAACGAGATCCCCTTTGATCGTTTTTAGCACTCACGGAAACGGAAACCACGCGGGAGCCGACGGTGGACTTCACCTCGTTGGCGTCGCCCGACGGTTTGGTACGGTCTTCCCGAGAGACGCCTCTCTTCTGTTCTGACACGAGCAGGTATCACCGTCGCTCCACATGGGTATGTCATTGTAGCATTCGCCGGCGGATTCGGAACAACCGGTGCTTCGATACTACCAGTTGTTGTCGGGGGTTTGCTTGCGCGGTAGGCTGCTGGCGCAGCGGTTCGTCGGACGCAAGTGCAAGGATTGGCAAAAGGGGCGAGTGGGAGAAACGCATGAACGATCGGGACATGTCAGGCTCAATCAGCGTCGAGCTTTCGAAGTGGACGCGCCGCGAGTTTCGCGAGCGCATGGCTGGCGGTTCGGTCCAGGCCGCCCTCTTGCCCGTTGCGGCGATCGAGCAGCACCTCGAGCATTTGGCGATGGAGCATGACTGGCGGAGCACACACTGGGTGGCCTGTCGCGTCGCCGAGCGTCTGGCGCCGCGTGTCGTCGTCGCACCAGCGTGCATGGTGGGCGTGAGCGAGCATCACATGAAACATCCGGGGACGCTCACGCTGCAACCAGGTACCTTTCTGAACGTCCTGGCCGATCTGATCGACAGTCTGGTGCGTGCCGGGTTCGATCATGTCCTGGTGCTCAACGGCCATGGCGGAAACATCGCTCCAGTCGAGGGAACCTGGGAGCAGTTTCTCCGGATGTTTCCCGTCAATTTGCACTTCTTGTCGTATTGGGACGTTCTTACAAAAGAAGACGCCCAAGAAGTGCTCGAGGGAGGAAGCGACGCCTTACCGGGACATGCGCAGGAGTTCGAAACCTCTCTTGCGCTCGCGCACTTTCCGGAGAACGTAAGGAAGGCGGCTCTTGCCGATCAGCTAGACACATCTCCGTCACTGGCTTCTGAAGAGAAGGGCCGTGTGCTTGGCGAACGCATCGTCACTCGCGTCGCCGAGTATGTTCGCGACATGATCGAAGGAAGACGGACGGTGGAGACCCCGCCATTTTTTCCTTGACGCGGGCGGGGACTAGCGAGTTTTTGCCACACGGTCGCACGGCGGACGTTTTGTGCTATACAATGGAAGCCGGAACGAGGCTGAGCGCGGTGCTGGGTGGATCGCCTCTACTCGTTTCTATCCCTTGGCCATTTCCTGCCCAACGATTCGTTCCGAGGTCCGTTTCGATGTCATCTCGCCCGTGGAATCGTCGTGACTGGCTGCGCGCGGCTGGCGGCGCTTTGATGAGTGGAACATCCCTCGTTGGTCGTGCCGCCGCCGATGAAAATCGCACTCGTCGGTTGAAGGTCGCCGCTGTAATGACGACCTGCTTCTATCGCAGTCATGCTCATGTGATCCTCGAGAACTTCCTCAACCCCTACTGGTTCAACGGACGCGTGATCGACCCGGGGATGGATGTTGTCAGCTTCTATGTCGATCAGTTCCCCGAAAACGACATGGCGCGTCGGATCGCCAGAGAATTTTCGATTCCCATCTATCCGACGATCTCGCAAGCGTTGACACTCGGCACCGGAAGCCTCGCTGTCGACGCCGTCCTCTCGATCGGCGAACACGGCAATTATCCCGTCAATGACAAGGGGCAGCGGATGTATCCGCGAAAACGATTCTTTGATGAGATCGTCGCCGCGTTTCGCAAGAGTGGCCGGACAGCGCCCGTCTTCAATGACAAACATTTGTCCTATCGATGGGATTGGGCGAAGGAGATGGTCGATACGGCCCGGCAGATGGGGATTCCGCTGATGGCGGGCAGCTCGGTGCCGCTGGCTCAGCGTCGCCCGCCGCTCGAGTTGCCACCGCAAGCCGCGATCACCGACGCCGTGTCGATTCATGGAGGGGGCGTCGAGTCGTATGACTTCCACGGCCTGGAGGTACTCCAATCGATCGTGGAGGCTCGCCAAGGAGGCGAATCGGGCGTCGTGCGCCTGCGATTCCTCGACTTCGATGCTTTGTGGGAGGCCGCCGATCGCGGCGACTGGTCGGTCGACTTGGCAAAGCGAGCCATGCAGGCCGAGTTGGGAACCGATCACGAACTGGTGCGGTGCTTCGACCGGCGGGGACGCGACCACGGAGGCAATCCGGTCGCCATGCACGGAATCCTGTTGCGGTATGCGGACGGTTTTCGAGCGACAATGTTGAAGGTAGGCGAGAGCGGCATTCGGTGGAACTTCGCCTGCCGCGTCGCCGGCGAGAAGGACGCTCGGGCCACCAGTTTCTACGTCGGCCCGTGGAACAACCGGAATCTCTTCAAGGCACTTTCGCACGCCATTCAGACGCATTTCCGCCGGCGCGCGGCTCCCTATCCGGTCGAACGGACGTTGCTGGTCAGCGGTATCTTGGACGCCGCCATGGATTCGCGCGTCCAGTCCGGCAAATGGCTGGAGACTCCGCATCTGGCGTGGCGGTATGCGCCCAAGGATTTCCGGGCCATGCGGGAGATGGGAGCGACTTGGAAACGGATTCCTCCAGGGACGCCTGAACCTCGGTGGCTCGATCACGCCGACTTCCACCGCTGAATCGCGCCTCGCGGACTCGCCGAGGACCCACCCCAGCGGGGGGAGGATTTGACAGTGGAGCAGTCGGCGGCAAGAATGGATGGGAGATGGGAGCTTCCCTAGAGGGGCTTCTACCGCAAAAGCTGGCTCTGGTAGCACCCTGTACCTTGGGGTGGCCCACCCGCTTTCGCCACTGGTCGCGGTCCTTTCCCCAGTTGGGTCTTTGCCGCCGTCCGGCCGTCCGTTGGGATCGGAATGACGGGCACCCGGTTTGCGGCTGGGACATTGGTGACACCTTCTTTGTGCGAGAGCGATTTCATGTTTGCTTCACCGTTGCTGGCGTTTTGGTCGCCCGGCCCCATGGAGTTGTTGATCGTGGGCGTGGTGGTCTTGTTGCTGTTCGGCAATCGACTGCCAAGCGTGATGCGGTCGCTGGGTCGGGGCGTTGTCGAGTTCAAGCATGGCTTGTCGGGCATCGATGATGCTCCGAGCGAGAACTCGGGCGGTTCCGGTGGCTCGAAAAGCGACTCCGACAGCGAATAGTCCGGAGGTCCCGCCATGCTGGGTATGCTGGGAATGGGTCCGACGGAGCTGGTGATCGTCGGCATCGTGGCGGTATTGCTCTTTGGCAGCAAGCTGCCCGAGGTGGCGCGATCGCTGGGAGCCAGTTATCGACAGTTCCGCGAGGGCCTTTCTGAGCTGCAGTCTCAGGTGCAATTCGACGTCCACACACCTCCTCCCTCGCCGGCCTCGTCGCCGACGACCTCGGATGACGACGAGGAAGACTACACGGAGCCGGCGGCGCCCAAGTTCGAACCTCCTCCAGCCGAGAACAGCGACGCCAACTGCTGACCCCCCCACGCGGCGTACCTGCGTTGCTATAATGAGCCGGTCGGGATGGGGACCTCGTCGCCCCTTCGGTCTGGTCTCGTCGCACTACGCGGGCAGCGCAGAGGATTGGTAATGCTGTCATCGCATCTTTTTCCGTGGGTCATTGCGTGGATCTATCTCAGCGGTGGCCCTGCGTCCGTCGCTCCAGTTGGCTTCCCGCCTCGCCCGTTTGATCCCCAGATCGCGTCGTTCCTTCCGGAAGATCCGATCGTCGCATACATCCAGATGGGGACGGCCGAAGAGGATGGAGGCGAATCGAGCGAGCGTCCACTTCCAGTGTTTTCGTGGCTGCGTGAAAACGGTGGAAAACTGTTGACGCACTGGTTGGACGCGCAGTTACCCAAGGACTTGAACTCTTCGGAACGAGGCCTTCTCAATCGCTGGTTGGAGATGGCCGCCGTCATTCGGCGTTCGCCGATGGTCTTTGCCATCCATGTGCCTCGGGAAGCCGTTGCTCAGGTTCGAGGAGAGTCCATACGTCATACGGTGTGCGTCGTGAGAGCGGGTGAGGAACCAGCGCGAAAGCTTGCGCAATTGGCGGCGGAGACCGCATCGCTTCTGGGGCTGCCTTTGGCAGAGCGGACCAGCGGCGCTAGGACGATCTCGCAGGTCGACTTGACAGGCGAGGGTATGCGGTTCATCGAGTTCGGCGCATTGGGAGACCTTTTCATCTTCACGATCGGTCGTTCCGGATCCTCGTGGGATATCCTCGACCGAAAAGTGGCCAATCCCCCGGCATGGCTCAACGAGGCCCGCTCGAAGCTTGCAGTCGGTCAACCCATCAGCTACTTGCGGGTCAATCATGGCGCCGCGGGAGCTCTCCAGCTGCCCGTCATCGCAGTCTTCCTTTTCAACGTAGGGCTCAATGGACCCTACACGATCACGACGGCCACGGGCTTCGACGCCCAGGCGTTTATCGTGAAACACATGGTGATCTTTCCGGACTCGAGGCTCGGTCCGCTGGACAAAAAGAATACGGCGGCGCTCCGGCGGGAGGATCTGCAACGCCTTCCCGCCGACGCTCTGGTGGCGTGTGCGGTCCGTTTCGACCCGGACTCATGGAGCGAATGGATGAAAGAAGGTGGGATCCTTCAGGTTCTTCGCGATCGGGTCGAGTTGGCATCCCTTTTTTTCCTTGACGATGAAGACGTCGCTGTCGACGAGGAGCTTTCCTGGCGCGTCGCACGGCGTGTGGCGCTCGGCGTGAAGGGACTGGCCGGCGATGCCCAGTTCGTGTGGCACCTCGCCGAAGACGGGAAAGGGATGGACACGACGGTAGCCTTCGGCGTGGCGGATCGGGCACGGGTCGCCAAGGTGATCGACTGGTTCGAGAAGCGAACGAATTCCGAGCTTCCGGAAGACGCGTCAATGACATGCCGGACCGAGCATGTCGAAGAGAAGGGCAGGACACTCGTCCGGTGGGTCTGGGCAGAGGAGAAGACGGCCGATCCGCAGGAGCCGCACGAGTTCTGGTCGTGCCTTACCGAAAACCGGCTCGTCTTTGCAAGCAGCCGGGCAAAGCTGACTCAGGTCCTCGAGGGCCAGATGCAGCCGACGGTGGCCGACGATCCTTCCATGGGCGCGCTTCTCGAGCGCCGTCCGTTTGCCCTGGTCTATGTCCCTCTTCCGCGAATCCTCCAGCGCGTTCGACATCAGATTCCCCATGTGGCCGGGCTGTTGGAAGCGTGGGATCAGAAGCCGCTGGCCGAGGCAGTACGGAATCTCGAAAAAAACATGCCGGACCCGAAATCCCTTTCGACCACGACGATCGCCGCCTTCCGTCACGACGACGGCGTTCTCATCGAGCGGCACATGGCGGTGCCCGGTCTGACGGAACTTGCCTTGCTGGGAACCCGGTTGCCGAACCGCTATCCGGACATCGCCGAAACGCGACAACAGTTCCTCGTGGGGCAATCTGTCGGCCACCTCTGGACGCTCATGCGGGGGTTACTACAGATTCGGCAAAAGCAGAACGCGTTTCCCTCGCTATACAGCATCGATGCGAGTGGACGCCCCTTGCTGAGCTGGCGCGTCCACCTTCTTCCAGCGATCGGTTTTCAAGAACTCTATGATCGATTCCATTTGGACGAGCCGTGGGACAGTCCGCACAACAAGAAACTGATCGAGGCCATGCCGGACGTGTTTCGTTCGCCCGGAAACCCCACGCCCAAAGGCAAGACTCCTTACCTGGCTGTCAAGATCGAAAAAGGAGTCTGGACCGTGCCGGGCGAGAACAAGAAAGAAGAAGACAGCGGCGATCCCGATGAAAATCCTTTCCACTCCAACGAACACAAGACGATCTGCCTCATCGAGGTGGCAGCTCGAGATAGCGTGATCTGGACCAAACCCGATGACTTGGAGGTCGACGCGAAGCATCCCAAGTCCGCTCTCTCGAGTCCCTATGAGACTTCCGTGCTGGCAGCCATGTTGTGTGGCAACCTCACGCGGTTGCCGCTCGACCTTACCGACGACCAGTGGCGTCTCTTGATGCAAAACACGGACAAATCGGAACTGAAAGGGGTCAACCTTTCCCATGGGTGGTAGTTGTTGACGGGGCGTCGCACGAGGAGTTTTCACATGATGGGTTTCGGCTTTTTTGTCGGTTTGATGGAGGTAGTCACCCTGCTGACGATGTCCGGAGGGCCTGCAACGGTCTTGCCGGTGGCTCTGCCTCCCCGACCGTTCGACGCCCAACTGGCGGCACTTGCGCCAGAAGATGCCATCTACTACTACCAGCAGATGGGACGAGCGACCGAGGCGACCGAGCCTCGATCGGACCCTGAGCGAGTCTTGGCCGATCCGGCGCTGCGGGCGTATCGATCTCGCATGATGCAGTTGGGACGCACTCGCCTGCTGAAGCTCGTGGCGACAGGGGAAGGTGACGAAGAGAACGCTGAACAAGTCGGCAAGCTGATCGATTTTCTGAACGAAGTGCTTCAAAGCCCTCTGATGGTGTTCGTCAATATCGACCTTTCCATTGAGGATTTCGGCCCTGGCGGTGGAGACCCCCTGGCCAGCTACGCGCTGATTATCCGAATGACGCCAGAGCGAGCGGCAGCGGGCCATGAGTTGATCAAGACTCTCTTGGAATCCGAGGGCGTCCCGTTGGCAGCTCAACCCTTCGAAGGAGGCGTTACGAGCGACCGTGTGGCGCTGCCGGGCGAGGTCGTCGATCTGGCGCACGTCGATGATTTGCTCATCGTAGCCGGTGGTGAAGAGACGTTGAAAGAAATCCTCGAGCGGCGCCGACAAGGGGCTCAACCTCCAAGCTGGCTCAGCCGGGCTCGCGCAGACAGTCACATCGAGCGTCCCAACAGTATCTTCGTCTTTCGGTCTGCTCCAATTCTGAAGGTGTTCCAAGAAGTTGGAGTCGGCGGCGTGTTTGCGGGATGGGGAATCGCGAACCTCGAGACCATTGAATCAGTGAGTGGGATCGACGGAGAGGATTTTGCCGTACACCGTCGGCTCCGTTTTGGCGGCCCCATCCAAGGGTTGATGGCGTCAGTGTCCGACCGGCCATTGGACGCATCCGACCTGGCTGTCATTCCCTCGGATGCTCTCGCCGCACTCGCCCTGCGAACGCAGCCGAAAGAGCTGGTCGACGATTTCGTCCAGGCCGTCGTGGTGGGCGTTCCCTTCGGGGTTCCCCAAGACCCCTTCGAAATGATGAAAGACGCGATCGGTTTTCATTTGCGAGACGACTTGATGGCGGCGCTTTCAGGCGACTTGCAACTGGTCGTCTTCGCGCCGGGCGACGATCGGCGGCTTCCCGACGCCCAGATCACCGTCGGTGTGCGCGACGCGAAGAAACTCGAGAAAGTCGTAAAGATCCTCGAGTCCTTCCTCGAGGAGAATCGTCCGCCGGATGAGGATGCGCAATTCGCCATGGTTCGGACAAAGCACGGCGATGTCAAGATCGTGGGTATCGAACAGAAAGACGTCGAGGCAGACGAGGAAACGGACTCGCCGAAACTGCTCTGGAGCTGCTATTGGGCGTTGACGTCTGACCGGTTTGTCATGGCGACATCCGTGGAACGCATGAAGGCGTTCTTGGACAAGCCGCTCCCGGACCAGCCGATCACGAGGCGTCCGGAGATCGGCAAAGCCATGAAGAAGAAGCCGTTTGTTCTCCTGCATGTCGACACGCCTCGAGCACTTCGCAAGGCGAAGGAACCAATGAAAAAACTGCTTCTGCTGGCCGAAGATGCACTCAGCTCGGAATCTGGCGAGGCACTGGGATCGCTTCCGTGGGACTCGTGGATCGAAAAGACACAGCCCACGACGATGGCATTCTATCGGACCGAACAGGCGATTGTGGCCGAAACGAGAGAATCGCTGCCGGCGATCGGAGCCGCCGCCTTGACGCTCTCTCTCTCGTCCACGCTGGTGCCGACGGTCGAGCAAGCGCGCCGCGCCGCCCGGCGTGCCGCCGATTTGAACCATGCCCGTATGTTGATGCTGGCGCTCCACGCGTATCATGACACCTATCAGGCATTCCCACCTCCTTACTCCGTCGACAAGGAGGGCAAGCCGCTCTTGAGCTGGCGGGTCCATCTGCTTCCTTACCTCGGCGAGAACGAGTTGTACGACGAGTTTCACTTCGACGAACCGTGGGACAGCGAGCACAATAAGAAGCTGATCGAGAAGATGCCCGACGTTTTCGCTTCACAATATGACGGAGCCGAAAACGGAAAGACCGTCTATTTGGCGATTCGCACCGAAGATGCCGTTCTGGCGGCACCGAAGACCGCTCGGCAGCTCCAGGCGGCTCGGCGCGGAATGGGCGTTGCCATTGATGACATTAAAGACGGCACATCGAACACAATCGTCTTTGTTGAAGTAGCTCCGAAAAAAGCGGTCATCTGGACGAAGCCGGAAGATCTCGACATCGACCCCAAGAACCCCACCCAGTCGTTCTCAAGCCCCTACGGGAATCGCATCCTAGCGGGCTTCGCCGATGGGAGCTGCCGATTTCTGCCGCGAAAGCTTCCGGCTCAGACGTGGCTGCGATTGTTCCAAAAGTCGGATGGCGAGGCCGTCCCATGGGACGAGATTGACCCATGACGGCTTGTTTAACAAGCCTGCCTCGATTGCCCATTCTCGCTTGACTGTGCCGTTGGCCTGCTGATATGTTGCTCGCGGCGACCGGCATGATGTCGGTCGGAGATCCGAAGGAGTCCGCGCAAGGAGTGCGTGCAGTGAAGCGGAAACAGTGGGCCGTCGTCGTCGGCGTGGTGGTCGGATGCGGCTGGGTGCCGGTGGGATGCAATTCTCCCTTGATTCGGACCCAAAGTCCCGAAGTGGAGCAGGCGGCGGCGCCTGAAGTCGATTCGTGGGCCGACGAAGAGTCTCCTCAGCTCGTCGGCGATGTCACGCGCACGTTCGGCCTGCACTTGCTGAAGGTGGAAGGGGTTGCGCTCGTCAACAACCTTCGCGGAACGGGGAGCGACCCGCCGCCGTCGCCGCTGCGCGACATCTTGTTGTCAGAGATCCGAGCTCATAACGTGGCAGGTGCATCGCAACTGATCGCTTCCAAGGACAACGCTCTCGTCACCGTCACCGCGTACCTCCCGCCAGGCGTGCGCAAAGGAGATCATGTCGATGCAATCGTCAAGGCACCGGTGGGAACGAAGACGAAGAGTCTGGAAGGAGGCTACCTCCTCCCCGTGCGGCTCCAGGAAATGCGCCTCATCCAGAACCGGATTCGCACCGGTTCGGTGACAGCCGACGCCACGGGGCCGATTGTCGTGGATGCAGTCTTCGACGGAGCCGAGGACAAGGTGCACCTCTTGCGAGGAAGAGTGCTCGGAGGAGTCCGCTCACGAATCACGCGTCCCATTCATCTCGTGTTGAAAGAAGAGTATCGCAGCGGCCGGTACAGCGCCCGGATCGGTCGAGCCATCAATGCGCGGTTTCACTACTACGACCGAGGCGTGAAGAAGGGAGTCGCCAAGCCGATCAACGACAAGTTGATCGAATTGCAGGTGCCGCTTCATTACCAGCCGAACGTGCGGCGGTTCGTGCAGGTGGTGCGGCGCGTGGCGATCGCCGAAACGCCGGCCGACCGGGCAGCCCGTATCGAGATGCTCGGCCGGAAGTTACTCGACCCGACAACGGCCGCCAGTGCAGCCGCCGAACTCGAGGCCATCGGCGAAGAGGGAGCCGTCAAACTGCTGACGGCATTGAAGTCGGACGATCCGGAGGTTCGATTTTACGCGGCAGAAGCCGCGGCCTATCTCGATTACGAGGAGGCAGCGGAGGTATTGGCCGAAGCCGCCGAAACGGAGCCCGCCTTCCGCTGGCATGCCCTGGCGGCCCTGACGGCCATGCGGCAAGTCGCTGCGGCCGAGGCGTTATCTTCGCTGCTGCACAGCACGAGTGCGGAGACCCGTTACGGCGCGTTTCGGGCTCTGCGCAAGCGAAACAGCCGCGATCCGCTCGTACAGCCCGACGCCATGTTCGGCGAAGTGGAATACCATGCCATTCCGTCCGACGGACCTCCCATGGTCCATTTCTCGCGCAGTATGCACCAGGAGATCGTTCTGTTCGGCTCGGATATGCCACTGCGTCCACCGGCGGTGTTGTTCGCCGGCCGCCGCATCCTGCTCAAGGGAACACCCGACGGCCGGATCAAGGTGACGCGCTTCTCCGTGGACGAAGAGGGGGATACGCACGTCGTCTGCCCACCACGGCTCGATGCTGTCTTGCGCACGGTTGGCGAGCTGGGAGCCACCTACGGAGAGATGCTTCAGATGGTGCAGCAGGCGAAGCGGAACGGCGACCTGGAGGCTCGAGTCGTCGTGCACGCTCTGGCCGAACCGGGGCGTCCCTATTATCGTGATAAGAAGGGGGCGGTCGAGTCAGCATCGGCCGCGAGGAAGGAACAGGGGGACCGCACGCCACCCGCGGCCGATGTCGCGGAACTCGAGTCGGACCCGCAATCGTTCCCGCTCGACGATACCTCCCCTTCGGACCTCGCATCCGCCGCCTCCAGCCGCTCGGGTGCGAACCGGTTTTGGAGCCGCTTTCGACTGTGGGGGAACGACGAGTAGGTCGGTGGGAGCGATGAGGCGAGGTGGCCGCGAGGTTCTCCCATCCGGTTTCCAACTCCCTTCCCCCTCTCCCTTCGATCCTCCCTTCGTGCTTCGCCCGCGGACAAGTTCATGCTCAAAGCGCTCGAGCTGGTTGGCTTCAAGAGCTTCGCCGATAAGACTCGGTTCGAGTTCCCTCCTGGGATCACGGTGATCGTCGGCCCCAACGGCTCGGGCAAGTCGAACGTCGTCGACGCGATCAAATGGGTCCTGGGCGAGCAGAGCGTCAAGAGCCTGCGCGGCAAGGAGATGGCGGACGTCATCTTCAAAGGGTCGCCCGCCGGCGGCCGCAAACCGATGAACTACGCCGAGGCGACGATCGTCTTCGATAATGCCGACGGCCGGCTCCCCGCGGAGTCCTCGGAGGTGCGCGTCACCCGTCGCGTCTACCGCAGCGGCGAAGGGGAGTACCTGATCAACAACGAGGCATGTCGACTCAAGGATATCAAGGACCTCTTCCGAGGCACTGGCGTCGGGACAGATGCCTACAGCCTCATCGAGCAGGGTAAAGTCGACCGGATGCTACAGGCGTCGCCGCGCGAACGTCGCGCCATGTTCGAAGAGGCCGCCGGCATCAGTCGATTCAAAGCGAAGAAAATCGAAACCCAACGGCGGCTCGAACGCGTCTCCCAGAACCTTGTGCGCTTGGCCGATATCGTGGAGGAGGTCGAGTCCCGGTTGCGCACGGTTCGAGCCCAAGCAGGCAAGGCTCGGCAATACCGCCAATGGCAAGAACGGCTGCTCGAACTGCGCACGCAAGTCGGCCTGAGCGACTGGCTCCGATACACGCGCCAGTGGGAGACCGCAAAAGCGGAACTCGAAGAGCTGCGGCAACAGTTGGCGCAATTGCAGTCCCAAGCAGCGTCGCTCGAAACCGAGGCGACAACGTTGGAAGACGAAGCGAGCGAGCTCGCGCAGCGGGCCGCGCACACCGACCAACAAAGTGCTCGATGCCGGGAACAGATCGCCGTGGCTCGAGCGGCCGCCGAGCAACTCCAGCGCCAGCAATCCGATCTGTCACGGCAGCGAACGCAGTTGGCTCGCCGGTATGTGCTCCTGCGCGACCGAGCCGGAGATCTCGACGAGAAGCTGGCCGGATTGACATCGGAACTCGAGAAAGAAGAGGGGTTGCTCGAACGACAACGGGCCGATGTCAGAGATCTGGCCCGACGGGTGGAACAAGGTACGAACGCGGTTGTTCGCCAACGCCGGTCGGCCGAACAGTGGCACGAGGAGGTCACTTCCCTGGCCCGGCTTGTCGAAACATGGCGGCGGCAGACCGGCCGATCGGAAGCCGAGCTTGCCTCGGTCGCCGCGCGGCGCACCCAACTTATTGCCGAACGAAGACGGCTTGGCGCCGAACGCATCGAAGCAGCTCGAAGACGCCACCAGATCGCGAAGACGATCGACCGGCTGCGAGCGGAACAGGCCGAGGCTCAGCGCCGCCTCGAGGAACTCGAGCGGGACCAGGACGACGAGCGGCGACTGTGGCAACGCCGCCAGGAGGAACGGACGGCCCTGCAAAGCCGGCTCTCGGGGCTGCGAGAACGCGCCGACTTGTTGCAGCAGCTCGAGGAGCGACGCGAGGGCGTCGGGGCGGGTCCGAAGGAAGTCCTGCAACGAGCCGCCACGGCAAAGGCCGGCCCATTCGCCGACGTCATCGGACTCCTGGGAGACCAGCTCGAAGTGCCGCTCGATGCGGCTCCTTTGGTCGACAACGTCCTGGGCCACCGCACCAGTGCCGTGGTACTGCGCCCCGGGGCCTCGCTCGAAGCCTGGTGCCGGATCCGCAATGCTCTTCCCGGACGCGTCGAGCTCTTGCCGCTCGACCGGATCGAAGCGACGCCCGTCTCCTTGCCTTCATCTTTCGCCGATCGTTCGAACGAGATCGTCTGCCTGGCAGATCTGGTCGATGTGGCCCCCGAACTCGAGTCGCTCAAGCAGGCGATGCTCGGAACCGTTTTCGTCGTGAACGATCTGACGACGGCATTGCAGTGGCAAGCTGAAGGCTTCCCTTATCCGTTGATCACTCGGAGTGGCGAGCAGGTCCGGGAAGACGGAAGCGTGTCACTGGGTCCCGGCAGCACGAGTGCCAATTTGGTGTCACGACGGAGCGAGCTTCGGGTGCTCCAGCGAGGTATCCGAACGCTGGAAAACCAGATCCGGATGGCGGATGAAGAGATCGCGCGCATGCAAGATCGGTTGCAGGAACGAGACGGTGAAATCGAACGGATCGAACGAGAGCAGGCGAGGATCCAGGAGGCACTCGCGGACGAGCGTGTCTCCCTGCTGACGATCGACGATCGACTGCAGCGGCTCCAGAGAGAAGAGTCAGAGTTGCAGCAAGAATGCGAAGCGGAAACACGGGCACTGAAGCGTTGGAGCAACGAGGCGCAGGCGGCCCGACAATTCGCCTGGAATGCTCACCGGCAATGGACGTGGTCTTCACGAGCGGCAAAAGAGGCTCGAGCCGCCCAGGCACAAGCCGAACACGAGCTCGAAAAAGTTCAAGAAGAACTCCGACAGGCCGAAATCGCTTTGGCTCGCCGCGAGGAGTTTGTCGCGGCGCTGCGACAACAGCGAGACCGGTTCGAGTCGGACCGGCGGGAGCGGGAGGAGGCAGTCAACGAGACGCGGCAGCAACTACAGGAGGTGAAGGGACGTCTGGACGAGACCGAATTGCAATGGCTGCAGCGATTGAGTGACGCGGCACGGCTTTATTGGCAGTTGCAAAAGCTCGAGTTGACGTCGGGCGAGCTCGCAAGAGAGCGGCGTGAGTTGGAGGAACAGCGGCGACGGCTGGCCAAGGAGATGGAAAAGACGCGCCGGGCCCTTCGGAAGCTCGAACAGCGACTGCAGCAACAGGAGATGGAGGCGGATCGCTGGGAGCGCGAACGGGAGCAACTCGAGCAGCGTTATCTCGACGACTTCCAAATCGATCTCCCCAAACTCGTGGGGGAGGGCATCGAACAGGAGGAATCGGAACGGGAGGAAGTGGAACGGGAGATCGCCGAGCTCCGGCACAAGATCGCTACGATGGGCGCGGTCAACATGGAGGCACTCGAAGAACTCGAAGGACTCGAAGAGCGATTCGCCCTCCTGTCGGGACAGTACAACGACATGGTTCAGGCGAAGACGACGCTCGAACGGATCATCCACAAGATCAACGCCGACAGCCGGCGGCTCTTCAGTGAGACACTCGAGACGATCCGATCCAACTTTCAGGCTCTGTATCGCAAGTCGTTCGGCGGAGGCCATGCCGATCTGGTGCTCGAAGAAGGTGTCGATATCCTCGAAGCGGGGATCGACATCGTGGCGACCCCTCCCGGAAAACCGTCATTCAACAATTCGCTCCTCAGTGGTGGCGAACGTGCCCTCACCGCGGTGTCGCTACTGCTGGCGATTTTCCAGTATCGTCCGAGTCCCTTCTGCGTGCTGGACGAAGTCGACGCACCGTTCGACGAAGCGAACATCGGCCGGTTCATCGACGTGCTCAAAGATTTTCTCGGATGGACCCGATTCGTCATCGTCACTCACTCGAAAAAGACGATGACCGCCGCCGACACGCTCTACGGCATCACGATGCAAGAGTCGGGCGTTTCGAAGCAAGTCTCGGTGCGGTTCGAAGACGTCAACGAGCGGGGGGAGATCGTCGAGTCGAGCGATGACGAGGCGGCCGCTTGAGCCGCTGGGCAGTCGGAACGGCCCCTGCTACAATTTCGGCTCGTTGCTCGGGCGGCCAGGCCGCCTATCGGGACTCCTTCCGCTGGTGGAAACTCTTACGGTGGCAAGCCGCTGGGACCGCGTGGCCGTAATCGGGGTCGGACTGTTGGGCGGTTCGATCGCCTTGGCGCTGCGCCGCCGAGGACTGTGCGAAAGCGTGGTCGGCATCGGCCGCGACTCGAGCAAGTTACAACGCGCCGTCGAGACGGGCGTCCTCGATGAAGGGACGACCGATCTGGCGGCCGGCGTGGCCGACGCCGACGTCGTCCTCGTGGCGACCCCCGTCGATCACGTCGTTCCATACGTGCGAGCCGCCGCTGAAGGAGCCAGACGAGCGCGTCTGATCACCGATGTTGGAAGTGTGAAGGCGAGCATCGTTGAGGCGCTTGGCGATTTGAGTCCGGATGTGCCGTTCGTGGGAAGTCATCCCTTGGCAGGGAGCGAACAGAGTGGTTTCGAGCACGCCTCGCCCGAGTTGCTCGAGGGACGAGTCGTCTTCGTGACGCCCACCGAGCGGACGCGATCCGACGTAACCGGCGAGGCTCGGGCCTTCTGGGAGTCCTTGGGGGCTCGCGTCGAGTCGATCGATGCGGCCGAGCACGACCGGGTGATGGCGGCCGTCAGCCATCTGCCGCACCTGGTGGCGTCCGCTCTGGCAGCCGCCGTTCCCGACTTTCCGGCTCACTATTTCGGGACCGGATTTCGCGATACAACGCGACTGGCCAGTGGAAGCGTCGCCATGTGGGTTCCCATTCTGCTTCAGAACCGAACGGCCATTGCCGAGGCCTGGAAACGATTCCGCGAGATGGTGGAAACTTGGGAAGAGGCTCTGGACACTCCCGATCCCAACCGACTCGCCGACCTGCTGACAGAAGGAAAACGACGCCGTGACGCTTTGGGAAGTTGAAATTCATCCGGCTGCCGGACTTCCCGACCGCACTGCCGAGGAGGTTCTCTCGGATGCACGCGACCTGGGGCTGGCGCCGGACCGGCTCCGCACGGCGCGAGCCTTTCTTCTGGAAGGCGAGCTGACAAGGGACGATGCCGAATCGATTGCCCAACGGTTGTTGGCCGATGCGATCGTCGAACGGTTTCGTGTCGATACTCCCGAGCAACTCGGTGTCTCGCATCCCGACGGCAATTTCGCAGCGTTGATTCAGGTGCGCTATAAGCCTGGCGTGATGGACCCGGTCGCTCAGAGCACGCTTGAGGCCATCGCCGAGCTCGGTTGGGATCTGGACGCGGTGGCCACGCTGCGCAAGTACTGGCTCGACGGGCTCGATGATGACGCCTGCCAGCTTCTGGGCAAACGTCTCTTGGCCAATGATTCGATCGAGCATATCGATTTTGGCCCTCTGCAAGTGACGCATTTGCGGCACGATCATCAATATCAGTTCGAGCTGCGGCGCGTGCCCATTCGAGACCTGGACGAGGACGCGCTGAAGAAGCTCAGTCGCGAAGGTCAGCTCTACTTGAGTCTCGTCGAGATGCAGACGATCCAGGCGTTCTTCCGTGAATTGGGCCGGGAACCGACCGACGTGGAACTCGAGACCATTGCCCAAACCTGGAGTGAACACTGCAGCCACAAGACTCTAGCCGGACGTATTGCTTACACGGACGAAAACGGAACGCGGCACTTCGAAAACATGCTCAAGGAAACCGTTTTCGCGGCAACCGAGCGGATTCGAGCGTCTCTGGGGGAGGACGATTGGTGTGTGAGCGTCTTTCGGGATAATGCGGGCGTTGTACGCTTTGACGATCGATACCACGTGGCCTTCAAAGTCGAGACGCACAACCATCCTTCGGCACTCGAGCCGTATGGGGGTGCCAACACGGGGCTGGGGGGAGTCATTCGCGACACGTTGGGAACGGGGCTCGGAGCCAAACCGATCTGCAGCACGGACGTCTTCTGCTTCGCGCCGCCGGACTTGCCCGGTGACGCCATGCCGCCGGGCGTGCTCCATCCACGCCGCGTGATGAAAGGCGTCGTGGCCGGCGTCCGGGACTACGGCAACCGGATGGGGATTCCGACAGTCAACGGCGCGATCTGTTTCGATGAGCGTTATCTCGGGAATCCACTCGTCTATTGCGGGAACGTCGGGTTGCTCCCGCACGGAGCCGAAACGAAGGCAGCACAGCCGGGAGACCTCATTGTCACGCTGGGCGGGCGGACGGGCCGGGACGGCATCCACGGAGCCACGTTCAGCTCCGCGGAGCTGACGAGCGAAAGCGAGGAAGTTTCGGGCGGAGCCGTGCAGATCGGCAACGCCATCATGGAAAAGATGTTGCAAGATGTCCTCTTGCAGGCTCGCGACGAAGGCCTCTACCACGCAGTGACCGATTGCGGTGCGGGAGGCTATTCGAGTGCCGTGGGGGAAATGGGCGCCGACATCGGAGCTCGCGTGCAGCTCGATCAGGTCCCCCTCAAGTATGCCGGGCTCACCTACACCGAGATCTGGATCAGCGAAGCGCAGGAGAGGATGGTGTTGGCGGTTCCTCCCGAATGCTGGCCGAGACTCGAGGCTCTCTGCCGCAGTGAAGGAGTCGAAGCGACGGTGATCGGCGAATTCGTCGCGACAGGGAGACTGGAGCTGTTCTATGGCGAGTCGCAGGTCGCCGACTTGTCGATGAAGTTCCTGCACGACGGGCGGCCGCCCGTCGTGCGGTCGGCCGAGTATCGCCCGCGCTCTGAGACTCCGTTTACCGCCAAGTCGCCCAAGGGTTTTCAAGAGACGTTGCTGGCCATTTTGGCGTCACCCAATGTGTGCAGCAAGGAATGGGTGATTCGGCAGTACGACCATGAGGTGCAGGCGGGGAGTGTGATCAAGCCGCTTGTGGGCGCGACGAACGACGGTCCCAGCGATGCGGCGGTCGTTCGTCCGCGACTCGATACGTACCGAGGTTTGGTGATTGCCTGCGGCATCCAACCTCGCCTCGGAGACGTCGATCCCTACCACATGGCGGCCAGTGCCATCGATGAGGCGGTACGCAACTGCGTCGCCGTCGGCGCCGATCCCGACCGGATCGCCATCTTGGACAATTTCTGCTGGGGAGACACGGAAAAACCGGAAGTGTTGGGGAGTCTCGTGCGAGCAGCCATCGGATGCCATGACACAGCCGTGGCATTCGGGACACCGTTCATCAGCGGCAAGGACTCCTTGAATAACGAGTTTCGCTACCAGGACGAGACGGGAGCGACGCGCACGATCGCCATTCCCCCGACGCTTTTGATCAGCGCACTTGGGCAAGTCGCCAATGCCCGGCAGTGCGTGACGATGGACCTCAAGGAAGCGGGCGATCTCGTCTACCTTGTCGGCATCACACGCGACGAGCGGGCGGGGTCTCACTGGAGTCTTGTGTGGGATGCGGAGGGCGGCCGCGTGCCGCGAGTCGATGCCGCTCGAGCCATTCAGACTTACCACCGCCTGCACGAAGCGATCCGGAAGGGATGGGTGCGGGCGTGTCATGACTTGAGCGAAGGAGGGCTGGCGGTCGCCGCCGCCGAGATGGCCTTTGCCGGAGGACTCGGCATGGAGGTGACTTTAGAAGCGGTGCCGTATGAGGGAGAACAACTCGAGGATGACGAGAACGCGGCAGTAAGACTCTTTGCCGAGTCGAACAGCCGGCTGCTCGTGGAGGTGAGGCAGGAAGATGGTCCCACGTTCGAGGCGCTGATGGAGGGCGTGCCGTGCGCTTGCATCGGCCGAGTGACCGAGTCCGATCGGTTGGTCGTGCGAGCGTCGGCCGAGTCGTCTCCTTGCATCGACGTGGAACTTGCAGCGCTCAAGGAGGCATGGCAAGCACCGCTTCGTTGGTCGTGATGGCAAAGAAAGAGAACTCACGATGCGGTCTGACGGCAATAGCCGTCCTCGCGTCCCACTCGCGTGAACGAGTGAGCGGGTAGAGGTTTCGGGTCTTTCGAATCGACAGTGACAAAGTAATGGCCACACCAAGAGTGCTCGTGCTCCGAGCGCCCGGAACGAATTGCGATCAGGAAACAGCGTATGCTTTTGAGCAGGCCGGCGCGTCGAGCGACATTCGGCATGTGTTCGACGTGCGGCAGTCGCCCGGCGACCTGGCTCGCTATCAAGTTCTATGCATTCCCGGCGGTTTCAGCTATGGGGACGATGTGGCGGCCGGGCGACTCTTTGCATTGCAACTCGAAAAGTTCCTCACCGATGCACTGCACGAGTTCGTTGCGCAAGGCAAATTGATCCTCGGGATCTGCAACGGCTTTCAGACTCTGTTGAAAGCCGGCCTGCTCGACGATCCGGGCGAAGGTCCCGTGGCGACCTTGACGTGGAACGATCGTGGCCGGTACGAGGATCGATGGGTGCATCTGGAAGTTCGCGGAGATCGATGCGTGTTCCTCCGAGGCGTGAAGCGACTCTACTTGCCCATCGCGCATGCCGAAGGCAAGTTTGTGGCTCGAGACGAGAAGACGCTCGCGAGGCTCGACGCGGAGGGACGCCTGGCGTTGCGATATGCGCTGCCGGAGGGAGGCAACGAAAACGTGGCTCGAAGCGAGTATAGAAAGCCTCTTCCGTTCCCGATCAATCCAAACGGCTCGCAGGCGGACACGGCCGGATGTTGCGACGCGACGGGTCGCGTCTTCGGCTTGATGCCGCATCCGGAACGCCACATCGACGCGTTACAGCATCCCAGGTGGACGCGAGGCGAAGGGAATCGGGAGCAGCAGGGGACAGCGCTCTTTGCCAACGCCGTCGAACATTTTCGTTGAGCTAGGATGCAGCCCCTTTCGGCACTCGCGCGAGGCGCCCCCATACGCGTCGACAAGTTGGAGGCTCTACGGTGAATCAGACACCACCGTTCACGGAATCGACCTCGCCGAACCGTCTGTGGCAGTTGCGTACTCGGCGACTCGAGGCGCAAAAGCGGCCGCTGTTGATGGGCATCGTCAACGTGACGCCGGATAGTTTTTCAGACGGAGGGAAATTCCTCGACCGATCCGCGGCGGTCGAACATGCCCGGCGATTGGTCGAGGAGGGAGCCGACATCATCGATGTTGGCGGCGAGAGCACACGACCTTATGCACAGCCTGTCGAGGAGAGCGAGGAACTTGCACGCGTCTTGCCGGTGATCGAAGAACTGGTCCGCACGGTATCGGTTCCCATCTCGGTCGACACGAGAAAGCCCATGGTGGCTCGAGCAGCACTCGAGGTCGGAGTGGAAATCCTCAACGATGTCGAAGGCTTGCGGCGACCTGAGATGCGAGAGATCGCTGCCGAGTTTCTCCCCGGCGTCTGCGTGATGCACATGCGAGAGACGCCCGAAACGATGCAGGACGATCCGACCTATGAGGACGTAGTGGCGGAGGTGTGTTCGTACCTTGCGAGACGGCGAGATGAACTGGTGGCGATGGGAATCTCGGCCGATCGAGTCTGTCTCGACCCGGGGATCGGGTTCGGGAAAAAGACGGAGCACAACGTGGCGCTGTTGCGAGGCGTCGATCAGCTCTTGGCGTTGGGAGCTCCTGTCTTGATCGGACATTCGCGCAAAGGGTTTCTTGGCAAGCTAATGGGCAACATGGAGGCGGATCGGACGGCGGCGACGGTCGGCGTCGCAGTGGCGATGGCGATGGCCGGAGTCACCGTGCTTCGCGTGCATGACGTGCTGGCGGTGAGGCACGCTGTCGAGTGTGCGTTGGCGGTGGCGCCTGGGAGTGCCTTTGATCGCTGACAGCGCGTTTGCCCTGCTCTGGCTATACTCCGATAGGCGCGGCCACAGGCCAGGGCGATACTCTTCCAGACGGACTGGGACTTGATTGTCATGGCGAGAAACGAACAACTGATACGGCAGTTGACGCTGTACAACATACTCGAAGCGCATCGATACGGATTGACACTGGATGATTTGCGTCGAGAGTTGATCGACAGCTTGGGTCTGAGCTCACTGAGTACGCGCACCGTACGTCGCGACCTGTATGCACTTCGTTCTTCCGGTTTTGATATTCTTGACGAAGAACGAGGCGGAAGAACGGTGTGGAAGTTAGGGAAGTTATCACGCAAGACGGTACGGATTCAAGCTAGTGCTATGGAGCTGTTGGCACTCTCGTTAGGACGCGAGCTTCTATTGCCGCTGTCGGGAACTCCGATCGGACAAGGGATCGAGTCGTTTTGGAATCGGATTCAGGAAAAGTTGCCCGATGGTGTGTGGGGGCATTACCGAAGACTGCGCCAAGTCTTGCACGTGCTCGGTGTGCCGGCCAAGACGTATGACAAGAAGAAAGGGATCATCAGCACGATCAGCCGAGCCATCCTCAATCATCAAGTGGTCAAGGCACGTTATCAGTCGCTGGACAAACCGCCGCGGCAGCGGCGGATCGAACCGTATGCCATGGCCTTATGGCAGGGAAGTCTTTACGTGATCGGAGCGGACGCCGAATTGTCGCCGGAAGATCCGCATCGCGTTCGGCACTGGAAAATCGATCGCTTCCGTCGAGCCGAAACGCTGGACGAACGTTTTCGCATCCCCGCCGGCTTCGATCTCGAGAAGTTCCTTTCCAGAAGCATGGGAGGGTTTGCCGGAGAACGTGTGGAGACGTATCGCATCCGGCTGAGTGCGCGAGCGGCCGAGTGGGTACGCGAGGACCCATGGCAGGCGCAGCAGAAACTTCAGGAGGAATCGGACGGCAGTTTCATTCTGACGGTCACAGCGCCTCATCCGATGGCCGTGATTCCCCGCGTACTGGCACTCGGCCGTGAGGCAACGTTGCTGGAACCTCCCGAAGCCCGTGAGGAAATCGCGAAGATCCTCCAAGAGACGGCAGCTCGCTATTGAGGGAAAGAGACCTCTCACTTTGCACGCCCACGTAGCTCAGGCTTTCAGTCGGCTTTCAGCCTGACGGGTGCCACAATGACGCGTGATGTCTAAGGCCCGCAATCGACGACTCGGCAACAACCCGCACCGCTCCTGGCACTTGCATCGGCCCGATGCCCATGCGTCGTACCGCTCGTATCCGTCCTCTACGTCCCATATGTCTTATCGGTCCTATCCGCGGGCGGTAAGTATTTTTCGTCAGGCTGGAAAGCCTGACCTACGGGGAGGCCACGATGACCGAGCACAGCGAATGCACAACACTATTCCCGATCGACTCTGTCGTTTTGTTTCGGGCCTTTCTGCCTACCTACATATGGGTCGCTTGTCGATAGCTCGCCGGTTGGGGTTTCGTAGTAAAGTCGCCCATTGATTGAGTAAACGTTAGGAACACCTTTTCGTCTACTGTCTTCTTGAGCTTTCGCCACGGCCGAACTGCCGATGCGCAGCAACTCGTCGATCTTCGCGTATGTCGTAGCGGGTAGCGTTGAGTTCTTAATCATGGCTAGGAGTTCCGACAAGTTTCATAAAGACTTCGAACAAGGTCGTGTCTCGCACGCTGACATCGTCGCCAGATCCTCCAGCGACGTCCTGCAACTGCCCTGTTCCATTATACAGCAGTACCCAGCTATCGGCCATTCTTCGATAGACTGTCCAGAAGTTAACAATGCTGCGAGAAAACCGGCGGCGAACGTCCTCGTCAGGGACGTAGTGACCACCCTTGCGTACTCGCTCTGTTACGCGAGCAATGCAAGTGTCGGCCGATTCCAAAAAAAGAAATGCGATCGAAACGTCGTATTCCAATTCCTTCGACTTCATGATCGTGCTGCCGAACGTACGACCTGAGAGCGTCGTTTCAACTACCAGCGATTCCTCCTTCGACAAATGATCGTCAACCGACAGCAGAAATCGTCGCCCGGCCTCGATTCGAGCAATGGCAGGTTCGGTGGGAGATATCGTTTCAGCAATTGCATCAGCGCCGACATAAGGGATGCCCTTATCAAAAGCGTATTCCCTTGCCAAAGTTGTCTTGCCGACACCGTTTGGGCCAGCGACCACCACCAGTTCTGGGCGATGAGCCAAGGCAAGCCTCCATTCCTACGCTCAAAACAAATGCTGGACCATAGTTGTGCAACCTAACTCGGCTGGGAGTCGCCGGTGCTGGGCATAGCGAAATCGGCCAGCTCGCACCACCTTCAGTCGAGCGACTTGTTCTACAGTGCCCAGTGCACGGGCAGGATTCTGAAGTCAGTATAGTGCCGGTCGGCCGAGGCGGCAAAGTGTCAACAGCCGTACTCCTCCGGCACGCAGGTGGTCCCCGCAAGAAGTCGCTTGGTTGAAATCGCCACACATTCCCCCAAAGGACATGTATACTCGGATTCGCTGAATGGGATAAACTACGCAAGAAGGCGCGTCGCGCAGGGCCTCGCATCAAGGCTCGAAGCGATTATCTCCGTAGGAGTCACCAACCATGGCCGAACATACCGGCCCGTCCGAACACCGAGACCAGGAAGCCTCCAACCCTTATCGCTCGCCGGGTGCCCAGACGCCGTTAGCTCGGCACGATATTCTGCGACAGCCGACCACGAATTCAGGTTTCGTGATTGTCGCCATCGTGTTTCTGCCTTTAGTGCTCAGTCAGGTCACTTTCTGGAGTAGCTTCGGACTGTACATGGCAATGGTGCGCGGCAGCTATGAAATCTTTTTGCAGGCGGGATTTGTTGGACTGGCTGTTTGCGCGGTTTCCGGATTTCTATACGGCATTCTTCTGGCGCGCCACATTCAGCGGCGTTCGTTCCGATTTGATCCGGCCACGGGCCAATGGCAACCAGCACCGACTCGGTATGGTCAAATACTCCTATTGGCCAGCCTCAATGGCTTCGCCTTTCCCGCCTTGGCCACCGGCGGCTGCCTTGGCTTCGCGGTGATCATGAGTCTGGCGGGATGAACAGACGATGCAGTTATTGAAGACGACGCAGAGTCTCTGTCCGATCTGTCGCGAGACGATTGCGGCCGAGGTCCAGCAGCAGCACGACGGAACGATTGAACTTCACAAAGAGTGCCCCCGGCACGGTCGTTTCGCCGCACGGATCGCCAGCGACCCGCGTCACTATCACTTGGCGATTGGGGCTTCCGGCCGTGTCGCCTCCGAGGCCGATCTCCCCATTCTCGACGACAATCCCACGTTCAACCCGTCCACCGCGTCCTCTCCCATGGACCGGCTCAGCACCTGCGTGGCGTTGATCGAAATCGTCTATTCGTGCAACATGCAGTGCCCAACCTGCTTTGCCGACAGCCCCCGCAGCTCGACGGTCGATGCACTGCCGCTGGACGATTACCAGAACCGGATCGATCGCGTGATCGACCGTAAACAAGAAATCGAAATCCTGCAACTTTCCGGCGGCGAACCGACGCTGCATCCAGAGTTTTTCGAACTGCTCGCCTGGTCCCTCGCGCACCCCAAAATCGGCCATGTACTGCTCAATACCAACGGCATCCGACTGGCCGATCCCGCCTTCATGACCCGGCTCGCCGAACTACGCCGCCGATACCGTAAGCTGGAAATCTATCTGCAGTTCGATGGACCTCAAGCCGAAGGTCAGGTCCGCTTACGCGGTGCCGACATGCGGGCAACCCGCCGAAAGGCCCTCAAGGGGTGCCGTCAAGCTGCGATTCCCGTCACGCTTGCCATGACGGTCGATCGACACAATCTCGGTTACGTGGGAGCCACGCTTCGGCTGGCAGTGGAGTCGCCTGGCATCCATGGAATCTGCTGGCAGCCGATGTTCGGATCGGGACGCGCCTATCCGAACGTCAATCTCGATCCGGATACCAAAACGGATGCCGCTCGTTCCGTCCAGCCACCTGACTCGATCCGCCGGCCTCCCACCGAACGGCTCAATGTCGCCGACATCGTGCAGGCCGCTGTTGCGCAGTCCGATGGACTGTTGGTCGAAGAAGACTTCACGCCGCTGCCGTGCGGCGACCCGAACTGCCATACCGTGGCTTACCTGATCCGTCGCGGTGATCAGTTGATTGGACTTTCTCGCTGGGTCCAGCTTGATGCAATGCAATCCTTCCTGAAGGACCGTTTGAACTACTGCATCGACGATTTGCAACAGTGCGGTTGCAACAGCGAGCCGCTCGGCCGCCTCCTCAAGCAGCTCGAAATCGGCCCCGAATCGGTCTTGCGCCTGGTCATCAAGCCGTTCATGGACGTTTGGACCTACGATCAGCATCGCGTCGATCGCTGTTGCGTCCACGTGATCGGCGAAGCGGGTCGGCTGGAGAGCTTTTGCCGTTACTACGCGATGCGATAGAGACTTCGAGCCATGCACTGGATGATTGCAGCGGACCGCTCGGCCGAACTGCCGACACCGCCGACGCACGTGGTATTCCCCACCACGCCGGCCGCCTCGGTCCTGGTCGCCCTCGGCATGGCACTGGGACTATGGCTCTGGAGCCGCGCCACACGCCGCGATCCGGACATGATCTGGATCGCCTTGGGGGGATTGGTCGGAGCGTTGATCGGCGCCAAAGTCGGTTTTTGGCTTTGCGAAGCGCCACTTGGATGGGGCCGACCCGACTGGTGGATCCGCATGCTTACAGGCAAAACGATTCTCGGTGCCCTTCTGGGCGGCTGGGTCGGCGTGGAATGGTCCAAACGATGGATGGACTATAGGCGACCAACCGGCGATCAGTTCGCTCGCGTCATTCCAGTGGGCATTCTTCTCGGCCGGTTCGGCTGCCTCATGCACGGTTGCTGCCAGGGCCGGCCGCTGGAGGAACTGGGCTGGTCGCTCGGGCCCCTGCAAAGGTGGCCGGCCGTCGGAATCGAAATGCTTTTTCAACTCTTTGCACTGGCGGCCTTCTGGCTGCTCCGCAACCAGCCGCGTCTAGCGGGTCAGCATTTCCACCTTTATCTCATCGCCTACGGCACTTTTCGGCTCGTCCATGAAACGCTCCGTGCGACGCCCCGCTATCCCGGTACGCCGATCACACCCTATATGCTGTTGGCCGGAGTTTGCGTCGTCGCGGGAGTCACCGGTTTCGTCCGCCGAGCCCGCGCCCAAGGGAGTCCAAGAGCATCATGAAAACATGGAGAGATCATATCGTCTCGAATCCCTCCGTGATGATGGGCAAACCGGTCATCATCGGAACCCGAATCACGGTGGAGCTCATTCTAGAAAAACTGGCCGCCGGTGAGACGGTAGACGAGTTGCTGGAAGCACATCCGCGGCTGACACGGGAGGCCATTCAAGCGGCACTGGCTTTTGCGGCCGAGGCGTTGCGAGCTGACGTGGTGTATCCCCTTCGTGAGAATCCTCGCCGATGAGGGCATTGACCACCCTATTGTGGAACGGCTGGCTCTGCTTCGTTGATTCGTTCTTTCATCCGCGGTTGTTTGATGGAAATCGCGGTCCAACGTTGGAGTCGAGCTATTGCCGAGAGTTGCGGCCTGGCTTGACTGAAGGAGGCTCCTTCTTACGGCGGATCTTAGGTTCACGCGATACGGACTGCCGGTCAGATTCGGCATGTCGACGTCGCAAATCATCCATCATCGCATGCACATCGCCATTGAATCTCTGAGCGTATTCTTCACGAACGCGGCGAACTTCCAACAAGATTTGGTCAAGAGCCATTGTCACCTCCCATCAGTTGATCAGGATTGCAGATTACTGGCATCACATAACCGAAATCATCGCACACTCTATCAATGATAGGCTGATATGTCACCAAAGACTCCGTGCCCTCTGTGCCTCTGTGTTTCCTAACCTGTCGAGTTCCTCATCTTCACCAATGCCACTTCAGTCGACTAGACTGTTATCCGAATTCCACTTCCCGCTATTCCGCGGCAGACCCAACAAGAGAATCATGAAGACAATTCCTCACACTGCCGTCTTTGCGTTGTTGGCTGTGCTTTCACTTTGGATCGGTCTGGCAGGGCCGGGCCATCTCGCGAGAGCGGATGAGCCGGCGACAAAGGCAGGTAAGTTCGTGGCGGCTCGAACGACCGCGCGCGAGCATCCGAATGTCGTATTGATCATGACCGACGATCAGGGCTACGGTGACTTGCACTGCCACGGCAATGACAAGATCGATACTCCCACGTTGGACCGGCTTGCGCAAGCCTCGACCCGATTCGACCGCTTCTTCGTCAGCCCGCTATGTTCGTTTACACGAGCTTCACTCATGACGGGCCGCTACTATCTTCGAACCGGCTGCGCCTCGGTGACGCGCGGGATCGAGACGGTCCGGTCGGACGAGACGACGATCGCCGAAGTCCTCAAGGCGGCCGGATACACCACCGGTTGCTTCGGCAAGTGGCACATCGGGGAACACTATCCCAATCATCCGCGCGGCCAAGGATTCGACACCTTCTTCGGGATGCCCCAAGGTCACTGGGATGATTACTTCGATCCGGTGCTCGAACGGGACGGCCAGATGGTCCCGACGCGCGGCTACATCACGAATGTGTTGACCGATGCGGCGATCGAGTTCATACGAGCACATCGGCGGGAGCCGTTCTTCTGCTACATCCCGTACAACGCACCGCACACGCCGATGCAAGTCCCCGACCGCTATTTCGACAAGTACAAGGCTCGTGGGTTCGACAACCGCACGGCCGCCATCTATGGCATGGTCGAGAACATCGACGAGAACGTCCGCCGGATTCTGGCCGCGCTTGAGGAACTCGAATTGAGTGACGACACGGTCGTCATCTTCCTGTCGGACAACGGTGCGGAAGGCCCCGAAGGGAGTCGCTACAACGCGGGAATGAGAGGCATGAAGGGGAGTGTTCACGAAGGAGGAATGCGCGTCCCGTGCTGGTTCCGGTGGCCCGGGAAAATTCCCGCCGATCGCACCGTTGCATCGATCGCCGCCCACATCGATCTTCTGCCGACGATCGCTTCGTTGTGCGGCGTACCCTGCGAGACCGCGCATCCGCTCGACGGTATCGATCTTGCACCTTTGTTACTCGGCAAAGCCGACACGGTCGCGCCCGACCGGATGCTGTTTCAGCGCAGTCCCGGCTGGAAGCGACTCGTAGCGTACCAAGACCCCGTGATTCGAGATTTGCAACCATATGCAGGAGCGGTTCGGACGCAGCGTTGGCGAGCCGTGAATCAGGGGAACGGATGGGAATTGTATGACATGGCGAAGGACCCGGGACAGAAGCACGATGTGGCGGCGGACCATCCCGAGGTGATCCGACGCCTGGGAAGCGCTTACGACCGCTGGTTCGAGGACGTGACACGGCAGCCCATTGTGCGTCCCAGAATCGAGGTGGGTCATCGCGTTTGGCCGGAGACGCGGCTGACCATCCCCGAGGCCTATTTCACCGGTTCGATTCGCTGGTACAACCGTTGGGGGTTCGCGCACGACTGGCTGACGGATTGGAAGAGCACCGAGGACAGCATCTGGTGGGAGATCGATGTGGTCGAAGGAGGACGATTCGCTGTGGGACTGAAGTATGCCTGTCCCGAGTCGTCTTTGGGAACCGTGCTCCGCGTCGAAGCGGCCGGGAACTCAGTGTCCCAGCGCATCGTGAAAGCTCATCCTCCTCACCCCGTCCTGCGTCCGACACGAGCCTCGAAGAAACGCTACATCCAAACCTTTGTCGAGATGCCATTGGGCCAAATCGACTTGCCGAAAGGCAAGATCCGCATTCGCCTGAGTGCGACTCGGGCACCGGGCGAGTCGATCTGTGATGTGCATTCACTGATCTTGAAACGGATCGACTAGCCAGCGGCTTGGATTTCGTTGACGGCGCTGCGGGGAAGGCGGTATATTGAGGGTGCGTCGTTCGGACTGCGGATCATAGCTCAAACACTTTTCTTATCGACGAGGAGGGAGCGGTCATGCGCGCCATGCTTCGGCAACTCGGCGGATTGGGAATGGTTTTTCTCGTTGCGACGCCGGCATGGGCAACCGAATTTGCCAAGCCGGTTCGCTTGAGGGCAGGGAAGGAACCGATACGAGTCGAGCCGCCGGGCTATGCCTTTCCATGCCTGGCAGATCTGAACGGCGACGGGAAGAAAGATCTGCTTGTCGGCCAGTTCCGAGGTGGGAAGATCAAAGTCTATCCGGGACTCGGAAACGGGGAATTCGGAAAGGGCAAGTGGCTGCAAGCGGGCGGCAAGGATGTCCAGATTCCGGAGGTGTGGTGATGCACGAGTTCCACTCCACAGTTGGTGGATCTCAATGGCGATGGTATTCTCGACATTCTCACTGGGTCGTATTCGCGGGACGCCAGTCCGATGGCCGGGATTTTCCGTGTATTGCGAGGACGTCCCGATGGGACGTTCTTACGGCCGGAAGTCGTCAAGGGGACTGACGGCCTTCCCCTGATCATCGACGCGAAAGAAAATGTCGAGCGCATCTGCACTCGCCCCTTTGCCGTCGACTGGAACCATGACGGCGTACTCGATTTAGTCGTGGGCAACTTTGCAGGAACGTTCCATTTGTTCGTCGGCAAGGAGCCGGGAAAATTCCTGCCCAAGTCGCAGCCGATTCTCGTGAATGGAAAGAAGCCGCTGAAGCTATCGCAAATGCACAGCGATCCGTTCTTCATCGACTGGGATGGCGACGGGGACCTCGATCTGCTGAGCGGGTCGGCGGCCGGGGGTGCCTACTGGTCCGAAAACTGGGCGGGGCCGGGGAAGCCGATTGCATTGTCGGCGTTTCGCGAGCTGATTCCTCCGACCCAACGGAACTCACCCGTTTTGGAATGGCCGACGGATGACGAGCCCAAGGGCCCTGCCACGAACACGCGAATTTGGGTCGACGACGTCAACGGCGACGGGAAACTCGATATCCTCCTTGGCGATACGGTCCATCTGCGCCTTCCCAGCGTGTCGACTGAAGAAGGCCGGAAGCGACTCGAAACCTGGCAGGAGGAATACAACGACCTGCTTCGCCGGTGGCAGGAGGCATCCAAAAAGCAGGACCGAGAGGCCATGGCGGAACTCTCGAAGAAGATCCGCAAGATGACCTACACCAAGCCGGGGGGCACGAGAGCCGAATCGACCGGATTCGTCTGGCTCTATCTGCAAAAGTAGCCGGAACGCGGGTTCGCCGCTTCCCGTTTGAAACTCAGCGGCTCGTCACCATTTCAGCCCGAACTGTTCGCCGCCTGCGGGGCGGTCCAAGCCGCCTCGCAGGTGCTTTTGCGGCTTGCGCTTGCGAGGCGGCTCTTGGGCGGCTTTCTCGGCCGCGCCTTCGGCGGTTTCCTTTTCCGGTTCCGGCTCGAGCGCCTTCAGTGACAAAGCGATGCGTTGTTTCTCTGCGTCGACGCTGAGAACCTTGCAAGTAATCTCCTGACCTTCCTGAACGACATCCTCGACACGGCCGACGCGCCGATGAGCCAGTTCGGAAATGTGGATCATCCCTTCCACGCCGGGAGCCAACTTGACGAAGGCGCCGAACTGCGCGATGCGCGTGACGGTACCAGTGACAGTCGACTGAGCGGGAAAGCGCTGTTCGGCGTTCGTCCATGGGTGATCGGTAAGAGCCTTGTAAGAGAGGCTGATCTTGCCCGTTTGTTTGTTGATCTTTTCGATCTTGACGCGGATCTTCTGCCCGACCTCGAGGACGTCCTTGGGGTGCTGGACCCGTTCCCAACTGAGTTGGCTGACGTGAAGGAGTCCGTCGAGTCCGCCGATATCGACAAAGGCCCCGAAGTCTCGGATGTTGGAAACCGTTCCTTCGACGACCTGTCCCGGCTCGAGGCTTTCGAGTTTCTTCTTGCGCTCTTCTTCTTTTTCTCGTTCCAGGATCGCTCGGTGGCTGAGCACCACGCTCTTGTGGCGTCCCTTCTTGCTGATCTGCGTCACGACGCACGCGAGTCTCTTGCCAATGTATTCGTTGAGGTTGTCGACACGGTAGAGGGCGACTTGACTGGCGGGAATGAAGCCACGGATGGCCTCGCTGAGTTTGCACTCGAGCCCGCCCGTGTTGGTACCGGTGATGCGAGCTTCGACGACGGCCCCCTCGACGATGTCGGTCCAGTCGGCGACTTCGACCGAGGCTCCGGGAATGCTCAATTCGTAAAGACTGTCTTCGGCGTTGTAGCCCGTGACGACGACGTCCATCTCCGTCCCGGGTTCGGGCGGCTTTTCGAACTGCCGTAAGGGAGCCACGCCTTCATGAGGCCCGCCGAGAGAAAAGAAGACGTGTTCGTCGTCGTGCCGAACGACTGTTGCCTGCCGGCGCGTCTCCAACGGAATCTCGGTGATGGTGCTCGCCGTTTTTTCCATAAGTTGTTCGACGGAGCCTCCCGCGAGCGCCGCTTCCAGTTCGGCGTCCACCTCGTCGGCCGACGGGAGGGAAACAGGCTCGGCATCGGGGATCGGCGTGGCACTGGCAGATTCCACAGGCGCTTCGCTTGGAGCACTACTTGCCTGGCTGGAAACCTCGGGACTCCCGCTCGATTCCGAGCCGCCCGCCTCCTGCGGTTCGTCGGATTCTTTCTCCGTGGCAGGGCGACGGGCCGAGCCGATCCGAATGTTGAACCGCGTCCGTCCCGCTTTCGACTCGGAACCACGAGGCGACTCGGGCGCAGTGGCATCCGAGGTCGCTTCGGAGGCGTTCGACGTGGTCTCCCCCGTGTTGACCGTATCGACGGCCGTCGCAGCCTCGGCCGTCGACTCGGCTGGCTTCGCGGACTCCGCAGTGGCCTGCTCGGCGGGAGAAGCGGGCGGGGAAACCGGTTTGGGATCTTGCGGTTCGTCAGACATCGTCAATCAAATCCTGGTAGCCTCGATTCGCTGGGCCTGTCGCGTTTCGCAGCGTGGCAACACGAAGCTGCGAAGAACGGGCCCTGGCCCATGGACCAAACTGCTCGGCAGTTTATCATACCAGTCTGCCTGGCGGGACAAGGGGGAAACGTCGAGGATCCGACATTTTTTCTTTCGGGAGACTGCGTGATGAAGTGGAACGCGGCCGAATTCGCACCCATACCGGAAGAGTGGTTTCGAGGGGACACGCTGAACGAATTGGGGCCGGGAACCCCCGATGCGGAGATGGAGGCTCTCTTGTTAGAGGCGGACGTGCGATCCTGGTTTGGCGGAACACCGGCCGATGCTGCGATGGCTGAGGCGTGCCGAGCCGGGTTGCTGCTGCGGTGGGACTGCCTCGAGGCGTCGCATCGGATCAGCCAGCAGAATCCCACGACCACGGGAAGCTACTGGCACGGGATCATGCACCGGCGGGAGCCCGATTTCTCCAACGCCAAGTACTGGTTCCGCCGCGTCGGCGACCATCCGGTGTTCGAGCAGCTTGCCGTGGAAGCTCGCCAATGCGCTGCCGGGGCTCCCGAATCGAGTCTGTCTCGAGATCTCGCGAGCTGGTCCGAGTGGGATCCGTTCGCCTTCGTCGACTGGTCAGCTCAGTGTTTGCGGGATCCATCGCAGGGAGCCGACTTGTGTCGCCAGGTGGCGTTACTTGAGTGGCGTCTCCTGTTTGCCTACTGCCACGCCGCGGCTCGAGGAACCGCTCCATAACCAGTGACCAGGAAAAGGATCACCACGTACCGCGAACCGGACGTCGCCCATTGCCGTTTTTGCGATCCGGCGGGTCCTCGATCCGACTCGCCCTGTTGCGAGTTTCCATGATCAACCATCTACGTTTCTTGAGGCATACGACAGGCATGTACGACTGCATCGTGATTGGAGGCGGGCACAACGGGTTGATCGCCGCCGCGTACTTGGCTCGAGCCGGCAAACGCGTCTGTGTATTGGAACGCCGCCACTTGCTGGGAGGTTGTACGGTCACTGAGGAACTCTGGCCGGGCTACCGCGTTTCGACGGCGTCGTATGTCGTGAGTCTTCTCCGACCAGAAATCATCCGCGAGTTGAAATTGCGGCAGTATGGCCTTGAGATCCTCCCCCGTGATCCCTCCTCCTTCACCCCGCTGCTCGACGACCGCTATCTCCTCATGGGACCGAACATGAAGGAAACATGCCAGGAGATCGCAAAGTTCAGTCCTCGCGATGCCGAAGTCTATCCTCGCTACAGCGCATGGCTGGAGCGCGTCGCCGAGAAACTCGAGGTGGTCTTGGAACGTCCGGCTCCCGATCCGCTTCCACTTCCCAAATCGTGGCGGCGGATTGGAGTCGGCAAGCGTTTGGGCGACACACGGCGACTCTGGTCGCTCTACCAGGCGATGGAAGAGCTGGGCGAGGATCTGCCCGAATCGATCGAATTGCTGACAGGAGCTGTGCGACCGATTCTCGAGCGTTGGTTCGAAGCAGAAGTGTTGCGGGCGACGCTGGCGACCGACGGGATCATCGGCGCCTTTGCCTCGATCTCCTCGCCGGGCACGGCCTATGTCTTGCTGCACCACGTCATGGGCGAAGCCGGAGGAGCCCGGGGAGTGTGGGGCTACATCCGCGGAGGCATGGGGGGGCTCGCCGAGTCATTGGCCGCTGCCTGTCGCGACCTGAAAGTCGATCTCGTCTGTAACGCCGAAGTGAAGCGCATCGTGACCGAGCAGGGAAAGGTGGTCGGTGTGGCGACTTCCGATCGTCGATTCTTCGAGGCGCCGGTCGTTGCCTCGAGCATCGATGCGCACACGACGTTCTTGAGACTGCTTGAGCCGGAGGAATTGCCGCCGCCGTTCCGTGCTGCCATCGAGCGCATCGATTACAGTTCTGCCTCGGCGAAAATCAATCTGGCACTGAGCGAGCCGCCGGCGTTTCGAGCTTTCCCGTGCGAGGGAGTCGGACCGCACCATCACGGAACGATGCATATCTGCCCGACGCTCGATTATATCGAACGAGCGTACTTCGACGCGCGGATGGGCCGCCCCAGCGAGGAACCCGTGCTGGAGATGACGATGCCCACCAGTGTCGATGCAACGTTGGCTCCCGAAGGCAAGCACGTCTTATCGATCTTCGTGCAATATGCGCCGTACGAGCTGAAAGTCGGATCATGGGATGACATCAAAGAGTCCTTCGCCGATCGATGTATCGAGGTGATCGCTCGATATGCACCCAACGTGCCGGACGCCATCGAACACCGCCAAGTCCTCAGCCCGCTCGATCTGGAACGCATCTACGGACTCACCGGCGGGAACATCATGCAGGGAGCCATGCCGCTGCACCAACTCTTCTTCTGCCGGCCCGTCCCCGGCTGGGCCGACCACCGCACACCGGTGCGAGGATTGTATTTGTGCGGCGCAGCCAGTCACCCCGGTGGCGGTGTGATGGGAGCGTGCGGCAAGCACGCGGCCGAAGCCATCCTGCGGGATTGAAAGACAACGATGGCAGAGGAGTGGAGAGTGGACCTAAATCACCGTGCGTGATTCTGGGACGAAAGGAGGAGCAGTACCATCAAAGCCCCAACCGGGGCGCAACAAGAGCTAACGCGTTGCGTGTTACGAACAATGTTCGCCTCTTGCGATATCCGGGTTCGATTGTACCAGCCCGTTGGGCCGGAAGACCGGTGCCTTCCCATGTGCCGAAACTCTGACCTCGTTATTGGCCGGCGGCTACCTTTCGATTCTCTTGCAGTATCGAATGGCCAAGCCTGTAAGGATCAACGCGCCGCCCACAAGGGTCCACCAATTGGGAGCTTGGTAGTGGGGATGGTGATGCCAGGCGATCCAGACCCATAGCGGCACGAGGAGAGGTTCGAGCAGCCCTAGGCCGGCCGCCTCATGGCTGGGGATGTGCCGAAGGCCTCGCGTAAACAATACGTAGGGTATGCCCATCTGCACCATTCCGAATCCAATCAGAGCGGGCCACTGAATGCCACTCGGCCAGATGCCCAGCCACCACACGACGGGAAGCAGTGCCGCCGCGGTGAAGAGATGATTGACGGCGATCAGGAACGGAGCGTCGAAGGTGCGGAGCTGTCTCAGCGACAGGACAACCCCGGCATAGGTGACGCCCGACGCAAGACCGAGCAGTGTGCCGAGCCACGCTTCGCCTCGCAACTCGAAGTTCAAGATCAGCCCGACGCCTGCGGCGCCGAAGAGTAGCCGAACGATGTCGAGCCGGTGGACGGGTTCGCGAAAGACGAGTGTTCCGATAAGGAAGACCCAAAACGGAGCCGTCGATTGGAGCCAGATGGCGTTGGCAGCCGTGGTGCGCGTCATCGCTCCAAGGTAGAAGACGTTCATCAAGAGGAACGTGGCGACCATCGGCACGAGCTTCCAGCTCCACTGAGGCCGCCGTGCCAGTGGCAAGACAATCAAGCCGGCGAAGAGGGCTCGCCAGAAAGCGAATTGAATGCCGCGTCCGCCGATCGGCCAGTTGTCGAACCAGGGAGATTTGGCGAACAGCCCGCTGGTGCTCCACATCACCGCCGCGATCACGACGAGCCAGCGACCTCGCGAGATATGCCGAGTGCCGGGAGTAGCAGGTTCGTCGGCCATGCGTTGGGCAGAGCAATAGGTCAGTTAGCGCAAGTCGCGAGTCACCTTGCAGTCAGCTCGCTCGCGAGGCCGCATTGCGGTTTTGCCTTCGCCGCTCGGCTTCCTGCAGGACGATCTTCCGCAGACGGATCTGCGACGGCGTCACTTCGACGTACTCGTCGTCCTCGATGTATTCCAGTGCCGCTTCGAGCGACATCTTGCGAGGCGGCTTGAGAAGGATGTTCTCGTCGCTGCCGGCCGCCCGGATGTTCGTCAGTTTCTTCTCTTTCGTCGGATTGACGACCAGATCGTTTTCGCGACTGTTCTCCCCGACGATCATGCCTTCGTATACGACATCGCCCGGTGCGATGAAGAGTTCGGCTCGCTGCTGCAAGCCGTCCAGAGCATAAGCGATCGCCTTGCCGTGCGCCATCGAGACCAACACGCCGTTGGCACGCCTCGGCATGTCAGGTTCCGCCGGTCGGTATTCGGCGAAACGATGGTGGATGATGGCGGTTCCCTGAGTCGCGTTGAGGAGTCTCGTGCGCAGTCCAATCAGACCGCGCGCCGGAATGAGGAACTCGACATGGGTGTAGTCGCCATGCGCGGTCATCGACTGAAGCGCGCCTCGCCGATTCCCGACCAACTCCATGACCGGTCCGACCTTGTCGTGAGGAACTTCGACCAAAAGTGTCTCGAACGGCTCGCAAAGGACACCATTTTGTCGCTTGAGGATAACTTTCGGCTTTCCGATGGAGAGCTCGAATCCCTCCCGCCGCATCGTCTCGATCAGGATCGACAGGTGCAACACGCCGCGGCCCGAAACGGCCATCGCATCACTTTCTTCCAGGGGCCGGACCCGAAGAGCGACGTTCCGTTCGAGTTCCTTTTCCAGCCGAGCCTTGAGTTGGCGCGTCGTTACGTACTTGCCTTCTTGGCCCGCCAAGGGGGAGGTGTTGATCGTGAAGACCATCTCGAGCGTCGGCTCGTCGACGCGAACGCGGGGAAGGGCCGCGGGTCGGAGCGGATCGCAGATCGTGTCGCCGATAGCGACTTCGTCGAGTCCCACGACAGCGACAATCTCGCCGGCGTCCGCCGATTCGACCTCGGTCCGGCCCAGCTTGTCGAAGACGTACAAGCCGCCGATCTTCGTTTCGAGGACGCGCCCATCGTCCTGCATGACGGCCACCGTCTGAGACTTGCGGATGGTGCCGGAGAGGAGTCGGCCGATGGCGATGCGTCCCAGATAGTCGGACCAGTCGAGGGTCGTGACAAGCATCTGGAGGGGAGCGTCGGGGTCGACCGTCGGACCGGGAATCCGCTCGAGAACCATATCGAGCAGCGGTTTCATCGAGGTTCCGGGGACGTCGGGGTCGGGTGTCGCGAAGCCGGCTCGACCGCTGGCGAACAGATGGGGCAGATCGTCGAGGTATTCGGCCGCACCGAGTTCCAAGAGGAGTTCGAGTGTTTCGTCGAGCACTTCGTGGGGGCGAGCGTCGCTGCGATCGATCTTGTTGACGACAACGATCAGTTGCAGGCCACATTCCAGGGCTTTCGAGAGGACGAAACGCGTCTGAGGAAGGGGGCCTTCCGCGGCGTCGACCAGCACGAGGGCTCCGTCGGCCATGCGGATCACGCGTTCCACCTCGCCGCCGAAGTCGGCGTGTCCCGGTGTGTCGATCAAGTTGATCTTCACGCCCTGGTAGGGGATGGCGATGTTCTTGGCCAAAATGGTGATGCCCCGTTCCCGCTCGAGTTCGTTCGAATCGAGGATACAGTCCTGTTGGAGCTGGCTGTCGCGGAATTGGCCGCTTTGGCGCAGGAGGCTGTCGACCAACGTCGTCTTGCCGTGGTCGACGTGGGCGATGATAACCAGATTGCGAATGTCAGAACGCTGCATGGAACCTCCGGCCGAACGAACCTGTGGGGAACTCGGACCATCCTTCTCGATCGAGGGGGGATCTGTCAAGGCGCACCGCAAGCGACCGGGACAGAGCCACTTGGCTTCTCAGATCGGGGAGAATCGCGTAAGATGAGCCCCATTGCGTGCCACCTCATGGATGGACTTGCCGATGAGTATCCAGGCGTTTCTCGGATGGATGGAGCAACGGTATCACCGGCGGATCACCTCGCATACGGTTTTGCGCGGTAATGAGGGAGACTTCGCGGCCTTTCCCTCGACGCTCGATCCGCGACTAGCAACCGCTCTGCGAGCTTCCGGCGTTGAGCAACTTTATTCGCATCAGCTCGAGGCATTCGAGTCGATTTCCGCCGGTCGCAACACGGTGCTCATTTCCCGTACCGCTAGCGGCAAGACGCTTTCGTTTCTCCTCCCCATCTTGAACGAGTATCTCGCCGCCCCGGCACCTTTCAGCGTGGCGCTCCTCTACCCAACCAAGGCACTCTCGCGGGATCAGGAAGGAACGCTGGGGAAGCTGCTGGCGACGGCTGGGGTCGAGACGCGATTGGGGACGTACGACGGCGACACGCCTCGCGACGAGCGGAACCGCATCCAGTCGCAAGCCGACTTCATGATCACCAATCCCGACATGCTTCACTCGGGAATCCTGCCCAATCACCACCGCCGCTGGCGCACCTTCCTGTCGCGACTGCGCTACATCGTCGTCGACGAAGTGCACATGTACCGCGGAGCGTTCGGTTGCCACGTCGCCAACGTCCTTCGGCGCCTGATTCGCGTCTGCCACATGCATGGCAGCAATCCCGTCTTCGTCTGCTCCTCGGCGACCATCGGCAACCCTCAGGAGCATGTCGAGACGTTGTTCGGACAACCGTTTCACGTGATCACACGGGATGGAGCACCTCGGCCCGATCGTGATCTTTACCTCCTCAATCCTCCCATGGTGGCGAGCCACGGTTTTGCTCCGTACCGCAAGGGAACTTCTTCGCTCGCCATCCCTCTGATTCGCGCCGCGACGCGGATGGGAGTGCGCACGATTTGCTTTTGCCGAGCCCGGCAGCAGGTGGAGCGGCTTTGCCGAGCCGTCCTCGACCGGAATCGCGACTTGAGTTCGCTGGTCAAACCCTATCGGGGCGGACTTCTGCCGAACGAACGACGACAACTCGAACGCGACATTGCCGCCGGACGCATCACGACGGTGATCAGCACGAACGCCCT
The DNA here is from genome assembly GCA_015490875.1 of Planctomycetaceae bacterium. GTDB lineage: Bacteria > Planctomycetota > Planctomycetia > Pirellulales > Pirellulaceae > S141-3. Next base: position 37,926 of record WFWZ01000079.1, read on the forward strand.
CGAGCTGGGTATCGACATCGGCGATTTGGAACTGTGTATCCTCACCGGCTACCCCGGTTCCATGTCCAGCTTCTGGCAACAGGCGGGGCGGGTCGGCCGACGGGGAGAACGAGCCGCTATCGTCTACATCGCGCGGGATACGCCGATCGATCAGTATGTCGTGCACCATCCCGAGTTCGTTCAGGCGGCGCCGATCGAGCGAGCCTGGTTGAATCCGAACAACCCTTACATTCTGCTTCAGCATCTCCCCTGTGCGGCCCACGAACATCCGTTGCGGGATGAAGAAGCCGAGTTCTCACCGCCCGCCTATCCCGCGGCACTCGATGTCTTGAAACACTCGGGAACACTCAAGGAATACCGGGGCACCTACCGCTATGCACTGCGCGACTACCCGGCTCGCGGCATCAACCTGCGCGGCATGACCGATTACAACATCGAGATCTATTGCGGGACGACCGTGATCGGGGAACTCGACCCGATCGGGGCTCGAGGCACACTCTACAAGGATGCCATCTACCAACATCTCGGCCGACGCTACATGTCGATGGAACTCGACCTGGAAAAGAAACTCTGTCGCGTCGAACCGGTCGATGTGGACTATTACACCGAGGCGGTATGGGAAGCCCGCGTGACGTTGACGGAAGTCGTGGAAAAGGGTGAAGTCAACGGCGGGAAGCTCGAGTTCGGTTACGTCAACGTCAACCGCCAGCCCAAACTCTACAAGAAGATCCGCGAAAAGACGCTCGAGAACATCGGCTACGGCCCGATCACCCTTGATCCGTTCATCTACGACACGACCGGATTCTCTCTTTATCCGCCACCCGCCTGGCGGAAGGCCATGGAAGAAGTCGACCGGCGTCACGTGGGAGCTGCTCTTTACGGCCTGAGTTATCTCCTCAAACGCACCGCTCCCAGCCTCTGTCTGGGCGATGTGAACGACATTCATACGGATGTCTCTTCGACGGAGGTGAAGAAGCACGAGTGGAAAAGTGCGCTGTATCTGTACGATGCCATTGAAGGCGGCGTCGGATTCGCGGAGAAGATCTACGAGATCCTGCCGAAAGCCCTCGAGCTTTGTCTCGCAGTGATCCGCGAATGCGAGTGCCTCGCCGGCTGCCCCTCCTGTGTCACCTCGATACCTCCGGGGATCGATGACGACTACCTCGAGGATCTGCTGATCGAGACCAATGCAGCGGTCGTCTGCACCGAAAGTTTGCTCGAGGCGCTCCTGACCGGGAAAATCGTCATGCCTCAGATTCGCAGATTGCGCATCGACCGGCGTGGAGGAGTGGTGCCTCCTGAACCGAACGCAGAGGAACTGAAGTTGAGGCAGCGATTGGAACGAGCCAACAAGATCCTGATGGAAAAACGGACACGGACGCACTGAAAATGATCACTTCGGCATTCTACCATTGTCGCGGAATCGGACGGCGGCGTCTGGAGTTGCTCGAGTCGACCGGGATCCGCAGTTGGCACGATGTGGTGAACACCCCTGACCAGGTGCCGCCGACACTTCGCAACTCGCTGGTGCGCGAGTGCCAGGAGATGCTGGAAGCGCTGGAGCAGGATGCCATCGAAACATTCGTTCGGCGGTTCGACACGCGGGACAAATGGCGCATCTTGCATCACTACTTGGACCGCACGTCGTTTTTCGACATCGAAACGACTGGGCTGAACATCGACGACACGATCACGGTGATTGTCTGCTGGCACCGAGGTCGGTTCTATACGTTCGTCGAACATGAGAATCTCGACGACTTTCTCGATCTGCTGGAAGATGTGGAACTGTTGGCATCGTTCAACGGTTCGATGTTCGATGTGCCTCGAGTCCTGAGTACCTTCCACATTTCCGAGCTTCCCTGTCCGCATCTCGATCTGCGCTGGATCGCCCGCCAACAGAATCTCACCGGAGGACTGAAACGCATCACTCAGCGTCTGGGGATCCACCGCCCCGGCGACCTGACGGACGTCGACGGAGCTCAGGCGGTGCAGTGGTGGTGGGCGTGGCGCTTGAGCGGCGATGAGAAGGCTCGCGCCGATTTGATCCGCTACTGCGCAGCGGACGTGGCACTCTTGTTGCCGCTAGCCGAACATGTCACCGGTCGGCAGCACTGGGAACTGGAGGAACTTTGGCGGCAGTTGCCTCCCGACTCCCCCATCCCCGCCGATCGTTCTCGGCTGCTATAATGCCGACTCTCACCCATCGCGTCTCACCAACTTCATCCCACCCGATTCTCGAAATGGGGAGTCTCACGCCGTGATCTACCGCAGCGCTGGCTGTTTCGTGTTGTTGCTGAGTTGTCTGGTCGCGATCCCTGCGGCATCCGGCAGCGAAAACCTCGCTCAGTCACTCGAGGTGCTGCGCCATGTTGCGTTGGACGGCAAGGACAACGCGGCGGCGGCTCGAGCATGGAAAGTCGTCGCGGCGGCCGATGCCGAGCGACTACCGGAGATATTGTCGGCGATTGACGGAGCGACACCGCTCGGCGCCAACTGGTTGCGCACGGCGGCGGAAGCAATTGCCGAACGGGAGTTGCGCGAGAAAAGAGCATTGCCGCGCAAGGCGCTTCAGGCGTTCGTTCTTGACACGGACCATCATCCGCGAGCGCGCTTTCTCGCCTACCGCTGGCTCGTGCGGTCGATCCCCGAGATGAAGGAGGAACTCTTGCCGAAGCTGGCTCAAGACCCGAGCGTCGAGTTGCGGCGGGAGGCGGTGGCCAGGTTGATCGCCGAGGCGAGCAAGATCGATGCAAAGACTCGGCCGAGCGACGCGATCACCGCGTATCGCCGGGCCTTGGAGGCATCCCGCGACGAGGACCAGGTTCGCAAGATCGCTGGCGCCCTCAAGAAACTCGGCCAAAAGGTCGACCTGCCGCGACACTTCGGGTTCCTCACCGACTGGAAACTCATCGCGCCTTTTGACAACAGCGGCCGTCGCGGCTTCGATACCGTCTATCCTCCCGAACGAGAACTCAACGAGAAAGCGACCTACAAAGGTAAGACGGGAATCGTTCGATGGCAGGCGTTTCACACCGATCACCCGTTCGGCCTGGTCGACTTCAACCGCCCCTACGGGAAACTCAAGGAAGTCGTGGGGTATGCTTGGGCCGATTTCTATTCGCCGCGCAAGCAGCAAGTCGAATTGCGGCTCGGCTGCAAGAACGCCTGGAAGTTGTGGCTCAACGGCGAATTCATCTTCGGGCGAGACGAGTATCACCGCGGGATGCAGATGGATCAGTACCGCTACCGTGTCACTCTGCGTCCCGGCGTCAATCGCATTTTGCTGAAAGTGTGCCAGAACGAACAACAAGAGGATTGGACGGTCCAATGGGAGTTTCAACTCCGCGTCTGCGATGAGACGGGAACCGCCATCCTTTCCGAGCGTAGGAGTTCACCATGAACCACCGAGGGTTGGTCGCTTTGATGGTTGCCGCGTGCGGCGCCTTGTTTTTCGGGGGACGGGTCTGCGGCGATGACTGGCCACGGTTTCGCGGGCCCGATGGAACCGGCGTCGCCGAGGCGTCCCGCTTGCCGACTCGCTGGAGCAACGTGTCGAGACCTCCGGTGAATATCGCGTGGAAGGTGCGATTGCCCGGCCGAGGCTGCTCCTGCCCGCTGGTGGTCGGTGATCGCGTTTTCGTGACCTGCTCGTCGGGATACCGACAGGACCATTTATCCCTTCAGTGTTACGATGTCGAGAGCGGCAAGCGAGTTTGGCAACGTTCGCTGTGGGCAACTGGCCGTACGATGACGCATCCGACGATCGCTCCGGCGGCGCCGACGCCGGTAAGTGACGGACAGTATATCTACCTTCTCTATTCGTCCAACGACGTGGCGTGTTTCGACCTGGACGGAAACCTCCAATGGCTACGCGGCCTGATGATGGAGTATCCCAATGCTAGCAATAGTCTGGGCATGGCATCGTCGCTGGTCGTCGCCGACGGCATCCTCGTCGCCAAGCTGGAGAACGACAGCCAAAGCCTGGCCATCGCGCTGCACACGTCTGACGGAACGACGGTGTGGAGTGTCGAGCGGCCGCCGATCGCCTCGTGGTCGACCCCGGTGATTCGGCTCGCGCAAGATGACAAGAAAGAAGTCGTTCTGGAGAGTCCGCGAGGGTTCACCGCATACGACTTGAAAACCGGGAAGGTGCGGTGGCGATTCGATGCAGGAGGATCGTCGCAGGCGTCGATGGTGGCGGCGGGCGATTTGCTGCTCCTGCCGGCTCGAGGTCTCACGGCCCTTCGGATCACGCCCGGCCAAATGCCTCGAGTCGTTTGGGACAACAATCGCCTGCGCTGCAACACGGCTACGCCGCTGGTCCATAAAGGGAAGGTCTACGTGATCAGCGGGACGATTCTCAAGTGTGCCGACCTGGAAACCGGCAAGCTGCTTTGGCAGTTGCGACTGAAAGGCCGGCGCTTTTCCGCGTCGCCCGTCATGGCCGGTGGGAAACTGTATACTTTCAGCGAGGATGGAGCCAGCCAGGTGATCGACGTGACCGGGAGGAAGGGAAAAGTGGTCGGGCGAGGCGAGTTGGGCGAGACGATCCTGGCCACGCCGGCAATTGCTCACGATGCTCTTTGGATCCGCAGCCACCAGCACCTCTGGAAGATCGCACGGCGGGAATAGGCGGCGCGCACTGCCGAGAATGGCGAAAAAACGATTGGCGAAGGGCCAGCGTGAGCCTTATACTGGGGGGCAGAGGGGGGTGGTGGGCTCCTCTTCCGTTTCAGCTCCTCGTTCGGTTGCGGCTGAACTTCGATGCGCGGCTTTCGCTTCGGCCTCTCGGGTCTTTTTGTATTCAGGTGCTCCGTCCTGCTTGGCACGTTGGTAATCGCAGCCTCCGGCTGTCGACCCTCGGCGAGCGATACTCGTGATCGGGCATCCGGCGGCAAGTGGGTGGCCACGGCCGAGGAAACAACCGAAACGGGAAACCAAGAGTCCTCAAGCTCTCCCGATGATTCCGCCGGCTCACCGAACACTTCTGTGTCGAAAACCGGAAAGGCGTCGACGTCTCCACGGAATCCAAGCAGCCCTACGTCTACCGATGCCGGTCGGAGTACCGCAGATATGGAGAGCGCCAGTGGTGGCAACGAAGATCAAGAGGCGGCGTTTCGAAGGCACAAGGAGGCGGCGTATCGAGCGTTTACGGCGGCCAGGCTTTGGGAGGCGGAGCAGGAGTTGCGCGCCGGACTGCGCATTCACCCAGAGGATCCCGATCTCAACCGAGCGCTGGCCATGCTACTCAATTCCGAAGGCCGCCGCTGGGAAGCGGCGCCGTTCGGTTTCATGCTGCTGAAAGTACGCCGCTTCTCGATCGACGATTTGGCGTTATTAGCGAACACCGATGAGATCTATGAAAACACACCGCTGTTGAAAAAGGCGCTGCGCGTCGAGCCGGCAAGTCGGATTCCCTTGTTGGGGTTGGCCCGCTTCGATCGGTCGCAAAAGCGGGACAGGGAAGCGCAGGAGAAGCTGGAAGAAGTGCTGCGTTCGCACCCCGACCTTGTCGAGGCTCAAGTGCAGTATGGAACACTCTTGTTGGACTTGGGAAGAGACGACGCTTTCTTGACGTGGCGGCGCGAGCTTCCCGATGTCGTGTTGGAGCATCCGGAGACGTGGTTCCTGTTCGGGAGATGGGCAGAGAGTAACGACGAATGCGAAGCGGCGGCGAGGTGCTACTGGGAAGCCATCGACCGGGACCCCAACCATCGGCGAGCTCACTTCAAGCTAGCGGCCGTTTTGAAGCGGCTTGGGCGACGCGAGGAAGCGGACTTGATTCTACGACGAAGCGAGGACTTGACCGAGCTGAACGAAGTGGTTCATCCGATCATGATCACCGGTCCGGACGTCAAGAAGATGCAACGGATCGTCGAGTTGTGCGAATCGCTGGGGAGAATCTGGGAGGCGTGGGGTTGGTGCGTGGCGACCGCCTACACGATGAAATCGAACGGGCTCGATCCCGGGACGTGGATCGCCAAACGTGATGCGCTCAAGCAGCGACTGGCCCCTGATTTGCCTCGCGTACTTCCCGAGGCTCGACTCAGCAAACGAGTCGACTTGCACGCGTGGCCATTACCTTCCTGGAAAGCACGATCGAAGGAAAAGCCTGCTCCTGCACCGGCCGTCGCAGGCGGACTCATTCGGTGGCGAGATCTGGCCGAGGAAGCCGGACTGCAATTCACGTACTATGACAGCGCTGCGGATCGGCCCGATGGGATCCAGATTATGGACAGCACGGGAGGCGGCGTCGCCGTGCTCGATTATGACCAAGACGGATGGCCGGACATCTACTTGACCCAATGTCATCCGTGGCCGCCGGGAGCCGGCCAGGACGAACACCGGGATCGGCTCTTTCGCAATCGCGGAGACGGGACATTCGAGGACGTGACGGAACGAGCCGGCATCGACGAGCGGGGGTTTTCTCAGGGGTGCACGTCCGGCGACTTCAACAACGACGGCTGGCCCGATCTGTACGTCGCCAACATCGGACCCAATCGGCTCTTTTTGAACAACGGAGACGGTACGTTTTCGGCTGTTGCTCTTCCCAAAGACTCCAAGCCCATGGTTTGGACGACGAGTGTCGCCCTGGTGGACCTCAATCAAGATGGCCTGCCGGACATCTATGACGTCAATTACTTGGGAGGCAACTATGCCACGTTGCGATGCGGCACCCCCGAACATCGCAAGAGTTGCGGGCCGAGTGCCTTTCCCGGGGAACAGGATCGCGTGCTGATCAACACCGGTGATGGAGGTTGGCGCGAGGTGACGCGCGACTCGGGGCTGACCGAACACACGGGGAAAGGACTCGGCATCGTCATCGTCGATTTCAACGGAGATGGTCGCATGGAAGTGTTCGTGGCCAACGATGGCGAGGCCAATTTCTTGTTGGTTAACGAGAACACAGAGCCGGGCGGAGTGCCTCGGTGGAAGGACGAGGCGCTCTTGCGGGGGCTAGCGTTCAATCGCGACGGAGCCGGGCAGGCGTGCATGGGCATTGCCGTCGACGACGTCGACGGCGATGGGCAGCTCGATCTCTTCGTGACGAACTACTATGACGATCACAACACGCTCTATTTGCAGGAACTGGAAGGACTCTTCCTAGACAAGACGCGCGAGTTCGGCTTGTACGAACCGAGCCTCAAGCAACTCGGTTTTGGAACGCAATTCGTCGATGCCGACCTCGATGGCCGGCCTGACCTTCTGATTGCCAACGGACATGTGGACGATTTTCGAGACGAGGGCAAACCGTTCCGCATGCGGCCTCAATTCTTCTACAACACGGGCTCCGGGCGGTTCGTCGAAGGGGATCCGGCCAAATTGGGAGATTTCTTCGGTGGCAAGTATTTGGGGCGCGGCATGGCGGTCGTGGATTGGAACGGCGATGGCCGAGAGGACGTTGTTGTATCTCAGATTGGGGATCCCGCTGCACTCTTGACGAACGAGACTGCGGAGACGGGGCACTTCGTGGCGATTGAGCTTCGCGATACTCATGGAAGTCGCGACGCGTATGGAGCGACGGTGGAGGTGCATACGGCGGGAACGGTTCGCGTCCGGCAGTTGGTCGGTGGTAGCGGCTACCAGGCGTGCAACCAGCGGCAACTCATTTTTGGGCTTGGAGATGCCGAGCGTATCGACAAGGTCGTCGTGCGTTGGCCGGACGGAAGCCGCTCGGAATTTGCCGACGTGCCCGCCGATCGCCGGTGGCGGATCCTCCAGGGTGTTCCACGGCTTTTTTCGGTGGATGACGTAGAATAGGTCCGGTCCATCCAATCCTCACTCCATTGTTTGACCCCCTTCGGGGCGATTTGTGTCTTCCGTCTGCGCGCCGAGTTCGTCGAACACGTGATGCCCATACGTAGCTCAGGCTTTCAGACTGACAATTGGCGCCGAGCGAGCCTAACGAGGGTAACGACCCGTCGCTACGGCGGCCGGGTCGACGGGGGTGGTGGGCGGTGAGTGGCGAGTGGTGGGTTGTAGGAGATCCGTGCGCGTCCACTCTGTCTACCTTTCCACTACGTCCGCTCGGTCCACCGGACGCGCCCGCTTGCCTCAAAAGACCTCGCTCGTGTCATCGGCTCGGCACTGACATTGGTTGCCTCTTTGGAGCGAAAACGGTTATAATCGGGGCGTTCTCGGCGAGTGGCGGCGGAGCGGGAATCCGGCTCTCGCGCGAGGCATGGGCGTCGGGGCGCAGGAAACTCTTCGTGGTTAGTCTTGTAGCGCAGAACCGTTCGACCGAAAGCACCGAGTTTCGCTCGGCGCAATCTCTTGGTGCGTCCGGCGTTTCGTCATTCTCCAGCGCTCCCCAGTCCTTGCTGGATCGACGGCGAAAGCGTCTTCCTTCGCGTTTTCATCGGAGCTCTTGTACCGTGGTGGCTACTTACAAGAGCAAGACGGCCGAGACGCGCACCGGGGCGATGGCGAATTCGGGCTGGTCGACCGGCGCGAGTGGTTATGACGATGAAGACAGACTCGTGTCATGGACAAGAGATGACAACAACCTGTCACAGAGTTGGACGCTGACGAAGGAAGGGGACTGGAGTCAGTTCGTCGAGAACACGACGACGGAGAATCGGACTC
>WFWZ01000080.1 GCA_015490875.1 Planctomycetaceae bacterium
ACGTCAACCTCCGGCACCGAGGCCGCAAGGTTCATCGCGACCAAGCCGCTGCCCGCAAACTGGGAGGTCATCGAGTTCGCCTGTTCTTCGGACCAGTCCACCATCACCTGGGGTTCCAACGGCTTCGTGCTGATGGGGGCTGCCGGAACATTCGTGACTATCGGTGTCGGTTCCTATTCCGACATGACCCCGCGGGTGCGCATTCTCAAGTGGAATGCTTCCGGCACCTTCAACAGCGCCATTCAGAATGGCGTCGCATTGGAGGGCTGGAGCGCCTACTTTCGGATGATCCATCGCGGCACCAAGATCGTCGTCTACCATTCCTATGATGGGGCGGCGTGGAGCTATACTGGCACGATTGACGAGACCGTCGATCTTGGTGGGCCGACTTTGCATATTGGTCCCTCGGCAAACCACAACACCACGCTTTATGTGACGTATTACGCCGACGCGGACATCGTGCCGCAATTTCCGGGCTTCGTGGGGGCGGGGGGCACTGCGCCAGTGCTGGCCGACATGACGCTGGCCCAGGCGCCGAGCGGGGCTGCCATTGGGGTGCATGTGGTTGAGGAACTGCTGACGGGGCTCACGGGTGCCAGCGTCACCTCCACAATCACCATTCCTGACCGTGCCATCGTGCTGGCTGTTTCGACCCGTACGGTGACGGCAGTCACCGGTGCCACCTCATATGACTGCGGCATTTCCGGCACGCCCGCCAAGTTCGGAGGCACGCTTGGCATCGCCGCAGGCAGCACCAATGTCGGGGTGATCGGCCCGCAGGCCTTCTATGCGCCCACGCCGATCGTGCTTACTGCCAATGGCGGCAACTTCAACGGCGGGAATGTGCGCATTGCCATCCAGTACCTGCTGCCGACAGCGCCGGCCGCCTGATTTCAACCAACCAAAAAGAAAGACTGCACTATGACCCCACCGCACAAGGACGCGGGATTCGTCCGCATGCCCGAAGAGGATTTTGAGGCAATCCTCGCCCGCGCCGCCGAGAAGGGTGCGCGCAAGGCGTTGGCCGATGTCGGGCTCGAGGGCCCGGAAGCCGCCATCGACATTCGAGACTTGCGCACGCTGCTAGCGTCCCTGCGCATGGCAAGGCGCACCGCCTGGCAGACCATCGTGCGGCTCATCACCACCGGGTTGCTGCTGGCGCTGATTGCAGGCGTGGCGGTGAAATTGAGGGTGTTTGGGTGAATCTGGAAACAAGGGAGGGATTCTCTTCCACCTGTCCCTTCCTTCCATCCAGCGCTATGATCGCGGGATGAACGATGCCGACGAGAAACGCATTGCTGCCAAGCTGGCCAGAATTCTGGCCATTCTCTGTGTGCGCAACACCACTCTGGAAGACCTGCATGCCGGCATAACGCCAGTCAGCAAGACCGGGGACTATTCGGACGTCATGGTGATCGATGCCGAAGGCCGGGAAATCCCGTGGACCGAGGTCTCGCATCTTGACGACGAGGCCATGCGCGCGCTGATGCGCCAGATCGTCAATCGGCTCTACACCTTCCACCTGATGGCTGACGACCCTGGGCTGCGGGAAACGATCGACCGGTGGGCAGCGGCCGCGGGCGCCTGGGATGACCCTGAAGTCGATCAGGGGCTGCTGGGGTCGGGCGAGAAGAAAGCTGGTGGCGGCTGAACCGCGATCTTGGCCTTCAAGTCAAGCGCATCACGCATTGCCGCCCATGAGGGATTCTCATTCCGCATAGGTTCGCCCATCTGGCAGAATCCAGAGTGCAATTGAGCGGCTAAATGCGGATTTAACCTGACGCAATGAAAAATGGGCTCAAGTTGGAGCTGGTGCGAAGGGTGGACTGTTCATCCGTCCCTGACCGAGCACGATGACAGTGCAATGGTTCTTGGCACGCGTAATTGCGTTGTAGAGAAGCCTGCGCTGATGCTCCGGGCTGCCACTGGCTGTGTGTGGCCAGAGGACGATGACGTTGGGAAATTCGCGATTCTTGGCACGTTGAATCGTCATGGCGAGATGCCCACGTTGCTGACGAAAGCCCAGTCGCGAACGGTTGCGCACGGATTCCCTGACGAATTCCGTGACTTGCGCAGAAGTGAAGACCGCTTGACCGTGCACCCGGCGCAAGCGGTCCATGCGCCTAATTGTCTGCGCAATCGCGGCGTCTTCGGCCAGGGGCGCTAGAAGCGCACGCAGATCTGCGTAACCGGCAGTACCCGGCAACACGATTTTGGCCAGCAGAGCATCGGCTTCTTCGGTGTGATTCTCCTCCCTTTTAAGCGGAAATGGACCAAAGTCTCGACCGTTTCTCTGCCAAACGCGTGTACTGACTAAATCCAACGCCTGACGGATAAGGTTACTAGTCATGTCTGGGCTGAGAATCGTCGCGGGGCCAACCCGATAAGAAACTTCATCGGCAATAGTTCGAGCTACGATTCCGGAGTTTGTTGCAAAGGATTCTACTAGCCGAAAACCCTGCGCATACCATGTAGGCTTCCGCGCTCTTCGACTCTGTGTAAGAGTGGATGTGATCACTCGGCCTTCGCGCACGGCGAGCGCAGCAGCAAGAAGCCCCTGTTGGGCGGTGCGACGAACCTGCGTGAGACGGTGAGTTTGACCCGCCCCTTCAAGCCAGCCAATCAGGGGTACGGTGTCGCGCCCGTCATGCAGGCACTGAAAAGCATCCGCCGCCGCCACGACTCGGGACGATGGCGAAAGCCCTTGAAGGACGCGCAAGCGGTATTCATCGAGGTCTTGCGCTTCATCGACCAGAACCAGCGGGAAGCTTCGCGCCACCCATTGGCGGACGGCTTCTTGTTCCAAGAGCACAGCCGCCAGCGCACACGGCCCGTCAAATTCATTCAGGGAGGCGGCCTGCGCCAGCATCTCGGGCAAAATCAGACTCCTTCGCCGCGCAGCCAGTGTCCGGGCGAATACATCGAAAGTTTGGCATTCAAAGCGCCGGCCGAATTCGGGGTTCTCACCGAGCCTCGCATTCAGACGACGGCGTGCCCCGTTCATAAAGGTAAGCGCCAAGAGCTTTTGCCCTTCGTCAAGCGCTCCGCCCTGAACGATCTCTCTCGCGCGCTCCACAAGGTTGTGGGTCTTTCCTGTGCCAGCCGCTCCTTCGAAGAAATCAAACGTCATGGCGGCGGCGTAAACCGGAAAACGTGCATATCGGCAGTCGAGTCCGCTGCGATGCGTGTAAAGAGCTGCGTGGCGGCGTTCACAGGATCGCGCAGCACGGCGCACAAGGCATTGAGCAACTGCGCGGCGCGTTCCCGGCAGGCCGCATTCCCCATGAGAATGACGGCGACGCTCTCATGGGTGGGGGCGTAGGATTTCTGCGTGAGCAAATGAGCGGTGAGCGCCTGAGTGTCGGCAAACGGCGTTCCCAACGCGGCTGTGAGCGCGGCCAGTATCGCGGCTTCATTTGCACCCGCAATCCACGAAACCACATGCTCCATTGCCCAGCCCTGCGGCCAAAACACGACTGCGCGCGGCGGTGGGTTGCTGCCCTTAACAGCATCGAAGTAACCGCGCCCGTCAGAGTCGCCGTCCACGAGGATGCAGGGTCGCGAGTGAACGGCACTGACCAGCGCGAATGTGTCGGCAATCTTGGCGTCGATGGTTGGCACGACGCCAACGAAAGTAGAGAGAAACGGCGCGCCGTCTCCGACGTCCTGCCAGCCCTGATGCAGTTCAAGGGCGGTTTGCAGCGCCTCAAGCCATGCCACGTCCGAAACCCCTTCGGGGATCAGGACGCATTCGTGCATGAGCGCGGACACGAGCTTTTGCCGCCATGCAAAGAGCAAGTGTTGTTGGTGGTTGGTCGGCTGCGCAGGCATCGGGTCCATGAGCGGCTTGGCTTTCAGGATGCCATCGCGCGTTTCGACAAAGAGCGTGTCCGGCGCGCGAAACATCGCGGCGACGATAGGCGAATGCGTGGTCATGATCGTCTGGTCGCAGAGTGCATTGAGGCGGTTGACCAGCCGCTTTTGCTGCGAAGGTTGAATGTGCAGTTCGGGTTCCTCTACGGCCAGTACAAAGGACTGGTCCTTTTCCGCGCGCGCTATGCCGAACTGCATGAGCAGGAGAAGGCTTTGCAACGAAACAAGACCTGTTCCTTGTCTCTGTGAAGGAAGGGATGGCCCCACCTCTTGGATGAAGTGCGGGACCACGCTTTCCAGAACGGAACCGCTGTCGGTCGAAGTCAGGCGCAACTGAAGTCTGGGTGCGCTAGCCATAAGCGCGCGCAACTCATCGTTCACTGCACCAACGATCTCCGACAACCCCGGTTGTTCCTCAAGCCGCGTGTCCTTCGGAGGGTTCCAGAGTCGCTCCCGTTCTGCTCGAACGGCCTGTGCAGGCATTTCCCCGCGCGTGGCAACCACACGGCGGAATAATTCGGATGTAAAAGAAATCCAGCGGTCCCATGTGCGCGAGGCCGGTACCAGAAAGAAGCCCATCTCTTGAAGCACTTTGGCGCGGACAGTGCGAAGGTGTGCGTCTTCCGCGAACGGATCGCCCAGCGTGGCTTCGTCATCGACGAAAAAACGGATCGTTTCGGCTTCCAACCCGTCCAGATCAAAGCGGGCTGCGAAGCCGATCTGCACAGCCAGGTCGGTGTGCTGCGCGTCCGGCGCGGCGCTTAAGGTCTTGGCGTTGGGATCAAGCCATTTCTCAACACCGCGTTCTATGCTGAACCATGAGGGATGATGCTGCGGATCGTTGGGCTTAAAGCCCGCCACAGTAGCAATGCACAGAATGCGGGCCTGTTCGTTCGGCGTGCTGCCGTGAAAATCATGTTCGGTAAGACGGCGCACCAGACGGTCACGTCCAAACAACAAGGCCAGCGCGTCAATTATGGTGGTTTTGCCACTGTTGTTGGGGCCGACCAATACGGTCTGCTGTCCCAGAGTAATGTCCGCAGTACGAATTCCCCGGAAGCCCGAGATTTTCAAGCGGACAACATGCATCTGAGCTTCTCCTTCACTTCCTCAACAGTCTGTTCCTTCGTACTCTCATGAGCCTCGTCGCCGCTGTGGATTCGATAATTGGGTTCCTCTATGCAGCACGCCCAACCAGGTCCATCAGCGTGCCGTAGTCTGTCACAACATCATATTTCACACGATTTGAAGTGACCTGCTTGCTGATCTCATCGAAGAACTTCCGAGCGCATTCGATTTTCGTCTTCTCAATCTCGCGCAAATTCATCGTGGACATCGTGCCTTTGGTCTCGGCGACGAAGTAAATGTGTCGGACGCTGCCAGCCTTGAAAGATATCGCCCAATCAGGGTTGTAGTCCCCGACCGGGGTTGGGATCAGGAAACCGCGTGGGAGCTTGGCGTAGACAACTACCTCGCTACTTGTATCCAGATCTTTCACGAACGCCCTTTCGACGTCGGAGTCTGTGATCGCGTAGTCGTAGACGTGGTTCTTGAGCTTTTCCGTGGCCCTAGAAAAATCCTGACCGGTCTGGTTCGCGGTGAAAATGTCGACGTCGTATCGCTCGTTGATTTCGTCGTAGGCGAGGCACTCAATCACCATGGCCGCCTTCTGTTCGGCAATGATCCGCGACGCTTCTGATATGAAGTGCTCGGGGTTTTTCTTGAATTGCTCAAATACCGCTGGGGCGATCCGGCTCAGGATGCTCGCCGCCGTTTCTCGTGTCAGTTGAGCGTTCTCGGCCACCTTACCCAAGAGGTCATACTCCACTAGGGAGTGGATCGAGTCCCCATGCTCGGTCGTCGTGTTTGTGACCGTGAAGCCATCCCCTTCACGAAGCTGGTCGTCTGTCAAACCTTCGTTTTGCTCACCGACCTGGACCGTATATTGCAGCGGCGTGACACGCAACTGGCTGTCCAGCGCGCTGACACATTTTTGGATCAGCTCCGTTGAATCGAATTCAACCCGATAAACCGCCTTGCGATTGATCCGCGCCCAAAGCTCCTGAAATTCCTTTTTCTCGAAATTCGCGTTGAGCGGATTGGTCTTGGGTTTGCGGCCGTCATCGACCTGGGGTAGCTGCGCATCGCTGAAGACACTGTCGATAAGCTGGAACACCTGCTCCGCGTGGGGCTTCAGCTCTTCTGGCAGGTCGGCCAGTTTCCCTTCTGCTTTTGCCTCATGGTAGGCATCTGCGATTCGGTCTGCATCGTCGGTGTAGTCGTTTTTCACCAGATAGCGGTAGATCTGCTTGGCCATGGCAGCGGTCACCTCGACCGGGCCACCTTCGGTCATGAGTGTCTTGCCCGTGAAGTAGGCCTCGGTCGCCTGCCGCGGACGCGAAGAGAGGGTCTCGGCGATTTCCTGTTGCAGCCCAGCCACGAAGTCCTTGTAGCTTTCGCTCGCCACCACTGTCAGCACGTTGATGTCGTGTACGACCGCCGGATGATCCATCCGGTCTCCGTGCTGGTCGACGCTCAGCCGCAGACCACGTCCCACTTCCTGGCGCCGGGAAATCGTGTTGTCGCTGTGCTTCAGCATGCACATGACAAAGACGTTCGGGTTGTCCCACCCCTCACGAAGTGCCGAGTGGGAGAAGATGAACCGGGTAGGTTCGACAAACGACAGCAGGCGCTCCTTGTCCTTCAGGATCAGGTCGTAGGCGTCGACGTCGTCGGAATCAACGGAGCGGGCGCCGACGGCCGGATCCTTGAGGCGGTTCGTCTTCTTGTCGATTGAGAAATAGCCGTTGTGGGTCTTTGCCGGGTCGATACCGGCGAGATACTTCCGGTACGCCTCATTGTCGATGGCAAGCTCCGAGAGATATTCGGTTTTCAGCAGCTCGTACTCTTCCTCGAAGATCCGGGCATACTCGCCTTTTTCGTCTGCCTGGTTGTAGTCACGGTACTTCACCACCTCATCGATGAAGAAGAGCGACAGCACCTTGATGCCCTGTGCGAAAAGCTGCTTTTCCTTGTCCAGGTGGGCCTTGATCGTCTCGCGGATCTGGATGCGGCGGATGTCGCGTTCGGTCAGGTCACGCGTGGCCTTACCGGCCTCAAGCACAACGCCGTTCGTGAACTCGACCGTGTCGTGGACGGCATCGACCTGGCTGATCGTAAAGCCGCGGTACTGGTCCAGCTCGCCCGACACCACAAACAGGTCGTCGCGGAATTCGAGCCGCCGCACTTGGCGCTTGATCTCGCCCGACTTGAGCTTCACCTCTAGCTCGATCCGGGCAACTGGAGCCTTTTTCGAGACGTCGATCCCCTCGAGGTAGAGATAGGCGTTGGTGCCGGCCAGCCCTCGGGTCTGGATCCCGCGTACGGCGATCTTCTTCACCAGTTTCTGGTTGTAGGCGTCCAGCGCATCGAGGCGATGCACGCGGTTGTGCTGTGTCCGGTGCGTGGCCGAGTAGCGCAGGATGAACAGCGGCTTGAACTTCGGCAGCGCTTCCATCGTGGCACTGCCTTCCATCTTCTGCGGCTCGTCCAGGATCAGGATCGGTCGGTTGGCTGCGATCACGTCGATGGGCTTGCGAGACTGGAAGTCGTCCAGCTCCATGAATATGCGCCGCGCATCCTTGCCGCCCGCGTAGAACGCCTGAATGTTCATGATCATCACGTTGATCCCGGCGTCCGAGGAAAAGCTTTCCACCTCGTGCAGACGCTTGGAATTGTAGATGAAGAACCGCGCCTTTTTGCCATAGGTCTCGGTGAAATGCTCCGCGGTCACCTGGAACGACTTGTAGACCCCTTCGCGGATGGCGATGGAGGGCACGATGACGATGAACTTCGACCAGCCATAGCGCTTGTTCATCTCGAAGATGGTCTTGATGTAGCAATAGGTCTTGCCGGTGCCGGTCTCCATTTCGACGTCGAGGTGAATGTGCGTCGCGGCGAGCGCCTCTCGCTTGTAGGCCGGCTTGGCAGGAACGCGCGCGCCCTTATTGTCGAAGGTCGTGAAATCCGTCAGCGTTTTCGACACGGGCAGGTTCTGCCGCCGCTGAACCTTCTGGATGTTTTCCAGCACTTGCGTGTCAGACAGGGCGAGGGCGGCGTTCTTGAAGCCTTCCTCGAAGGCGCTGTCCTGCACCCTGCGGCCGGGGTCGATGCGGTAGGTGAGGGCCGGGGCCATGGGCTGCCCCTCGAAGCAGTCCACTACCGACTCGACAGCGTTGGTCTGATATTGCTGGACCTTGAACTTGAGTTTCATGACCACCTCAAATCGCCTTGACTTCGGTGATCGGTGAAAGCTGGCGGAAGATCTGTTCGACGTTGATCTTCACCGCATCCGAGACGAAGCCGTTGTCGCGGAAGATGACGCGCAAAGGCTCGTGCTTGGCTAGCTCTTTCACCAACTTCTCGGTGATGCCCATGTCGAAGCAGGCGACAAGGGCGTTGTCGTCGACGAAAAACACGGTCTTGCCCTGCACGGTTTCGCGGCGGATGGGCAGGGTCAGGTCCACACCCCAATCGACCAGAACCTGGAATAGCAGGTCCTCGGCTGTGCGATCCGGCTTCACGTTGTCCACCATGTCGAGTAGGTCGGACTGCTTCAGCTCGTCCGGGCGGTAATACACGTCCTTCATGTTCGAGGTGTCCACCTTGAGCACCCGGAAGCCGACATCGCGGTTCCAGTCGGGGTGGCAATCGCCCTCGAGGATTTTCTGGCCAGCGCGGCGGATGCGTTCCTTAGAAATCTCTGCGATCGTGGTGAAACCACGCTTGTAAGGGGGGAGCGACGGGTCAATCGACTCCGGCATCTGCACCATGACAAAGCGCCTGTTGCCACCATCATCGGCATTAAGCTGCATAACAGCGTGGGCCGTTGTCGCTGAGCCTGCAAAGAAATCAAGAATGATGGCGTCTTTGTGGCTTCGGGTCACTGCTTCGATAGGGTCATACACAGCCCAAAGGCTCTTGGGAAATGTGAAACCTGATCCTTCGACGAGGCTATTTACAAGCTTTGTGCCGTATTCATTGGAATCATAGCGTTTGTCAGTCCAAACACTCCGATACAGACCGAATGTTTTTCCAATCATTATCTGATAGCCGTCTCCAGACTTCTTTGCTCTCAGCATATTGGCGATTTCTTCGACGCTCTGACGAGCGTAACGCCACTTCCTCTCAACGCCGGAGTTATCGATAGGATAAACGTATGCGATGCCATCCTTCCATTCAGTTTGCTTCGGGTGGAAGTCGTCAGAGCAAACGTCTCCAAAACCCACGATCTTGCCGTCCTTAACCAAGACAGGATAAAAGCAGTTTTTCGCATCCGAGCGCTTGGACTCTCCACCCCAGTTTCTAAATTGAGACCAACTCACATCTTCATCACGAATTTTCCGATCTCCGATAGCCTTCATCCCGCTTGGATAAACGAAAATCAAATACTCGTTAATGTACGAAAAGTTCCTACCTTGCTGTCCACGGGGATTATGAATCACACTGACGTATGCGTGCTCCCAGGCGGCCCCACTGAAGATTTCTTTCATCAGCACAGATAACGTTCCAAATTCATTCTCATCAATTGCGCAAACGAGAACCCCGTCTTTGGCCAAAATGTTTTTCGCAACCTTAAGGCGCTGGTACATCATTGAGAGCCAGTCAGAGTGGAAACGGCCGCTGGTCTCAGGATTTGCAACAAGTCGTCCACCCTCCTCTGCAACCTGACCGGATCGCTCGAGGAATTCAGAAGCAGTCTCACTATAATCGTTCTTATAGATAAGGTTTCTTCCCGTATTGTAAGGAGGATCAATATAGATCATCCTTACAGCCCCCAGAAATGTTTCTTCAATGATTTTAAGAACTTCGAAATTATCCCCTTCGAGAAAAAGGTTCTGAGTGCCATCAAAATTGACACTTTCTGCTCTGCAAGGACGCAGAGTTTTCTCAATTGGCGCGTTGGCGGTTGCGAGAGCTTTGCGCTTGCCGGGCCAATCCAAGCGGTAGCGTTCTTGGGGGCCTTCCACTATTTGATCGCTTAGCTCCTGCCGAAGCTGATCAAAGTCAATCGAAAGCTGTTTTTCTCCCGTTTTTTCATTAAACGCCTCCCGAACGCAAGAAGGGAATAGGTCTTTGATAGCTCTGATCCTCTCTTGGCTCAGATTCTTTGTTCGCATTTTCAGTTTTTCCATGCGTTCTTTCCTTATCCGAACTGGGCCTGTTGCCGCGTATTGATATAAGCGGGGATTAGCACGAGACACTTCTTCGCAACTGTGTCTCCTGCGCCTCCATGGCTTTGCGCGCCTCCAAGTCGTGTTGAGAGATAATTCCTCCAGTATCCACCCCGAGGTCCCCGATATTCGTTCCCATACTCTTCGACGAAAGATGCGAAATCGGCAAGGATATCTGCCGGAATAGATCTGTCGGTGGCTGTCTCAAGCCGAGTGCGATAATCGCTGTTCAAACGGAGAAACGCCATAGCCCCATGAAATGCTGGCGGTACGTGACCACTCATGAAATTCTTTCCGTTAACCCGATCGAGAATGTGGTTGCGGATGGCAGGGCGCGGTTGATCTGGCTCCGCTAGCCATTCAACAAAGTCTTCAAAAGTGAGCGGTGCATAGGCAGTTTCTCCTGAAGTCTTTTCCGCAGTATTATGCTGGCTCCTTACTTTCGTGAGCCCGATGTCGATCCATTTCAGCAGTTTGGCTAGGTCATCACAGCTGACGGGCTTAGCGTTGCGGCTGTAATTGAAAAATATGTCAGACCAGAAACGTTCAGTATCTCTAAATCTAATAACTATTTCGGGCTTTCCGGAGAACCCGTTGAGCGTCAGGTTCGCACTTCCAACCCAAGCCACCTCGTCATTTAGGTATAGCTTGGCGTGAAGTGATGGTAACGCGTAGACTGTGAGTCGATCACTCATTTCCCGAAAAAGCCGCGCGAGTGGGGCCGGATCGTTCTCTATGAATGCGGAGGGCATGATGTACTGCGTCGGCAGACGCGTGATGAGTGCCATTTTTTCTATGTCGCTTTGAGCTATCAGGCCCAGAGAGGCCGATGAGTAGAACGGCGAAGCTACATTTATTTGAGCGCCCGAAACGATCTCGTTTAGAACGTCGGGATCGGGATAAGAA
>WFWZ01000081.1 GCA_015490875.1 Planctomycetaceae bacterium
AGCATGTCTTGTATGCTGCACCAACCCGACATCGTGGGTCCTGCCACCCTCCATATGCGACTGGCCAATCCGCGTCTGCGACGCCGCTGTGGTCCTTTTGCGGCTCGGCAGGAGCCTCGCCCTCCCAACTGGTGGATTCGCCCGTGCTAGAGCCGTTCCCACGTGGCATAGGGATGTCAATGTCTCACAATTGCGCACAGTGATTTAGGAGACCTTGGAGACAACGGTGGTTTCAGAATGTTATGCACCAAAGTGGCCGCCTCATGTCCATAAGCCGCCGAACAACAGGGGCGCACCCACGAAGTTGCCCCGAAGGAGCCCTAACAATCCAGCCTGGGGCAAGCAGCGTCGCCCTAGGTAGACCTCCCTTATTTCATTTGCAATCTCAAGAAGATTCGCAATACATCGTTCACTGAATACGTAGGGCGAACCCTTACCGCTCGTTCAAAACCGGCAATTCAAGGAGGAACCAGCCCATGTTTGCATCGCTCGACATCAGCACCAGCGGCTTGGTGGCTCAGCAAACACGGCTGATGACCATCTCGAGCAACCTGGCGAATATCTCGTCGCTGCGCAACGAAAACGGAGAACTGCGTCCCTATCAGGCTCGCTATCCGGTCTTCACTCCGGACGAGTCGACGGCGACGCCCAGCGGAGGCGTCGGTGTCGCCGTGACATCGATCGAAACGGAGACGATCGAGCCTCGCTATCGGTATCAACCCAACCATCCGTTGGCGATCAAGTCGGGAAAATGGAAAGGTTATGTGGCGTATCCGAACATCAACGTCATGGCCGAGTTCGTCGACGCACTCGAAGCGACCCGAGCGTATGAAGCGAACCTGGGTGTCATGGAGTTGACCAAGAATATGGCTCAGCAAACCTTCCAGATCCTCGTATAGAGTTGGACGAGCCACTGTTGTCGCCTTTTGCGGCGGCTCTTTGCGTGAGGAGAATTCACCATGACCGCTCCGATCCAACCCGGTTCCCCGTCTCCAAGCGGCATTCCGCTTCCCAAAGTTCTCCAGCCTCCGAAAGGCGCCTCGTCGCCGCAGTTTGGGCAGATGTTGCTTAAGGGGCTCAATGAAGTGCAGCAGATGCAGACGGAGGCGGACCAGGCAGTGCAAAAGCTTCTGGTCGGCGAGGATGTCAACACTGCCGAAGTGCTGACGGCGGTTCAAAAGGCAGATTTGGCCTTCCAGCTGATGATGCAAATCCGTAATAAGATGGTTGACGCTTTTCAGGAGATCAAGGACCTGCGGATTTGATGGTCGGCCACGGCGTCCCGATGCACTCTAGCGACATCGGTGCGACAGCCGGTGACTGGACACCGTTGGCACGGGGCAGGACGCCCCGTGGAGCGGCCGTTGACAGGAGCAGCTTGGAATGGACTTCCTGGCTAAGACATATCGCCAAGCCGCTGATCTATTTCTTTCGATGCCGCCTGCTTCGCGCATCATCAGCGTGTTGCTGGTGATCGTGATCGTCGTGAGTGTCGGCTACCTGGTCACCTACACGTATCAGGGCGGAAGCGGGTCCTATTTGTTCGGCGGTCACGAGTTTTCCGAGCGGGACCTCCAATACATGGAAGCGGCCTTCGCCAAAGCGGGACTCAAGAGGTGGAAGCGTGTCGGCAACCGACTCCGCATTCCGCGCGGCCAGGAACACGCCTACGTCGCCGCGCTGGCCGACGGCAACGCGCTACCTCGCGATTTCAATTCGATCTTCGACGAGATGATGGCGAAGTCGAATCCATTCGAGTCTCCCAAGTCGCGCGACATGCGCGCTCGGCTGCTCAAGCAAAAGTACCTTTCCCTCGTCGTCAGCAATCTCCCGGGTGTCGAAGATGCAACAGTCCAGTTCGACGAGATCACGACCGGCGGGTTCGCCCGGCGCAAAGAAAAGACGGCCATGGTAGCGATTCGCGGGAAGGGGAGCCAGCGACTGAGTCCCGAGCTGGTTGAATCGGTGCGTTATACGGTCGCCAGCGCCATCGCGGGACTCGAGGCGGATTCCGTGACCGTCACCGATCTTGTCCTTGGCCGAGCCTATCCCGGGCGCAAGCAGCAGAACGCAATTGGCGACCCGGCCAGCGACTATGCCGAGCAGAAGGAGCGAATGGAAACGTACTACCAGACGAAGATCGCCAACGCACTCTCGATGTATCCAGGCATCGTCGTGGGAGTCAATGTCGACCTCGATCCGAAGGTGCGCGAGGCGACTTCGAAGGTCACATATGATCCTCGTCCTACCACCGTCGAGTCTTCCTCGATGCGCAAGAAGATGGAAACCGATCAACGTGGTGGGCGTCCGGGCACCGATCCGAACCTCGTCGTCGCCAATCAGCCGCGTTCCGTCACCACCGGTCAGGGCAAGAAGATCTCGCAGGACGAACAGAAGGAGGAACAAAAGGCGGTAGCCGGCCACGAACAGATCGTGACCGAAACCGCATCGCTGGTTCCCAAGTACGTGTCAGCGTCGATTGGTATCCCTCGAAGCTATCTGATCAAAGTGTGGCAGAAGAAGAATCCTCCTCCCGAGGGCGAAGAACCCAAGACGCCGACCGATGCCGACTTGAAGCAGATCCAAACGGACGTGACGACGGCGATCCAGGAGGCGGTCGTCAACTTGCTGCCTCCTGTTCCCGCCGGAGCCAATCGATATGATCACGTCTCCGTGGAAGTCTTCGATGACTTCACGCCTCCACCGCCTGAACCAGAGGGCATTCCCGCGAAAGTGGGTACCTGGTTCGCGTCGAACTGGCAGGCCGTCGGCATGCTGTTGCTCGCTCTGATCGGCCTCTTCGTCTTCCGAAGCATCGTGCAGAAGAACATCCCCGAGACGCCTCCGGAACTGCCTCCGGCCATCTTGTCACTTGCCGCAGAAGCCGCAGCCAAAGAAGAGTCGAAAGAGGGCGAGGCGGGCGAAGGGCGTACGCTTCGCCTGCGATCGGAGGGAACCGATCTGCGATCCGAGTTGGCCGCCATGGTGAAGGAAGACCCCGATGCCGCCGTTGCCATCTTGCGTAGCTGGATAGGAGACGCCGCATGACCTCGACACCCCAGACAGCACGTGGCATCCGCCAGGCCGCCATCGTGATTTCCCAACTCGACGCAGAAACGGCCGATCTGCTCTTGTCGCAGTTGCCCGATTCCGAATCGGAAGCTATCCGCCGTGCCGTCATGGCACTCGATGAGGTGGACTCCGACGAGGAAGAGCAAGCGTTGACGGCATTCCACCGGGCACACCGTGCCGAGACGACTTCTTCCACATCATCCGTTTCGTTCGACCTTTCCCCACCTGCTACCGAAGAAAGCGGAGACGAAACAGAGCTTTCCGACCGTCCGTTCGAGTTTCTTGAAACGACGCATCCGGGATCATTGAGCCGTCTGCTGTATCGGGAACACCCGCAAACGGTGGCCGTCGTACTGGCTCACCTTCCCGTCGACATGGCTGCCGACGTCATTCGCAACTGGCCTCACGACCGCCAAGCCGATGTCCTGGCGCGCGTGGCTCACTTGGACGAAATGCACCCTGACGCCCTTGCGTCACTCGAGCAAGCCGTCTACGCCCAGTTGGCGGGTAGTCCGCGTCCCAGGCACCGGGGAGTCGCCGGCGTCGCCGTGGTCGAATCGATCGTTCATCAACTCGTCGATAAGGGCGATTCGCCTTCTCTCATGCATCACTTGGCGCAGCGGGACCGCGAACTGGCTCACGTTCTGAATACCGTACCCCCAGAAACCAGCGATCCCCCCTCAGCTCCACCGCCCAATTCGCCTGTACCGCGTTCCCCCGAGCCTCTTCGCACAACCGTCGACTTCGCCGACCTCGAGTCCCTTTCGCCTGATTCTTGGGCGAAAGTCCTCAAAGCCGTCGACAGCTCCACGATGCTCCTGGCACTGGCCGGCGCACCTGCAGGACTGCTCGAAGCGCTCGAACGCCTGGCACCTCCGTCCCTTGCACGCGGGCTGCACAAGCGACTCGCGGAACTAGGCCCGTTGGCACTGGAAGACGTCGACCGAGCCCAGCAACAGGTCAGCAATATCGTCGCGCGACTGATCGAGTCCGGGGAGATTCCACCTGTCGAACCGAAACACTTCGCCGCTGCCATCTGAGAAGGGTCGTTCCGTGGCGCACATCATCAAGTCCGATTCCGCGCGAAAGGTCGCCGAAGCTGACACACACGTGACACGGCCGGTTTCGTTTGAGCTGCCCGATTGGTCGGAGCGACTCGAGGAAATGCAGCGTCGCGCCGAAGAGGAGGCTCAAGCGATCATCGCCAAAGCCCGCCAAGAGGCTCAGGCGATTCGCGAGCGTGCCGAGCGGGAAGGGCGGGCGGCCGGGCAGGCCGAGGCGGCGGCGATCGCCCGGCAAGTCGCCCAGCAGCAGATGGAAAGCGTGCTCCCGGCGCTGCGCCAGTTGGCCGAAGAAGTAAGCCAGATGCGAGGAACGTGGCAGACCGAGTGGGACGGTCAGCTCCTGCGTCTGGCGGTCGCCATCGGAAGTCGGCTTGCGGGTCGAGCGTTGGCCGAGGATCCGACGATTACGCGGGATTGGATTCGCGAAGCCTTGGAGCTCGTCTCCGCCCCCGGCCGCCTCGTCGTGCGCCTCCACCCGGACGATCACGCGGCATTGCAACCGCACGTCGAGTCGCTTCGATCGGCACTCCATCCGGCAGCCCAACTCGAGTTGGCCGCCGATCCCGGTATCGAGCGGGGGGGTGCCGTGATCCAGACCGAGTTCGGGGAGATCGACCAGCGTCTGTCTCAGCGTGCAGCGCGGCTGCTGGAAGAGTTGACCGACTGACATCAAAAGAGAAATCGGGACACCGATGAGTGACGTTGCGTCGAAAGACCGCATAACTTCCAGTAATCTCAGGGCCGTTCGCGGTCTGCATCAACGCGTGCGGTCGCTTGAGGAACAAGTCGAGCGGGTCCAACCGCTGGCCGTGCGGGGGCGAGTGCTCCAGACGGAAGGCCTCGTGCTACACGTGGGCGGTCTTCCCGCGCCGGTCGGAGCGCAAGTCGAGTGCCAGCGCTCGGGTGGTCCGCCGCTTCGAGGAGAAGTCGTCGGTTTTCGCGATCAAGCGACGGTCGTCTTTCCCTTTGGTCGGCTTGACGGAGTCTGCCGAGGCGACAAAGTGCGCCTCATCGCCGCCGCTCCTCGCCTTCGCGTGGGCCCCGATCTCCTCGGCTGCGTCGTCGATGCGCGTGGCAAGGTGCTCGACCGCAGCCATCAACCTTACTGTCCCGATCGCGTCCTTCTCCGCCGTTCTCCGCAGCCCGCCACATCACGACCCCGTATCGACCAGGTGCTCCCGACAGGCATCCGTGCGCTTGACGGGATGCTGACCTGCGGCCGAGGTCAGCGGCTGGGGATCTTTGCTGGCTCGGGTGTCGGCAAAAGTGTCCTACTTGGCATGATGGCTCGTTATACGGCGGCCGATGTGATCGTGATCGGTTTGATCGGAGAGCGGGGGCGGGAAGTCAATGAGTTTCTCGAGCGGGATTTGGGCGAGCGAGGGCGTGAGCGAAGTGTGGTCGTCGTCGCCACCAGTGATGAGCCGGCGGTCGTGCGCGTCCAAGCGGCATTCGCAGCCACGGCCATTGCCGAGTATTACTGCGAGCAAGGCTCCGACGTCCTCCTGTTGATGGACTCGGTGACTCGCTTCGCCATGGCACAACGGGAGATCGGATTGGCAGGAGGCGAGCCCCCGGCGACTCGCGGTTATCCCCCCTCCGTCTTCGCACTCCTCCCTCAGCTCCTCGAACGCTCGGGCAACTTCTCTCGAGGCAGCATCACGGGGCTCTACTCTGTCCTTGTCGAAGGCGACGATCCGAACGAACCGATCAGCGACACGGTTCGAGGCATTCTCGACGGACACGTTCTGTTATCTCGCGAGTTGGCTTCAGCGGGACACTACCCAGCCATTGACATTCTGGGAAGTATTAGCCGCTGCATGACGGAACTGGTTTCCCAAGACCACCTCGCCAACGTCCGGCTCATCCGGCAGTTAATGGCGACGTACGATCGCCATCACGATTTGATCACGATTGGAGCTTACCGGCAGGGCTCCGACCCGCAACTCGACCTGGCGGTCGCCATGAAACCGGCTATCGACGCCGTACTGCAGCAGGGGATCGAGGAGGCTTCCTCCTGGGAAGAAACGGTGGCTCGGATCGATGCGCTCGCCCGAGACGCTCGGTCGAGGATGCCATCCCCATCTTCCTCCGGCGCCGGAAGCTCGGATACCGCGGATAAGGAAGAGGCCCAACGATGAGTCGCCGTTCTTTCCGACTCGCCACACTCAAACGGCTGCGCGAGGCCGAGCGGGATCGCCGCCGTGCGGAGCTCGCTGATGCGTTGGCCGCGGACGCTTTGCTGCTTGAACGCATCGAACGTCTTGGGCGCGAGGCCGATGCCTGGCGCCAGCAAACGCGTCATGCGGCGGCGGGCACGGTCGACGTCGACCAATGGGCCCAGGCGAATCGATACCGCTGGCTGGTGAGGGCGCAGCAACAGCAACTCCAAGAACAACGGAAGAAGCTCGAAGGGGAAATCGAGCGGCGCCGGCAGGCACTGGTGGAGGCCGATCGGGAACTCAAAGTCGTCGAGAAACTCGAACAACGCCACGTTGAGGCAGAACGGCTGGCCGCTCTGCGCAGCGAACAGAAGATACTCGATGAGATGGGCAACCGCACCCACTTCCGCAAGGAGGCCGAACGATGAAGAAGCTGATCGGTTGGATCTCGTCGATGATTGTCTATTTCTGCGTCGCCACGGTCATCGCGCAGGCCGTCGGCATCGGCATGTTGTGGTACAAGGGCTATTTCGCCGAAGACCGCGTCTTTGCGGTGCTCGCGGCAGCCCACGGCGTCGACATGCTGGCTCTTCGCGATAGGATCGAAGCCGAGCAGAAGGTCGATCAGGAAGAAGGTCCCTCCTACGAGTCCGCCTTGGACCAGCATTTGCGAACGAGCCTCGATCTGGACGTGCGTGAGATGGCGATCGAGAAAGGGCTACGCGACCTGGCGAGCCTCGATACGGCCGTGCGCATCAAGCATGAGCGGTTCGCCACCATCAAGGCGAAATACGATGCCAAGTTGGTAGAAATCGCGAACGAGGCAAAAGACGCAGCTTTGCAAAACCTGCAAACGACGTTCGAAGCGATGACCCCCGAACAGGCCAAAGACCAGATGCTGCGCATGTTCCGCGACGGCGCGACGAACGACGTTGTGCAGCTCATGCTGAATCTTCCCACCGATCGCCAAAAGAAAATCCTTGCCCAGTTTAGCAATGACGCCGAAGCCCAAGAACTTTACGAAATCCTTAAACGTATCCGGCTCGGCGAGCCGACGGTATCGACGATCGACCAAGCGCGCGCAGAACTGCGCCACCTCAACTTGGCCAGCGTCTTACCGGAATCATGAGCCAGATCACGTATCCTAGTTCGAGCCCCTCTTCTTCCCAGATTCACACTTCGTCGAACAACTTTCGATCGGACTCGAGCAAGAACTCGGCGGGGCGTTTCGCTCTGCTCCTAGCACGCACGGCGTCTGCCGGCGACTCCAACGACGCCCCCGAGGCAACCCAGAGGGATCGCGAAGCGAACCAGCCCGCCTCGCTCGAACGTCTGGACCGCCGTTCGGCCGCATCCGAGCAACCATCTGCGAGCCGGAACCCTGACCACCGCGAACGGGAAACGGAGAAGCCGGACGACGCCGACGTTGCCGCGGCTGTCGACTCGCCACTCGCCGAGACGACTCTGCAATCCAGCAAGGACGAGCCACTCGCAGCCGAGACGCCCGCCACGGATGCTCCAGCGGCGTTGGTGCCGGTCGAGCTGTCCGCGGTTTTCGAAAACGATCTAGTAGACGGACCTGGCACCATCGGCGAAGGCATCTCGGACGGCGAAGAGGAAGAAGGAGTCGCCAAGACTGCGGCTGTCGACGGGGACTTCGAACTTGCCACTGAGAACCGTCCTTCGCTCATGAACGACACTGCGTTGCTCGAGGACGCGAGCGCGCCGGCAGGTTCTCCAGGACCCGAGCTAGTCATCGATGGGGAGGGCGCAAGCTCCCGAGTGGTCGAGTCCAATGTGCCAACCGAAACCAAAGACTCTCACGGGTCAAGCGGCAACACCAGGGAGCCTGCTCCGACCTCGCCCCTCGGTGTTCCCCAATCGTCCGAGAGCCTTTCTACACTCGCGTCCGATGCCGTACCTTCGGATCGGGCAGTACCTGATGGCGTGAAGGACGTCATTTCAACTCCTGTTGCCGACACGGTGGATGCTCGAGACGGCACAGCCAAGCCGGACACCAATGTGTCACCGCAAGTCGATCCGATCACAGAGACTGCTGGGAATCGTGTCCTTCCCTCGTCTGCCATAGCCGAGTCGACTGGAAATGGGGCGACCGCTCGAGACGTGGCGGAGGGGGTAGCGAGAACGGAAACTGTTCAGCCGTTGCGGATCGTGGATCGCGTGCGCCGGGCGTTCCTGGCGGCTCAGCGCCGTGGAGCCCCCTTGCGCATCCGGCTCCATCCTCCCGAACTGGGATCGATGAAACTCGAGCTTCAGGTGCAGCGTGGCGTCGTCAAGGCGAGGATGGAAACGGATACCGCGGCGGCCCAGTCGATCTTGAGCGACCATGTTTCGGCATTGAAAGACCGTTTGGCGGAAAGCGGTTTGAAGGTGGACACGTTTGAGGTGGTATGGCGGCAGCCGGGTCAAAGCGGCGAGCCGTTCCATGAAGGGGAATCTTTCCGCCAAGAACACCGAGCACCGCGCTTTGCCAGGCGTTCGGGCCCAGCACTCGAGACCGAAACCGCTGAAGAGAAGATCGCGCGACCCGTTGTGGATTTACGGGCAGGAAGACTCAATGTCAAGGTGTAGCACGGTACCAGACGGAAACAGTCGGCCGTAAGGGATCGTCGGTGAACGATAGGAAAGTGAGGCAAGCATGAGCAGGATTCCGGCACTAGGGACCACGGTGAGTCCAGCGGGTGCACCTGCGACGCCGGGCGAGGGTTCGCAGGGAAATAGTCTGGACGGCGTACAGATCGACGACTTCCTGACGCTATTGATCACCGAGCTGCAAAACCAGGATCCACTCGATCCGCTCGACAACGCACAATTGCTCTCGCAGGTCAGCCAGATCCGCGAGATCGGTTCGAACGATCAGCTGACTCGTACTCTGGAGATGGTACGGATCGGACAGAACATGTCGACCGCTTCGAGTCTCATTGGAAAGAAGATCCGAGCACTCGACGACAATCTCCAGGAAATCGAAGGCGTCGTGGAGCGTGTCAGTGTTGGAGCGGCCGAAGAAGGCGCTTCGATTCGGCTTCACGTCGGGGATTCGGAAGTTGCATTGAAGAATATTCGCGAAATCGTGGGTTGAGCCAGACGACGAGCATCGCACACCACATTGAAGGGGAGTAGCCATGGGCATTGCATCTGCCATGAACACTGCGTTGACCGGTCTCAGCGCCGCCGAAACGCAACTCGATGTTTCAGGCAATAACCTGACGAATTCGCAAACGGTCGGCTTCAAAGCCTCGGAAGCCATCTTTGCAACGCAGTTCATGAGAACGTTGAGTCTCGGGTCGGCTCCGAGCAACGGGACGGGCGGCACGAATCCGATGCAGATCGGCATGGGTGTGCAGACGGCGGAGATCACTCCCGACTTCAGTCAAGGGACAATCGAAATCAGCTCCAGTTCGTCAGATCTTGCCATCGAAGGGGATGGCTTCTTCATCGTCGAGGGAGGCTCGGGTGAGCAGCTCTATACTCGTAACGGCATCTTCAAGACGAACTCGAGGAACGAGCTTGTCACGATTACGGGCGAGCGGGTCCTTGGT
This sequence comes from Planctomycetaceae bacterium, assembly GCA_015490875.1. GTDB lineage: Bacteria > Planctomycetota > Planctomycetia > Pirellulales > Pirellulaceae > S141-3. The sequence goes on from WFWZ01000081.1 coordinate 9,859, forward strand.
TTCGGAGTGGACGACAACTTTCAGATTCAAAACAGCGCCCTGGTGCCTCTGACGATTCCTCTAGGGTCGATGACCGTGACGCAGGAGACGACGAGTGTCTATTTGGAAGGCAATCTGGCTCCCGACGGCGATGTTGCCGACACCGCCGAGGTCGTCGACAGCGCCATTTTAGGAGACGGTTTGATTCCCCGACCGGATGTCAACGATCCGGCGGGGCCGACGCGCGTGTTGCAGGCGGCGGTCCCGGATCCCAGCGGCACCACGGCGTCGCTGAGTGCGGGAACGAGCGGCTTTGCAGCCGGCGATCAGTTTGAGTACGTCTTCAGCTTTGTGGACTCCAACGGCAAGGAAACGACGACTTCGATTACGCCGTTGAGCGTCACGGTGGCCAACGCGAACGAGCAAATCACGCTTTCCAACATTCCGGCGAGCCCTTTGACACCTGCCGGCACACCCGAATACGGGCAAGTGGCCATCTACCGCCGAAAGTTGGGGGTACCTCCTTCGGATCCTCAATACGATTTCAAGAAAGTGGGCACGGCAACGCAGGGAGCCGCCAGTTTCACCGACAACGGGATCGCGCCCGGCACGCTGCTCGATACGACGTCGCTGACGGGTTCTTACAGCTATGTCGTGACGTTTTCCGGTCCCGGCGTTCCCGAGTCCCGTCCCTCGGAGATCATGGGACCAGTCAACGTCGTCAATGGGCGCATCCACGTCGACGACCTTCCGCCGTTGCCGACTCCCGGCGGCGGGGTTCCGGCGTACACGACAATCAACATCTACCGCAACATTGCGAATGACTCGAATGCATTCTTCCTCGTCGACTCCGTCACACCGGGCACCGACTATACCGACGGCAAATCGGATGCGGCTATTTCCGACCTGAGTGTCGCCGGCAACAAGGCACTTGACTGGAACGGTCCTCCGATCAGCACGGGAACGCTGCTGACGAACATCGTGAAGAACAACGGGACGAGCTATGAGCAGGTCTTTCCCGAGGGGACGCTGACGTTTCAAGGAACGAAGGGGGACGTCGACCTGACGCCCAAGACTTTCACGATCACGTCGACCAGCACGGTTGCCGAGTTGCTCCAGTTTGTCACGTCCTCGCTGGGGATTCAGACGTCCGATCCGAGTGATCCCAATCCGATTCCCGAATCGCTCAACAAGATCACCGGAAGCGGGACGCTGCCGCCGGGTGCGACGATCACCACGGATGGTCGGATCCGCATCGTAGGAAACAACGGCGTGGCCAATGCGATCGAGATCAAGCCGACGGCGTTTGAGCTGGTCGACTCGTCTGGAAACGTCAGTGCACCGAACCTGGCCTTCGGATCGGTGCAAAAGGCGGTGGGAGAAAGCGTGGGGACGAACTTTACCGTGTATGATTCGCTGGGGATCCCGCTGCAAGTGCGACTGACCACGGCACTCGAGTCGCGAGACGGTGACACGGTGACGTATCGGTGGTTCGCCGATTCAGGGGACAACGACCCGGTCGGGACGAACGCACCGATTGCAGTCGGAACGGGACTCGTGACATTCGACAGCCAGGGCAATCAGATTTCCACGACGGGGACCCAAGTGACGATCGCGCGAGACAACATTCCCTCATCAAGTCCGCTTACGTTTGACCTCGATTTCGCGCAGGTCTCCGGTGTGGCGACGCAGTCGGAATTGTCGGCTTCGCGTCAGGACGGCTCGCCACCGGGAACGTTGACGAGCTTCACGGTCGGCGAGGATGGGATCATCAGTGGCATTTTCAGCAACGGCATCTTTCGCGACTTGGGGCAGATCCGTCTGGCTCGGTTCTCCAATCCGAGCGGCTTGGCCCAGAAGGGCCGCAACATGTTCGCTCAAACAGTCAACTCCGGACTCCCCATCACGGGCAATCCTGGAGATCTGGGGATCGGTCGCATCGTGGCGGGAGCTCGCGAATTGTCGAACACCGACGTCGGCGAGAACCTCATCCGGCTCATTCTCTCGACGACGATGTACCGTAGCAATTCTCGAGTCATTTCAACGGCCCAAGAGATGCTCGATGAGTTGCTCAATTTGAGATAGACGATCTTAACGCATGATTTCGCACTATGGTTGAGGGAGCGTTGGTCGGCGGACACGCATCGTGGATTCGGAACAACCGATAAGAACACCACTTTCCGGATAATCGGCAAGGCCATGATCAAGTTGACGCGACTGGACGGCGAACCGTTCGTGCTCAATGCCGAGCTGATCCGCTACGTGGAGGCTCGGCCAGATACGTTCGTGACTCTAACGACGGGCGATCGGGTCGTCGTGGCCGAGTCGATGGATGAAGTGGTGGAGAAGGCCATCGACTACCAGCGGAACAAGCACTGGATCCCGGCTCCCGCAAGCCGAGAAGAGGGGTAGGCGGCGATGGATATTGCCAGCGTCATCGGTCTGATCTTGGCTGTCGGCCTGATCGTCGGGTCGATCTTGATGGGAACGGCCCCCTTCACAGCCTTTATCGATGTTCCATCGATCATGGTTGTCTTCGGTGGAGCGTTCGCGGCGGCCATGATGGCGTTTCCACTGAAGAACATCCTCGGCACTCCCATCGTCATGATCAAGGCGTTCCTCAATAAGCCCCCCGATTTGCCGGCCCTGATCGATCAAATCGTCAGTCTCGCCGAGACGGCCCGCCGCGACGGATTGTTGGCACTGGAAGGGCGGATGGAAGAAGTCGACAACGACTTCATCCGTTTGGGAATCCAGATGGCGGTGGACGGCTCGCGTCCCGAAGCGATTGAGGACACGATGCGGACCGAGATGGAGGCGGTGGCTCGCCGCCACCTCAACGGCCGATCGGTACTCGACCAGTTGGGGCGGTTCGCCCCCGCGTACGGCATGATCGGTACGCTGATGGGTCTGATCATGATGCTGAGCGACATGTCGGACCCCTCGGGCATCGGTGCGGGTATGGCGGTCGCGCTGATTACGACGCTTTACGGAGCAATCGCTGCGAATGTCTTGTTCATGCCGTTCGCCGAAAAGCTAGGATTTATCAGTAAGCAGGAACTGACGAGCATGGAGATCATCGTGCGCGGGATCATGGCGATCCAATCGGGTGAAAACCCGCGCGTGATCGAACAGACGCTCAAGACGTTCCTGCCGCCGAAGGTGCGGGCGGCCGCTCAGCAGAAGGAGGCAGCCTGACGATGGACGAAGAAGCCAGTGGCGGCGATATTCCGGAATGGGTGGTCACCTTCGGCGACATGATGTCGTTGTTGTTGACGTTTTTCATCATGCTGGTTTCGATGAGCGAAATCAAACAGGAAGAGAAGTTTCAGGCGATGGTCGAGTCGATGCGCCGTCGGTTCGGCTATGACCGGACACTCTCTTCAATGATTCCGGGCCGCTCGAAACCACGCAACTCCAAGATCGCTCGGTTGGCGACGGCGGGCCGCGCCAAGCGGCTGGACACGCTGCGAGGCGGCGACAAGATCGAGGCGCCGGTGGGCGATTTTCCTCGAGTCCGCATTATTCGTCCGGGATCGCAAACGACGATCGGAACCGTGGTCTTCTTCGCGCCGGATAAGGTGGAACTCGGGGAAGGCCAAAAGGCCGAGCTGGCCCGCACGGTCGCTCCCATGATTGGAAAGCCACAAATCATCGAAGTGCGCGGCCACACGACGCCGCGGCCTCCGGCTCCCGGATCGCCCTACAAGGACAACTGGGAGTTGGCTTACGCGAGGAGTCGCGCAGTCTTTCGGTACCTTACTGAAGAACTCGAAATCGATCCTCACCGGATCCGACTCTCGGTCGCCGGCCCGAACGAGCCGCTTACGATCGAGCCGGATGCCGATAAACAGAAACTCAATGCTCGCGTCGAAGTCTTCATGCTCGACGAAACGATCCAACAATTCACCGGGACCAAGGAGGAGCAACAGAAGCGGTTCACGGAAGAGAACCCGCCAAGCGGTCTGAAGCCGTAATCGGGAACCCTTCATCCGAGGACCACTCACCATGGCAGATACCACTTCCGAATCGAATCCTCCGGCCAAGGGCATCTCCTTCGTCGGAAGGCTGATGATCGCCGCGTTCATGGGCGCCGTCGTCCTGGCCGAATGCGCACTGGCCTACCTCTGGATTCCCAGCGCCGATGAAGTCATGGCGAAAGCCGAGCAGCGTGTTCAGGAGCAGGCCGAGCAAGAGGCCCAGGAGGAAGAGGGCACCAAGGACAAGGTGGAGGTGGTCGAAGTCGAGCTGGGGCGGTTCTCCATCACCGCGCATCGCTCAGCCAGCAGCACCACCTTGCGAGTCGACTTCACTTTGGTCGGAACGGTGGCCGAGTCCGACCAGGAAGAGTTCAAGGAACTCTTCGACCGGAATCAGTACCGATTCCGGGATCTCGTGCTGGTCGAAATCCGCAACGCCGAGATCGCCGACCTGACCGATCCCGGGTTGGGCTTGATCAAACGCAGGATTTTAGAGAAAAGTAACACCCTGTTCGGGAAGAAAATCCTGCGATCGGTCTTCTTCAGCGACTACACGTTTCTCGACGAATAACCGTCGGTTCGCTGAATTGACCAGATTGCCCAGCTTGGCGGAATCGTCATGGCGGACGAGAAGGACCAGAAAGAGGACGGCGGAGCCGTCGATCCGGCCGAGGAACCGACACGACGTCCTGCGGACGACGTCGAGTATCTGTTGAAGCAGGCCGAAGATGCACTGCGATCGGTAGACGAGCACTCCGGTGGCCAGCCGCAGGAGTTCGCCCTGCCGGAGCTCGGCGCGTCGCGCCCCTCGACCGAACATGCCTCCCTCGAACTGCTGCGCGATGTCGAACTCGACCTGCGCATCGAACTCGGCCGAACGCGCATGCATCTGGAAGACGTGCTGCAACTAGGCAAAGGAGCGGTCGTCCCTTTGGACAAACTGGCCGGCGATCCCGTCGACGTCTATGTCAACGGACGCCTGATCGCTCGCGGGGAAGTTCTCGTCCTCAATGACAGCTTTTGCGTCCGAGTCACCGAATTGGTCAGCGGCCACGAGTTTGCGAGTTAGCAAACCGGCAACGGAGCGGCAAGGATGCCCAGCGAACAACGATGGACTGTACCGATAGGCGTGCTGGTGGCATTCGTGGTGGGAGGTCTTTGCGCGGCGCAAGAAGCACCACAACGAACCCCCAGGCCCCTCACGTTCCGTTCGGTGCGTTCATCGGCCGGAGTGCAATCGACGAAGGAAACACCAGCGAACTCAGCATCGTCTCGTCCAGCCGACGCGACAGGCGCGTCTCAATCAGCGCTCCCCGCTTCAAAACCGCGCGCATCCACGCCCCTTCCGAAGCCGAACCGAAGCAAGACGCCTCACGTGCGTCCCACTGGAGGATGGCAGGCGCTGACGACGGTCGGCTCGAGTCTCGCGGTGGTCGTCGGCGCATTTCTCCTCCTGGTGATCGCTCTCCGCCGCACTCAGCCCAAGGGCACTCGGCCTCTTCCCCCTGAGGTCCTCGACGTCCTCGGGCGCAAGCCACTCACACCTCGTACCTCGCTGCAACTGCTCCGTCTAGGAAGAAAACTTATTCTCGTCGCCGTTCTGCCCGATGGCATCGAGGCGGTCGCAGAAGTCACCGATCCGGCCGAAGTCGACCGACTGTCAGGATTGTGTCACCAGCAGAGTTCTCACGGGATCAGCCGCTCGTTCGCGGAGATCCTTTCCGGCGGAGAGCCGGTGCCCAAACCACGACGAGGGGGACGGAGGACATGAACTTTCGTCAGTACACTCGGTGGTTATGGGCTGTGGCCGTAGCCGCCTTCCTGGCACTCGGTCCGATCGGCACAGCCGTGCATGCGCAGACAACCGACTCCGCGGTACCAGCAGCGCCGACGGCACCTTCTGCACCACCACCTCCTGCCTCTCCCGACGGCTCGATTCCCCAGTTCCTGCAAGGCGGGCCGGATGTCTGGACGAGTCCCCAAGGGCTTTCGTCATCATTGAAGATCGTCCTGCTGCTGACCGTCCTGAGTCTCGCGCCGGCACTGCTGCTGATGACGACCTGTTTCGTGAGGATCATCGTCGTCCTGGGGCTTCTGCGCCAGGCCATGGGGACCCAGCAATTGCCACCCACCCAGGTGCTCACGTCCCTGGCCCTTTTCATGACGATCCTCGTCATGGCACCGGTGTGGAAGGAAGTCTACGACGACGCCATCGCTCCCTACAGCGATCCAACCAGCGGCATGACGTTGCAGGAAGCGTGGCAAGCCGGAACGGCTCCCATCAAGCGCTTCATGGCTCGACAAATCGACGCGGCGGGCAACGCCGAGGACGTCTACCTCTTTTTTCGCTACCTGCCGGAGGACACTCCCGTCCCCGAAACCTACGAAGAAGTGCCGCTTCGTGCCCTTTTGCCGGCCTACATGCTGAGCGAACTGAAAACCGCTTTCCTGATCGGTTTTCAGATCTACCTTCCGTTTTTGATCCTCGACATCATCGTCGCCAGCGTGACGATCTCCATGGGCATGCTCATGCTGCCTCCCGTCCTCATCTCGCTTCCCTTCAAAATCATGCTCTTCGTCCTCGCCGACGGATGGAGGCTGGTCGTGGGGATGCTCCTGGAAAGCTTCGGAACCTACGGGTGACGGCACGAGAGACTACAGAGGTCATCCCACGGTCGACCGGCAACGGGAACGTCGATCGGCGAAAGATGTGATCACCTAGCGGTGACGAGAAAGGAGTCGCCCGATGCAACCGGAAGACGTGATTCACCTGTTGCGGGAAGCGTTGCGTATCGGCCTGATCGTCGGAAGCCCCGTGCTGCTCGCGGGGATGTTCGTGGGACTGGCCGTCAGTCTCTTGCAGGCGTTGACTCAGGTGCAAGACCAAACGGTCGCGTTCGTTCCCAAGATCGTTGCGATGGTCGTCGTTCTCGCGTTCGTCCTTCCCTGGCTGGTCACTCAGATGACCGTCTATACGCAAGAACTGATTCGACAGATACCGCAGATGGTCATGGGGGGATAGGGGGTTTCTGGTTCCTGGTTTCTGG
>WFWZ01000082.1 GCA_015490875.1 Planctomycetaceae bacterium
GCCGACCGTGATCGAACAGTCGGGAACCGGGGTTCTCCCCAAACGGATCGAACTGGCCTACGACGCGGCCGGGCAACTCACCTCGCTGGCTCGCTTCGAAGGACTCGCCGATCCGCAGCGCGTGGCCGACACGACGTACGTCTACGATGCGGCGAGCCGATTGACCGAGTTGCTCCGTGAGGCGCCCGACGGCTCGACGCTCGCCAAGTACAACTACACCTACGACGCAGCCTCCCGAACCACCCGGTTCGTCTCCCAGACCGACGGCGCGGCTGACTTTTCCTACGACGCCACGAATCAACTCACGGCGGCCGACTACGACTACCAGGCCGACCAGTCGCTCGCCTACGACCTCAACGGCAACCGCACGATGGAAGGCTACGTGACGGGAGCCAACAACCAGACGACCGCCAGTCCCGAATTCGACTACGAGTTCGACGCCGAAGGAAACCGGATCCGAAAGACCGACAAGACGACCGGCGAGGTGACCGAGTACACCTGGGACTACCGCAACCGCCTGGTGAAGATCGAGCGATTCGATTCCCTGGGCGGCAATCTGTTGCAGACTGTCGAATACGTCTATGACCCGCTCGACCGGCGGATCTCCAAGCGCATCGACAGCAACGGGAACGGCACGGTCGATCAGACGTCCTACGTGATCCATGACGGCTTGCGCAGCGAGCGGGACAATGCGGGGGACCACCGGGCGCTTGAGCTCAACGAGTCGGGCGAAGTGACTCGGCGGTATCTCTTCGGTCCGGCGGTCGACCAGGTTCTGGCGGAGGAGTCGCTCGACCCGTCGTCGGGCCAGGGCGACACGATGTGGCTGCTGGCCGACCGGCAGGGGAGCATCCGGGACGTGGTCGACTTCGACGAGGCGCTCGGTATCTCCCAGATCGCCAACCACATTGTCTACGACGCGTTCGGGAATGTGGTGAGCGAAACCGACGCGGCGGTCGATGCGACGTTCGGCTTTACCGGCCGCGAGCGGGACGAGGAGAGCGATCTCTTCTACTACCGAGCTCGGTACTACGACCCCGCCCTCGGCCGATTCCTCAGCGAAGACCCGATCGGCTTCGAAGCGGGCGACGCCAACCTCACACGCTACGTCGGCAACGACCCGGTGGGCAAGGTCGATCCGAGCGGGTTGGAGGAGCCGGAGGAATGGTATCTCCGAAACATTCTTGGCGAGAGGGCATCCGTAGATCGAGAAGAAGCGGGCAAGCCGTCCACGGGACTGCACCGTTCCGTACAGGGGGGTTCCCAGAGGCATCCCGGCGGACAGGGAGTCCATCCTGCCGTACCGAGACTGACACTGCGTGCGGATGGATCGGTCGGCCGCGTGTCGCCGAATCGAGATCCTCGGGTTGCGCAGCAGGTAAGAGGTCGCGAATCCCGGGTCGTGACGACTCCTCACTACTTCAACACGGGCGTACCTACGCCGATCGATTTGGTTACGCCCGAGATCCAGCCCTATCTTCCTCCCGGGCCGAGAGCGAACGTGGCAGGAGGCACGGTGCGACGCACGATCGACCAGGGGTTGAGTGGCATCACGTCCCGTAACGCCGAGTGGCCACCGACGACCGTCTTCGACGAGGGTTCGAAGAAGTATCTCTTGGTCCCGAATTTTGCGGGATGGGGGTATGACCTTGCGGCGAAACCGGCGCCAAGCACCTTCAACTCGAGAGCCCTGGCAGAGTTGTACGTGCACGATATTGTCGCTCTACAGCAGTACCAAACGGTCGACACAGTGGGGACGTTCGTGCTGCACGTGCTTCCGTTTGGTGCGGCAGCGGATCACTTCAGCCAGGATGGAATCTCGTCCGGCGATGCCTGGCTTGCGGTCGTTGGGGATGCGGGCGCAGCTCTTACGTTTGGCACGACAAAGTGGGCTCGCGTAATTGGAGTTACGGCGACCGGTTCGGTGATGGTTGTGAGCACCTACGATGCCGCCAAGGCCATCCATGACGGCGAGTACGCCGTTGCGGCGGGCAACCTGGGCGACATCATGCTACGCGCCGCATTCTTCGGCAAGGGAATCAAGGGGTTGAAAGCGACGGGCCCCGGTCGTAGGGTTACCCCAAAGGGGGAGCTGCCGATTCTCAACCCGCATTTCACGCCAAAACCTACCACAGTCGGACGGGTCGGCGAAACCCTGGCCGAGACGACTGGGAGAAGAATGCGGATCGTCATTAACGGACGAACGAGGATTCCAGATTCAATTGACGAAGCACTCGGAGTCGTTCAGGAAGTCAAGAACGTCAGGCGTCTCAGCTATACTCGTCAACTCCGCGATTATGTCGACTTTGCGAGACGCGAGGGGTATACTTTTGAACTGTGGGTTAGGCCAAGAACAGAGTTTTCTGGGCCATTGTTAGAGGCTATCAACAACGGCGACGTCGTTCTTAGATTCATAGGGGGCTTGTAAACTGTGGCAAGAAAACCGATGACGGCGGCTGAGCTAATGGCGAAGCTTGAAAACGACCCAAAGTACCAAGCAATGCGCCGCAAGAAGGATGCCGAACATGCTGCGCGTGTCGCCATTAATCTGAAGGACCAAGAGGAGCTTGCTCAGGAACTTAGAGATGCTGGTGTGATCGTCGAGTTGACCGCGATTCCCGGTAAAGAGTACGTCGGGCCACCACGAACAATTTCCGATCTAGTCAATTCCAAAAGAGAGTATCCCGAGGCGATCCCCATCCTGGTACGGCATCTTCGGAAGAAGCATAACAGGAATATTTTGCAGGCAATCGTTCGCGCATTAACGACTCCAGAGGCGGAGGGCGTTGCGTTCGGTTCACTGGTCAAGCTTTTCGAAGAAACGATGGATGGAGAATCGCAGCTGAAGTGGCTGATCGGAGGGGCGATTGCCGAAACAGCGACCGAAGCGGACATCGAAAAAGTGGTGGCCCTGGCGAACGATAAACGCCACGGTTTTGGGCGGGCACTGTTGCCGTTTGCTCTCCGAAAGTGGCCGCCTGAAAGAGCGATGCCTGTTCTTTTACAGTGGGAGTCTGACCCAGTGCTCGGAGAAGAAGCCAAAAAAACTCTCAAACGTCTGCGGCGAAAGCGGTAGCAGGGCAAAACGCGAGCGGCGTTCAACGTGCCAGTTGGTGCCACCCACAAATTGAGTGGGCGTGCAAGTCATTACCGGCGGCTTTCACGAGAAAATCGCCATCTCGACCGCCGGGCTATAGCGCCGTTGCCGAAGCAAGCCCGGTCACCATGCCCAGCCTGTCTGCGTGCGGTACGCACAGACAGGCGGAACCTGTGGGCACGTTCCAACGGAAAATGCGGCCCAGTGGCGTGATGAAGGTCTCCACCGGCAACCAAGATAGACCAAAAGGCCGAAGGCACGGCGATCATGGACGATCGCTGCATGAAAGGCCGCGGCGCCATTCTCCGCCTCCGATCCGGTCGCCACGCTCGCCTACGCCTGGGATGCGCTGGGGCGAGTCGCCTCCGAGAGTTCTGTGGGCTGACGCCCATAGCTATTGCGTGCCGCCGCTTCGCGGCTGAGTCATGGGTGCAGTTGATCTCGCGTACCCAATGACTCAGATCTGTCACCTCGACTCGACTCCTCCTATGAGTCCTATGGGTCCTATTCGTCCTATTGGATTTCTCTGTTTCATCGCATCGACGTCCACATAGGCCGCGCTCCGCGTCATCGTTGGAGACGAAACCGACGCGGCGGTCGA
>WFWZ01000083.1 GCA_015490875.1 Planctomycetaceae bacterium
AAATCACAAAAAAATCCCCCAGGTGCTTGACAAGAGCCCCAAAATGTGCACAATCTCAGTCATTGGTTCGATGACAGGTTACCGCACGCCGACTGACGATGCCTTCAGCGTTCCAACACTTATCAAGATCGACATCAACTTCACTCGTCACCTCGTGCGAAATGGGAACAGGTCGAACCAAAGACCAAGTGAACCCAAGTCCAAGTGAATCGATAAGCGAACACTTATCTCGCTCCTCGGCGACTGCACCCCAGACGCAAACCGCTCATGATGTCCCCGCCCTGGCGCGCACCGATACCAAATCAATAAACGGGGCAGAACAGGACAAGGAACATGACGTTTGGTCGGCAGTGACTTGGCCGGCAACCCAAATCGCTCCGTCGCGTTGGTACGCTCGGGAATGAACCGCTCGCAAGTTGAGAGCGCACCGTTCCCAGGTTGCATCGCCGACGGGTCGCGGGAGTCGGCTGGTCGTGTCTGGTCTGGAGGTTCTCGATGAGTCGCCCTCGCCGATCTCAGGCCCGGCGCGCCTCGCGGCGCCGCCGAAAACGCCCCTCGCCGGAGACGCCTTCCCCCGGCACGAAATCCCCGAGCGCTGACGGGTCCCCCTCCGATAACAACGGCGCGGCGCCGACACGCGACTCGGCTCGTGGCGGCAACGTCAAACTCGTTCTCCTACTGGGCGTCCTCGGCTTGCTCGGAGTCGGCATCTACTATGCCCTGCAGTTTCCATCGGGAACTCCGCGTGCTCAGCAAGCCGCCGGCGAATCGTCCGAAGCGACCGGCGAGAACGCGAATTCCGTCACCGGCGATCCCGACCAGCCGCCCCGGGAAGGTTGGGTCAAGGTCGGCGGCGTGTGGCGACCTCCGACCGATATCGCCCCCCACGGCGATCCCGACCATTCGGTGGCCGACGCGAGAGACTCCAAGCCGTCCGGTCCGACCCTGGGCGACCCCGGTCGTTCCCCCCTCCATCCCCTTGATGAGAACCCGCATGTCCGCTCCGTCGCCGCTGCCCTCCGTAGCGGCAGACACCCCGAGCGGCTGAGTTCTTTCATTCAGCCCAAGCCGTTCGACAAGGAGGCCTTCCTCCAAGATCCTCAGAGTTACCTTGAAACCATCGAACCCGGCCGAGTCTACCAGTCGGCCCAGCCGGGTGAAGGTGTCCGGCGCATCCGGAGACTCTCTCCGCGATACCAGCGCGTCATCCAAGGCGAGACCGTGACCTTCCGCGTCCAGATCGAACCGGGCATGCCCGTCACCTTCCACTCGGCCCGACTCGGACAATTCGAAAACAAACTCAGCACTCAAACCGTTCGCGCCGACGACCAAGGCATCGCCGAAGTCCAATTCACGGCGACACCGGGAACTCGAGGCGATATCGATGTGCTGGCGGCCTCTCCCACCAGTTCCCATCAAGCTCGCTTCGTCGTCCATGTCGAACTACCCAAGGGGCCTCCAAAAGTCGCAGACTAGAACTTCCCGTAGATCGCTTGTTGGTGGACACCCTTTTTTGAAAACCTGAAAAAAATTCTCCGCTGGAATCTCAGTTCGCTCGCTCTTTTGACTTGACGAGGAGGATCCCATGACGCGTTCTCCGGTATCGGTGGTGGCCGGTCGAAGCGTGCGTCCGAGCATCGATCTGTTTGGTCCTTGCTCAGGATCGGATCGCCGGTTCTTCTCTTTGCGTTCCAAGGAGAGGTGGCTGCGCCGTGGAACACTCCCGGCCCTCCTGCTCGGCTGGATCGCGGCCACTGTCGGCTGGCTCGCGCCGCTGGCCGCTCAGGCCCCACCGGGCGGAGGCCCCGAAATCACGAACGTCGTCGCGAGCGGCCCGTCGAAAGTCGACGTCACCTACTCGCTGGATCAAAACTACCCCGGAGGCAAAACGGGCCAGGTCCGCCTCGAAATCTTCCTCAGCGCCAGCGGCGGGGCGCTCATCGACCAGCGTGCAGTCCCCAATACCCAGGGGACGCACACGATCACCGGCATCGAGCTGGGTCGAACCAAAGGCTACTTCGTCGCTCGGCTCGTCTATGACACCGTCGGCAACGACGAGGAAGGGACCGACCGAGGATTCTATCTCGAAAACCAAACCGTCACGCTCGACCACTGGAGTACCGTTTGGATCGGCAACACGGGAGTCTTCACCGTCCCGATCAACCCGGTTTGCGGGCCCGCGTTGATCAACGTCAACCTCGACGGCACCAGCACGCCTCCCGGCGCCGCTTCAGTCGTCGCCTGCCAGGTCCCCCCGATCCAGGACGACACCCCGGTCACCCCCTTTCCGCCGATCGGATGCAGCGGCAATCCCGGCACCTGCCCTTCGGCGGCCACCGGCGGCTGCGCCACGTGCGGGGGAGGCGCCGGCGTCTCCACTC
>WFWZ01000084.1 GCA_015490875.1 Planctomycetaceae bacterium
GCATCGCAGACACAGATCCGCAAGTCGTATATGACCTGGTGTCAGGACGGACGATGGCGGGTTCGTCCAGCATACAAGACGTGCGTTGGCGAAAGCCCGTTGCACACATGCCACGCCTCATCCGGTGACGGGCATATCGGATTCCGGCCCGATGTTCGCTCATGGGAACTCGAACGTCATCGCCATCACGACGGGCGCCGTTCGGTCCGATCCTTTGATGAGCTCCACTGTCGCCACCGGCGTTTCTTTAGACGGCCGAACAGCCAGGTAGCGGATCTGCTGCCGCCGAAGGGCGAACGCGAACTCGGACTCGGGCACATCGATCCGACGGATGTAATCGGCGAAATGAACGCCGTTCTTAAGTGGTCGGTCTTCGTGAGTTCCATCTTCGTAATGAAAACGGATGATGAGAGAGACGGAGCCCTTCGGTGATGCCGGGTATCCCCAGCCGCTGACGCCGCTGAGCAAATGGACGGCGCGGAGAGGTCCGTGGCAGGGCAGGCGGACCGATTTGGGCATCCGAGCTGTTATGGCACCATTGGGGCTGTGCAGCAAGATGACGTTGGGCCGCCGGCCACTCTTGGGATCGATCACGACAAAAGGGATCCCCTTGAACTCATGTTCGCCCCAGCGGTCGAAGATGAGCCGTTCCACATCGGCATCACGGCGGTAAAACATCCCCCGATCGCTGGCGACCGTGGCGTACTTGTCGAGTCGGACCGGCAGATACTGGCCTCGCTGCGTCAGAAATTCCAATAGGTCCCGCAGTTCCCGCACACTCAGTTGCTGTTCCCATCCCTCGGGCATCAGCGACTTCGACGACAGAACCAGCTCCTCGATATCCGCACGCAACACAACGCGACGCCGACCTTCCGAATCGATCAGCTCGATCGCCGATTTCGATTCCGAGGCGAGAAGTCCGGTGTAGATCACTCCATCCACCGTCAGAATCGTGTACGTTCGGTAGTTGCTCTCGACACTGCTGTTGGGATCGATGATGTGCACCAGAAGTTCCGACTTGGGATGGACGGCCATGCCGGTGAGATCGGGGCCGACGCGAGTTCCCTCGGTGCCATGAACATGGCACTTCGAGCAGTGTTTGAGGTACACTTGTTTGCCGGCCGCGGCATCTCCCGGTTGATTGACTTGAGGCAACAGGCGCTCGACGATTGCCGCTCGGTCGGTCCCCGGCAATGCTCCGCGAGTTGTCATCCATCGGCGCACACGTCGGCGAACCACTGGATCGGGATGGTTGGCAAGCATCTGCCGGCGCTCTAGTGACAGGTCGCTGTCGGGGATCGTGCGCTGTTCGAGGCCTGTCAGAAGGTCGAGTGTCCACGCGGTTCGACTGAGGAGGACGCCGATCGCCGCCTGACGCTCGCGAGGTGTCCAGTGCCGGAATCGTTCGACGAGAAGTTTTCCGGTTCCCGCGTAGCGGCTTTCTCGGAGGAGTTCAAGGAACCGCACGTTCGACGCGGCATCCGACTGCGGCGTCACTTGCTCCAGAATCTGTTCGACCACCGAGGCATCGGTCGGCGCAAGCATCAGGAGTCGGCGAGCGGCCGTCCATCGAGCCTCACCGTCCAACTTGACGTCGGCCATTCGCTGGGAGAGTTCTTCGGCAAGTGTGTGAAAGATCTCGTCGGCGACAGACAGCTTCCAGCGTTTGGCCAGGCGAACCAGAGCAAACCGCTCTTGCCGGGGGAGACGCGTCAGCAGTTCTTTGACCGCGTTTTCCGTCGCGGCCGGCGGCAATACCGGTCCGTTCTCGGGCCAGCCCCCGTCCCAGCCTCGAAGGATGGCCGTGGCGACTTCGGCGCGAGCTCGAGGGAGTTTCACGATCACAGAGGCAACTGACGCAGGCTCGCGGCTACGCGCCTGATGTTCGGCTACGATCCTCACGATGTCGAGAATCTTCGGGGAAGTGCTCGCCGAAGAAGCCGTCGCGGCACGCAGGAAAGCGGAAGCATGCATGGCTGCGGCGCTGGTTCCCGCATCGCGAATCCAGCGGTCCTCGAGGTTCTCTGGCTGTTGCAGCGAGGTCCAGATCGCCCTTCCGATGCCGTCGACACCGGGTCGATCGGAAAGGGCGAGGAACGTCATGAGGCGCACTTGTGCGTCGGGATCCTTCAACAGACCCGACTCGAGGATCGCTTGCGTGGCTTGAGCCGTTCGAGGAAGCACTTGAACGGCATTGCGACGCACGCCCGCCGACGGATGCCGCAAAGCCTCGACCACGGTTTGCTCAACCTCGGAATGTTCACCGTCGAGCAGACCGAGTCCATGGAGTGTCCACAGCGCATGGATGGCGGCCACGTCGAGCCCGATCGCGTCCAAGTGAGGACGGCGGAGGATCTCGAGGAGGGCGGGGGCAACATCGGCTCGGCCTCGCTCGACCAGCAACCGCTGGGCATGCTGCCGCCAAAAGAGGTTCGGGTGCCTGAGCGTAGCCACGAGCTCTTCGGCGGAAGCTTGTTCGAGATTCAAACGCGTGTTGTCTGCATCGGCGGCTCGATCGTACACAACGCGCCAAATTCGCCCGTGCTGCTTGTCTCGCAGATCGGTTTCATAGGCGTTTCCTTTGCCCGTCCGAAAACCGCGCGGCGTGGGGTTGTGCTGTACGATGTAGTTGTACCAGTCGATGATCCAGACGTTGCCGTCGGGGCCGACCTCCGCCATGATCGGCGCCGTCCACTCGTCTTCGCTGGCGAATAGGTTGCCCCACATGGAAGCTCGGAAATCGCTGCCCGATCTTGTCAGCGCGAAGATACCAACGAGATGACCCGTTGGTCCGCAGACGAAGGCGGTTCGGTTCCAAAAAACTTTCGGGTACGTTCGAGCCGTGTAGATGGCATGTCCGGCTCCCGCCGTGTAACCGCCGTGATGATCGACCTGCCGAACTCGCGAGGTGATCGGTCGGAACAGATGCGAATCGGCGATCGTGCCCAGTTGCAGCGAGGGCGTCCAGCCTTGCACGCGCTCGTAGTAGCGGTTCGGAATGGGCATGTAGACGCTGGGATTGCGATTGGCCGTCGAACCGAAGACGATGCCCTCTTCGGTCATGCCCAATCCCCACGTGTTGTTGTTCGTGGATCGGAGGAACTCCAGCTTCGATCCATCGGGCCGGAAACGAAAAAAGCCCTGACGAAACGGAAGCGTGGGCTGGCCGCGCACACGGGGAGCCGACCGGTTATACCCCTGCATCGCCCAGATCCAGTTGTCCAGACCGTACTGAAAGTGGCTGACACCGCCGTGCGTGTCCTGCATGTTCCACCCCGAAAACAGAACTCGCTTCTCGTCGGCCTTGCCATCCCCGTCCGTATCGCGAAGGTAGATCGTTTTGGTGCCGTTTTGCACGATGACGCCGCCGCGATGGAACGTGAGTGTCGTGGGGATGCTCAGCCCCTCAGCAAAGACACTCGACCGATCCGCCCTGCCGTCGCCATCGGTGTCTTCCAGGATCCGAATCCGGTCTCGACCGTTGGCAGGATCGAGTCGGTTGGGGTAGTCGACCGTTTCGCAAAGCCACAAACGACCACGCGCATCCCACGTCATGGCGATCGGCTTCCCGCCGATCATCGGTTCGGCGGCGAAGAGTTCCAAATGAAAGCCCTTCGGCACGACGGCATGTTGCATCGAGTCGCGAGGGGAGAGGGGCTTTTGCATTTCGCGGTACGGCTCCGCTTGCTCTCCCCATTTCTTGCTGGGTGGATAATTGGGAATCGGCGTCTCGACACGCTGATATTCGAGCGGCGGTCGCTGCGGCGAGAGCGGCGTCATCTCCAGAGGAGGCAGCGGGGACTGCGATCTGGCAACACCGAAGAAGAGACCGCAGTAAAGCCCGATGCTCAACCATACGATGGCCCAGCAACTTGGCCTTTGCAACTTCTTTGCAAGATCGTGAACAACATTCATACCTGTTCCGGAATCGTGTACTTCGGACGATACTCTCGTTTCAACAATTGGTTGGCTTCTTCACAGTTCGTAAAACGCTCTCGTTCGGGATCGACTATGAGCTTCTTGCCTCCCAACCGATAACTAATGTTGGCGAATTGAGACAGCAGCGTGCTGCGATGCGCTTCTTCGATGTCGGCGTTCGGCCGCCTCCCAGTTCGGATGGCGTCGAAGAAATCATCCTTGTGCTCGTCGTCCGACCAACGCCCATAGGCTTGAGCAACAACGACCGGTTTGCGGCTCTTGGGGCGGCCGAACACCTGCCAGCCACCTCCGTGCCGGCCGACGATCATCAATCCCTTGGTTCCGAAAATCTCGATGCGTGAAGAGTTCTGCGGCCAGTGCGGAAAGATGTCACTATCGCGCAGCTTCTGGTCGGCGAGAATCATGTAGGGTGTGTAGAGTGTCATCTCGAAGAGCATCAACATCTTGTCGAATTCGTACGTGGCCGCTTGCGTGTCGGGAGTCTCGAAGTCGCCTTCCTCCGCCCAGCGTCCTCCCGTCGAGTAGACCGATTTGGGGTAGTCGACACCGGTGAGCCATCGAGCCAGATCGAGCTGGTGGATGCTATCGTTGATGATGTCCCCACCGGAGTAGCGCCAGTAGTGGTTCCAGTGTTCCCAGTAATTGAAATTGTAGGGATGTTCGGGAGCCGGACCGTTCCAGAGATCCCAATTGAGTCCCGGAGGCGTCGGTTCATCCGGACGAGGTGGCACGTTGCCCCATTGCTTCTGGTCATAGACGCGCACCATGTGGATGTCGCCCAGTTTGCC
>WFWZ01000085.1 GCA_015490875.1 Planctomycetaceae bacterium
ACGATGACCGAGCCGGCGAAGTCGTGGAATTCCCAGGCATCGAGAAAACCGCCGCCCCATTTCCACATCCCGCTGATCGGATAAATGAAGCCGGTCAAGACGGCGCTGAAGATCAAGTACGCTCCGAAACGCATCCGACCGGCAACGGCTCCCGACACAATGGTGGCAGCCGTCGCGGCGAAAGCGACCTGGAAAAGAAAAGCGACCTGCGGATGCAGCGTGCCCGGTTCCGCTACCGCCGGACTCGTCTCGGAAATGCCGAAGCCGGCGAATCCGAACAACCCGCCCGCAAACGCATCCCCGGGGTACATCAAACCGAAACCGAAGAGATAGAACAAGATTACGCCGACGGCCAAATCCATCACGTTCTTGAACAAGATGTTGGCTGTGTTCTTCGCGGCGTTGAGCCCCGACTCGACCATGGCGAAGCCGCCCTGCATGAACAGCACGAGTACGGCTGCCAGAAGGAGCATCATGTTGTCGAGCGCATACCCCAACTGCGATACGGCGCCCGAGGCGGACTCCTCTGCGGCACTCACCGGCCCGAACGCCATGAAACTCCCGGCCACGGCCAACCCGACCGCTCGAATCCACGTCTGTTTTCTCTTCATGCGTCTCGCCTCTTCCGTTTGCCGACCGAGCGGCCGCCGCCTCGGCACACCGCCTGTGACTCGGACAGTACTCAACAGCCTGCCCGCTTGTGCAACCGGCATGCCGGATGAGGCGCCCTGACAGCCAGTTCAACCCTTAAGTGCTGACTGTGCCACGGGTTTCGGAAACGAAAACCTCCCCATTACACCAGCGGAAGCCGGAGGGACTCAGAAACGATGCCCAAGATTTGGGCGACCCGGTGATGGGAAATCGGGCGGGGAGGTGTGAGGTGTGAGGTGTGAATGGGGCCCATGTGCTTGCCATCCGGTTAAGGCGCATCGGTGGGATGCCCGGTACCATCACGTCCACAGTGTCTACCGTCCATTGGGTCCACTGTGTCCACTGTCCACGCACTACCCATCATCTGCGCTCCGCGCTCCCGCGCATGCAAAAGGCCGCCTGGGGCTGGCAAGCTCCGGGCGGCCTGGTTCCAGGTCGACTGCGTGAAACGTGGGTTTAGAAACGCAGGATGAAGTCGAGGGCGGCCGTGAACTGATCATCCGACGTGTTGTCGTCGAACGGCAGGCCGTTGCCGTCGAACCAGTCCCAGCGGATTTCCGGCCGGACAATCACGTTGAGGCTCGGGATCCAGTTGGCCCCCAGCGTGATGTTGTAGTAGTTGCCCGCCAGTCCGCCGGCGAAGGGGTTGCCGGCCCGCCGCCCGGTGACGCGGAATCCGTCGTCGTCGCGGAACCATTCGAACCGAGCACCGAAGCGCCAGCAGTCGTTGAGCCGGTAAAAGAGGTACTGATTGATACCGTACCACTCGGCGCTTCGCCCCTGGGGAAACGCGTCTTCCTGCCATCCGAGGTCATGTTGGATTACATATTCGACGCGGTCGGTGACGTGCCAGTCGAAGACGAGGCTGTAGAGGGTCCGCGGAGTGTAGGGACCGCCAGTGTCTACCGCCTCTTCCCCGCTGATAATCGAGGCTCGCAAAGTGTACTGTCCGTGGCACGGCGTGTAGGCGGCTCCCAAGAGGACCCCCAGCTTGTCGCTGATGCCATCAAACTGGTCCCATCCGTTGACGAGCCCGCCGTAGAGCGTCCAAACATCGCCGTTGTATGACAGAAGGCCACCGGTGTGCATGAAGGGCTCGCCGTACATCATTGTGTACGCGTGCGAGTAAAAGAAGTTATTGACCGCCTGCGTGTTCTCATAGCCCATGATCGTGTAGAAACGTCCGAGCTTCATCGCGAGGCGGTTGTAGCTGACTTCACCGTAGGCCTGAGGTGTCACCAGACCGTATTGGCTCCGGTTGTTCCACCGGTTGGCACCGTTTTGATAGGTTTCCCAACCGGTCATCTGGTTGAAGACGTAATCGGTTCCAAACAGGACATCAATGCGAGCACCCCAGTCCCAGCCGTAGCCGTCCGTCTGCGCTTTCCGCTCGAGGATGGCGTAGATCTGGTTTACTTGCAGCTCTTGGCGATCGTTGAATGCCAGGGGGCCGTTGTAGTTGCTCGCCGGGTTCTGAGCGTTCGCGGTTGCACCGACGTCGACCCAGCCGGTCAACGTGAAGCATCGAGGGAGAGGAGGAAAGAGCGTCCATCGCTCGCAGCACTCGGCGTTCGGAAAGAGCCGGAAGCCCGCGCCGCAATCGCTGCAGCCACCGCCTCCGCACGAGTCGCAGTCACCGATCACGACGATGTCCTTACTGCCTTCGACGGTGGGCTGAGCGACATCGCTGGGCGAAGGCTCGTCTTCAATATAGTAGTATTCCGTATTGACCGGCCTGACCGAAGCAGGTTGCTTCAAGGTCTGGCCGATGGCTGCCCCGGACATGCTTACGCATGCCACGGCTGCTAGCATCCAAAGCGTCGTGTGTTTCATGGCACGGATTCTCCCAAGCGGTAGGAAGGTGTTTCGGTGGGTGGGTCGTCTTCGGGCCGCGAGGCGGCTGGCCGGGCCAACAGGACGTGGCAGACGGAGGGCCGGCAATTGCTTTTAGTCCCGGTATCGACGCTCAGCCACAACCCAATTGACCTGGGGTTCAACAAACATCACAGCTTGCCCAAACGCGCAGCTGGCCGCTACCATTGCCTTCGAAAGGCGCACGGGTGACACGGGTCGCCGGAGGTAACATGCTGGCTTGCCCAGTGAGACCGAAACAGGAAGGAAACCGCAGATCATGGCACTCTTCGATCGCTTTCGTCGGCGGAAGGAGGAGGAGCCGAAACGGGCGTCGGCGGAGGGAGGAGATCCATCTTCGGAGCTGGCGAGTGCCGCGGAAGCCGCGCCAACGCCCGAATTGGCTGGAGCGTCCGAGTCGGGCTCTGCCGAGTCGCAGGGCGTGGAAGCGTCCCGGCCGAAAGAGGGCTTTTTCAGCCGCATTCGCCGAGGCCTCCAAAAGACATCGCAGCTTCTGCGCACCGACATTCGCGACCTGTTCAAACGCGAAGGGCGCCTCGTCGATGACGCCTTCCTCGATGAGCTCTTTGCGATTCTCGTACGGACCGACATGGGCGCCGGACCGGCGAATGAGATCCGCGAGGAGATCGCCAAAGAGTTCCGCGGCCGCGTCGTGCAATTCGAGGACGTGCTGGAAGTGATCCGCAGCAAGATCCGCCAGCTCCTCGATGCTCCCGAAGAACCCATTCGATGGGCTGCGGAGGGGCCGACGGTTATCCTCGTCGTCGGCGTCAACGGATCCGGCAAAACCACGTCCATCGCCAAACTCGCCCACCGCTTTCGCCAGGAGGGGAAGTCGGTGATCTTGGGGGCCGGCGATACGTTTCGCGCGGCTGCCGTGGAGCAGCTCAAGGTGTGGGCCGAACGCATCGGGGTCGACATCGTCACGTCGGACAAACCAGGAGGGGATCCGGCCAGCGTCGCCTTTCGCACGGTCGAACGGGCGTTGCAAGAAGGCATCGACGTTGCCATCATCGATACGGCCGGGCGGCTGCAGACGCAAAAGAACCTGATGCAACAACTGGAAAAGATCTACCGGGTGATCGGGAAGCAGATTCCCGAAGCGCCGCACGAAACCCTGTTGGTGCTCGACGCCACAGCCGGCCAAAACGGCATCAGTCAGGCTCGCGGTTTCTCCGATGCGGCTCGGTGTACCGGAATCGTCCTGGCGAAACTCGATGGAACGGCCAAAGGGGGCGTCATCATTCCCATCCGCAAACAGTTCGGATTGCCGGTCAAGTTCGTCGGCGTGGGAGAAAAGCCGGAAGACCTGGCCGTATTTCGACCGGAAGAGTTCGTTGCCGCGCTGTTCGAGGAACCGGCCACCGAGCCGGCCGGTGTCAGCTCGAGTCGTTCGGGCGAAAGTCGTGCATGACGCGGTCGAGCACGCCGTTGACGAATTGAGCCGAGTGGCGCGTTCCGAAACGCTTGGCCAGTTCCACCGCCTCGTTGATCGCCACGCGCGGCGGTGCATCGGTGTAGACGATTTCGTAGGCACCCAGCCGCAAGATGTTGCGGTCGGTGGCGGCCATGCGGTCGAGCGTCCAGTTCTGGGATCGAGCCCCCAAGAGCTCATCGATTTCCTCACGGTTGCGCTGGACTCCAGCCACTAACGACCGCGCAAATTGAATCAACTCACGGTCCCTATGCAACCGCCTGGCAAGAAACTCTTCAGCCGTGTCGGGGTGCTGTTGAGGGTTGACGTCCAGGGCGTAGAGCAACTGGAGGGCGACTTCGCGGGCGCGACTGCGTCTGGCCATGGGTGTGTGCGAGTGACCACCGCGTCACTCGGCTCCTTCGAGCAAACAGGTGGGGGCGTGCGTTGCGGCAGGGCATTGTAGAGCCCTAGCCGTCCTCTGGCAACAAACGTCGCATCAGATCGGCCAGCTCCAGAGCCGCCTCGGCACACTCCGTCCCCTTATTCCCCACCCGTCCGCCGGCTCGCTCGAGCGCCTGATCCAGGGTCTGGCATGTCAGCAATCCAAATGGAACCGGGATCTGGTAATGCAAGGCTAGCCGCCCCAGTTCCATCGAGACACAGCGGTTGATGTGCTGGTCGTGCGTCGTTTCTCCGCGGATCACGCAGCCTAACGCCAAGATGGCGGCGTATCGCGGCTTCCGCCGCGCCAGCCGATCGACCAGCAGCGGAATCTCCCACGCTCCGGGAACCCACACGACGTCGATACCTTCCTCGGAGACTCCCCCGTCGCGCAGGCCGCTCAAAGCGCCCTCAAGCAACCGTCGCGTCACCGTCTCGTTGTACCGCGAGACGACAATGGCAAAGCGATCGCCCTCCTGAGCCTTCCGAACTCCCTGCCACTTGCGCACCACCGGTCACCTCCTCCCCTCCTCGATCCCACCAACCTCGCCTGCGACATCCGCGGCGAAGTGTGCAGTGTCCGCGGCTATACGTGAGCCCGCAGGCTCATCAGAAACTCGGCGTTCGACTTCGTCTTGGTTAGCCGCGACACCAGCATCTCCATCGCGTCGGGCGGATTCATTTCATTGAGCACGCGCCGCAAGACACATACCAGACGGTGTTCCTCGGGATCCATCAAGATTTCTTCGCGCCGCGTCCCGCTTGAATTGATGTCGATGGCGGGCCAGATGCGCCGGTCGACGAGCGTCCGGTCGAGCACGATTTCGAGATTTCCCGTCCCTTTGAACTCTTCAAAAATCACTTCGTCCATCTTGCTGCCGGTGTCAACGAGCGCGGTAGCCAGGATCGTGAGCGATCCTCCCTCCTCGACCTTCCGGGCCGACCCGAAGAGGCGCTTGGGAGCCTGCAAGGCGTTGGCGTCGAGCCCACCGGAAAGGATCTTGCCCGACGGTGTGCACTCGGAGTTCCAGGCTCGAGCCAGCCGAGTGATCGAGTCGAGGAAAATGACGACGTCGACGCCGTACTCGACCAGCCGCTTTGCCTTTTCAATCACCATCTCGGCCACTTGGACATGCCGGGAAGCCGGTTCATCAAACGTGGAGCTGATCACTTCGCAGTTCGGCCCCTTCACCTCCCGCTCCATGTCGGTAACTTCTTCAGGACGCTCGTCGATCAACAGCATAATGACGTAAGCGTCCGGATAGTTGTGCAGCACCGCCTTGGCCATCTTCTGCATCAGGATCGTCTTGCCGGCTCGAGGCGGACTGACGATCAATCCCCGCTGCCCGAATCCCAGCGGCGTAATCATGTCGACGACCCGCGTCGAAATGTCATCGGATGACCACTCCAACAGGATCCTCTGGTTCGGATGCAGCGGCGTCAGTTCGTCGAACGACTTTCGCTTGGCCACCTCGTTGGGATCCCGGTAGTTGATCGCTTCGACGCGCAAGAGAGCGAAGTAGCGCTCGTTTTCCTTGGGCGGCCGGATTTGGCCGGAGACGACCGCTCCCGTCTTCAAACCGAAGCGCCGGATCTGGCTGGGAGACACATAGATGTCATCGGGGCACGAGAGGTAGTGATGGTCGGGACTGCGGAGGAAGCCGAATCCATCGGGGAGGACCTCGAGTGTCCCCTCGCCATACATCAGCCCGCTCATTTTGACTCGCTCTTTCAAGATCGAGAAAATGAGCTCGCGCTGACGCATCTGGTCGGCTCCATCGAGATTCTGTTTGCGAGCCTCCTCGATGAGCTCCTGCATCGACATCTTCTGAAGCTGGGCGATGTGGGATTCGGCCTCCGGCTCCAGATCGGTCGGAATGTCCGAGTGGAGGACTTCTTCTAAGGGCACCCCGCGGTCGACCTGATTGGCGATCTCCTCGGCGATCGACAGGGGTTCGTTCCGCTTTTTCCACCCCGATCGGCCGTTGCGATGCGGCTTGTCGGTGGCAGGAGCAGGGTTCTTCTCGGGAGTTTCGTCTGGGAGGGAGGAAGGTTGGGAATCAGTCATCGGTGAGGTTCCTGTAGAGAAGGAGTCAGGAAGGCCCCGGAAACGGGGAAAGGTAGGCATCAGGTTGGATGAGCCCGAATTGGCGAGGCTGGAATTCACCGGGGGGCGGTGACGACCATCGGTTGGACAAGGTGGCTCTTGTCAAGCACCTCTCTATTATGGCGGAACCGACGCCTGGCGCAAAGGTCCACCGCCAGTTTTCTCTTGCCACCACTGGGCAAGCTGCTTCCGGAGATCGGCGGGACTGCCTCCGTTGTCCATTACCACGTCGGAGGCAGCCCGTTTCCGCTCGATCGGCCACTGCGCGCCTTCCCGCTGCCGCCACTCCGCGTCGCTCCAGCCCCGCAAGGTCGCTCGCGCTCGCCGCACCTCTTCCGGAGCTTCCACGAAAAGCACCTCGTCGGGCAAGTCACGCCATCCCACCTCGAGCAACAATGGGACGTCCAGCACGACGACGGGAGCGTCCTCCTGCGTTGCCCGAGCGAGCTCCTGCCGGATGCGATCGCGCACGCGAGGATGGATGATCGCCTCGAGTTGTCGGCGCCGCGATCGAGCCTCGGGTGAGTCCCCGAAAACGAGCCTGGCCAATGTGGAACGGTCGACGGTTCCGTCGGGGCCCATGACGGCTCGGCCAACGGCGCGGGCGATCTGATCGGCTATGCCCGCCTCGTCCAATACTTCGTGGGCGATCCGGTCCGCGTCGATCGCCACAGCCCCCCATTCGGCCAGAATCTGGCGAACCAGGGATTTTCCGGATGCCACACCCCCCACCACTGCCACGATCCACGGACGCTTGCGGGGCTCGTTGGGCGGAGTCGTCCTAGCCGCATCGTTCTCCGAAACATCGTTCATCGTGATGGCGATTCCCATTCCCGGACGCCGGCCACAGGGGCCCGTCGAATGTCAGTGGCAGTCGGACCAGTGCCGCCCGGAGCTGATATCCACCTTCAACGGCGTGGACCACTCGATGACCCGCGTCATCTCTTCCCGCACCAGCTCGGCCAGCGATGCGCACTGGCTTTGCGGTGTCTCGAAGATCAACTCGTCGTGGATCTGCAGTAGCATTTTCGCCGGATGATTCTGTTGGGTCAGTCTCTCGTGCACGGCGATCATGGCTCGCTTGATCAGGTCGGCAGCGGTCCCCTGGATAACCGTATTGACGGCGATCCGTTCCGGCATGTTCAATTGACTCGCTCGGTGCCGTTCGGCCGCTTCGCGAACCCCTTCGATGTGCCGCTTGCGCCCCAGCGCCGTCGACACATATCCGTCACGCCGGCAAGCATCCAACACCTCGTCGATGAAGGAGGCGACGCCGGGGAAACGTTCGAAATACGAGGCGATGAACTCGGCCGCTTCCGATTTTTCGATATCCAGCGACTTGGCCAATCCAAAGGGACTCTGGCCGTAGATGATCCCGAAGTTGATCGCCTTGGCGCGGCGACGCTGTTCCGATGTCACGTCTTCCGGCGCCACTCCGAACACTTCGGCGGCGACCTGACGATGGATGTCTTGGTCCATCCAAAAGGCCTGGCGCAACGTGGGATCGCCGGAAAGCTCGGCTAGGACGCGCAATTCGATCTGGGAGTAGTCGGCCGTCAGCCACACCCAATCAGGATCCTGTGCCCCGAACGCCGAGCGAATGGCTCGTCCTTCCGGAGTTCGGACGGGAATGTTTTGGAGATTCGGATCGGTTGACGACAGCCGCCCCGTGGCCGCGACATCCTGGCGAAACGACGTGTGTACCCGCTTCGTCTCGGGGTGGACCATCTTGGGCAGGGCATCGACGTAGGTGTTCTTGAGTTTGGCGAACTGCCGGAACTCGATGATTTTCGCGGGCAATGGGTGCTGCTTCGCGAGCTGCTGCAAGACCTCCACATCGGTGCTCGGGCCGGTCTTCGTCCGCTTCACCACCGGCAAAGCGAGTTTCTCGAAGAGAACGACTCGCAGCTGCACCGGCGAACCGATATTGAAAGGCTCCCCGGCTAGCTCGTAGATCTCCTGCTCCAGTTGCGCGAGCCGCTCTCCGAAATCGCGACTGAGCTCGGCCAGACGCTCGGTATCGACGTAAACTCCCGTGTATTCCATGTCAGCCAGAACTCGGATCAGCGGGATTTCCAGCGTTTCATACAGCGGCAGGAGGTCTTCGGCTTCGAGTCGACTCCGAAGAGGCTCCCAAAGGCGCCACGGAACGTCGGCATCCTCGGCGGCATAGGGCGCCACCGCCGAGACCGGGATCTCATCCATCTGCTTTTGCGACTTCCCCTTGCCGATCAGCTCGGCGATCGACGTGTTCTCATGGCCCAGATACCGCCGAGCCAGGTCGTCCAAGCCGTGCGACCGTTGCCCAGGATCGAGCAGGTAATCGGCCACCATCGAATCGAAGGCGAGGCCGGCGACTTCCTGGCCGTGGCTGCGCAATACCACCAGATCATACTTGAGGTTCTGTCCTCCTTTGGGAAGATTCGGGTCGGACAACAGGTCGGACAACTGGGCCTGCACGGTTTGCCAGGAGAGCGTGGGCGTCCCCGCGGGAGCACGAATGGGGATGTAGGCCGCCCTCCCCTCTCCCCATGCGAACGAGAGGCCGACCAGTTCGGCCCAGCGAGGCCAAAGGGAAGTGGTTTCGGTGTCAAGCGTGATGCGGGGGGCCGATGCGAGTTCTCGAGCGAGCTTCGCCAGCTCCTCGGCAGAAGCCACCGTTTGATAGTCGGTCTTCCAGTCCTCCTCGGGGACTGACTCCTCCCCGAGAAGTTCTCGAGCCAACTGGCGGAACCCGAATTCGCGACAAAGCTCGGCAACGGCATCGCGGTCCATCGGACCGACGCGAGCCTGCGTCCAGTCGATCGAGAGGGGGACATCGGTTCGGAGTCGCACGAGCCGACGACTCAGCTCCAGTTGTTCGCGTCCAGCCAAGAGCCGTTCTCGCCGCTTGGGGCCCCGAATCTCGTCGATGTGTTCGTAGATTCCTTCGATCGAGCCGTATTGCTGGAGGAGCTGCGAGGCCGTTTTCTGGCCGATGCCCTCGATTCCCGGGATGTTGTCCCCGGGGTCGCCCCACAGTGCCTGCAAGTCGATGACCTGCTCGGGCCTCACTCCCCACTCGGCCACGATGTCGTCGGGACCGAGCACGCGATGCTTGCGAATGAGATAGATGAAGACATGGTCGCTGACGAGTTGCCGGGCGTCTTTATCGTTGGTGACGAGAAAGCACGTGCCCCCGAGCTGCACTGTTTGGCGAGCGACCGTTGCCAAGATGTCATCGGCTTCGAAGCCTGGCACTTCGACTTGAAGGATCCCCAGGGCGTCGAGCCATCGATGGATGGCTTCGATCTGCGGGATCAGGTCATCGGGCATCGCCTCGCGGTCGATCTTGTACTCCTCATATTCCTCGTGCCGAAACGTCGGTCCTTTGGCGTCGAAGGCGCAGACGAGGTAGTCGACCTGTCGTCTCCGGATCAACTCGACCAGATCGCGGAGAAACCCGAAAATGGCTCCCACCGGCTGGCCCGACGGGCCGGACATCTGCGCCATCGCGTGAAAGGATTGATAGATGAGCGAGTGGGCGTCGACGGCATAGACATGGGCGCCCTCGAGATGAGGGGATCGTTTCTCCGCCTCGTGGGGCTTTTCGATGGCCGGGTCGGCCGGGTCTTGGAGGGGGAGGAGCGGTTGAATCGGATGCATGGCCTGACTTGCGGGCAGCGGTGGAGGGCTCGGGGCATTTTGTTGACATGGGGAGGGGCAGCAAATAGACTGAGCCCCAGGACTTCGATCATATCAGAAACGATCCGGGCCTCCGAAGTGGAGGCTTTTTCTACTCGGCTGCGACCCCCTGCCGGTCCGTAGGAGTTGATTCATGGCATCCCGCGAACACATGGGCCTCCACGCGGCCCTCATTGTTTCCGTTGTGTTGGTGATCTTCTTGAGTGTCACCAATTTTATGTCGTGTTCGAAGGCGAACAGCGACGCCGAAAAGGCCGCTCAATTGCAAAAGCAAGTGCAGGAAGCCAACCAGGTGCGGGATCAATTTCAGTTCCGCTATGCGGCTCTGAAATTCATGATCACCGAGGGCGTGACGATCGAGAAGGTCGATCCGGCCAAAGACCCGGTGGCCCAGATTCGCGAGCAGCTCGAGACGAAACTCGGGACGACGGCACCGGGCGCCCTCAACGATGAGGAAGTCAAGAAGATCGCCGAGGAATACTACAAACATATGGCTGCGTTTGGCGCTGATGAGAAAGTCCAGAGGAACTATGCGAACGTCACGGACTATCTCATGCAGGTCGTGGTCAAGAAGAACCAGGCCAACGCGACGTTGAAACAGACCAATTTGCAGTTGGTGGCCCAGAAGAACGCACTCGAGCAGCAACTGAAAGCGACCGAGCAAAAGTTCAACCAGGCACTGGCCAAGTGCGAACAGGACAAGCAGAAGCAGAAAGCGCAGTTCGACCAGGAGCGTCAACGAATTACGCAGGAAAAGGAGCAAATCGCCCAGGAACTGCAAAAGCGAGATGCAGCGCTTACGCGGCTGCAGAAAGAAAAGAAGAAATCCGAACAGGAGGCACAAAAGCTGATAGCCGATCTGCGGGCATCGAACATCGAGCTGAATCACCGGATTGCCGGCTATGAGCGGGCGTCCTTCGAGTCACCCGATGGCTATATCACGGTCGTCAACCACGGGCTGCGACTTTGCTACATCGACGTCGGATCCGCCGACGGTATGCGCCCGCAGATGACATTCAGCGTGTACGATAGCGACCAGTCTGAGGTCATGGTGGACCGGCCCAAGGGAAGCATCGAAGTCGTCAAGATCGTCGGGCCTCACCAGACCCTCTGCAAGATCACGGACGATTCCGTCGACAACCTGATCCGCGAAGGAGACATCATCCACACGCCGGCGTGGGACCCGGGACGCCCCGTCCACTTTGTCCTGGCGGGCATGATGGACATCAATGACGATGGAGTCAGCGACAAGTCGCTGCTCGTAGCGCTCATCGAAAACAACGGCGGTATCGTCGACCCCGAAGTCACTCCCAACACCCGGTACGTCATCCAGGGTCCTCAACGCGACGAGAAGACTGGTGGTGAAATGACCGGCCGGGAACAGGCTCATTACAACTCCATCATCGATGCGGCTCGAGAACTGGGAGTTCAGAGGATCTCGCCCGCCAAGTTTGTCAGCTATGCAGGGTGGCGGGGCGACATCAAGGTGGCGGCGATCGGCCATTCCGGAGAAGGAGGCCTCCAGATTAAAAAGAGCCACACAGCGGTGAAAGATCCTGAAGCGGTCATCGAAGAGTTCAAAAAGGAACTCGAGTGGCAGCGGCGCCGTCGAGGTCGACCCGGACGGGAAGCCGCCGAGCGAGTGGAAAGGGCTGGCGAGAGCAAGTAGGCCGCAGAGGGTGTTCTCGCAGAGGCGCCAAGAACGCCAAGAGGAATGAAAAGGTTTTGGGGGGTGAATTAGACAATACGTCCGAACGTGGACACCACACCGGCAGGCTCTGCTACATACCCTTAACAGATCTTCTCCGCGCTCTCCGCGTCTTTGCGAGAAACCTCCGCCGCGTCTCCGCGAGGTGCCCCTTTCGCGGCTTAACGCGATCCCTGCCGCAAGAATCGGTCAATAGCTGCTGCCGCTCCACGACCCTCGTGGATCGCCCAGACGACGAGCGACTGGCCGCGCCGACAGTCGCCCGCTGCAAAGACGCGGTCGATCCCAGTCGCATATTCGCCGTAAGCCGCCTGGTAATTCGAACGCGCATCCCGCTCGACCCCGAGTGCCTCGGCCAGATAATCTTCCGGCCCGAGGAAGCCCATGGCTAGCAGGACCAGATCGGCCTTCCATGTCCGCTCGGTTCCTTCGAGTTCCCGCATCTGCCACCGCCCGTCGCTGCGCGTCCATTCGACGTCGACTGTGAGAATCTCACGGACGTGGCCCTCTGAGTCTCCTCGCAACTCCTTTGTCAAAATGCAAAACTGCCTCGGGTCGTTGCCGAACTTCTCTCGAGCCTCTTCGTGGCCGTAGTCGACCCGGTAAATGCGCGGCCATTGAGGCCATGGATTGTCGGGTGAGCGTTGCTGAGGTGGTCGAGGTAGCAACTCGAAGTTGGTCAGACTGCGGCAGCCGTGCCGAATGGCCGTCGCCAGGCAGTCTGTCCCCGTATCTCCGCCACCGATCACGACCACATCTTTGTCACCGGCGTGAATCGGAGTCACCGAAGGGTCGCCGCTGTCCAAGAGCGCCCGTGTGTTGGCCGTGAGGAACTCCATGGCGAAGTGGATCCCGGCCAGGTCCCGGCCGGGAACGTCCAGGTCGCGTGGTCGGGTCGCTCCTGTCGCGAGCAGCAGTGCGTCATACTCTTCGTACAGCTCGCGTGCATCGACGTTCCGGCCGACGTCGGCGCCAGTCACAAACCGTACACCCTCGGCTGCCATCAAATCGATCCGCCGCTGGACGACTCGCTTGTCGAGTTTCATGTTGGGGATGCCGTACATCAAGAGCCCGCCAATGCGGTCCGCGCGCTCGTAGACCGTTACCTCGTGTCCGGCCCGGTTGAGTTGGTCCGCGGCGGCCAGCCCGGCCGGCCCGGAACCGATCACGGCGACTCGTTTGCCACTGCGGACAGCCGGTGGTCGAGGTTCGATCCAGCCCTCCTGCCACGCTCGGTCCACAATCGAACACTCGATGTTCTTGATCGTCACCGGCGGCTCGATCAACCCAAGCACACAGGCTCCCTCGCAAGGGGCCGGGCAGACCCGCCCCGTAAACTCGGGGAAGTTGTTCGTCCGGTGCAAACGGTCGATGGCATCGCGCCAACGCCCTTGATAGACCAGATCGTTCCACTCAGGAATCAGGTTGTCGATCGGACAACCAGTGGCCGACTGGCAAAACGGAACACCACAGTCCATGCACCGAGCTCCCTGAATCAGGAGGTCGGCTTCGTTGGCCTCGGTCTGGATCTCCGCGTAATCTCCGATCCGCTCGGCAGGAGGCCGATAGGGAATCGCGTGACGTGGGTATTCCTTGAATCCGGTGGGTTTGCCCATGGGTCGAATGTGTCTCCGAAAAAACTGCCGTGGTTTGTGAACCGGATGGCGGTAAAGGCAAGCCGATTCGCCACTATCGTTGAGCTATCTAAGTCGTTGCCTCCATGGCTGCTTTGCGAGCCATCAGGACGCGTTTGTAATCGATGGGCATGACCTTCACGAACTGACGCAAGATCCCAGGCCAGGCATCAAGCACGCGAGCGGCCACGGTCGAGCCGGTACAATCCCGGTGTTGCTCGATCAATTCAAACAACTCGGCGATGTCCTCGTCGGTCTCCACCCGTTCCAGCTCGACCATGCCCAAGTTGCACCGCGTCAGGAAGGTGGCATCGGGGTCCCAGACATAAGCGATGCCCCCCGACATGCCGGCGGCGAAGTTCCGGCCGGTTGCGCCGAGCACCACCACGCGTCCCCCCGTCATGTATTCGCAACCGTGGTCCCCCACACCTTCGACAACAGCCCAAGCCCCGCTGTTGCGCACCGCAAACCGCTCGGCGGCCCGCCCTCGGAAAAACGCGTGTCCGCGCGTCGCTCCATACAGAACCACGTTGCCGACGATGATGTTCTCTTCCGCCGGGAAAGTCGCCGTCTTCGGTGGCCGAACGATCAGCCGCCCTCCCGACAAGCCTTTGCCGACGTAGTCGTTGGCGTCCCCTTCCAGCTCGAGTGTCACGCCGCGAGCCAGAAAGGCACCAAAACTTTGGCCGGCTGAGCCGGTCAGTTGAAAGCGGATCGTGTCGTCGGGTAACCCCTCTTCTCCCCATCGCTTGACGAGCTCATGGCTGAGCGTCGCTCCGACCGTGCGGTTGGTGTTGACGATCGGCAGGGCATGCCGGACCGGCTTGCCGTCTTCGAGTGCCGGTTGAGCCAGTTCTATCAATTTGCGGTCGAGTGCCTTTTCCAGGCCGTGGTCCTGTTGCCGTGTGCAGCGAACGTCGACGCGGTCGTGAGGACGCGGGGCGGGCGTCAGAAGCGCCGTCAGATCGAGTCCGTCCGCCTTCCAATGGCGAATGGCGTCGTCCGGTAGCAAGCAATCGACCCGGCCGATCATCTCATCGAACGTGCGGAAGCCCAGGCTCGCCATGATCTCGCGCGCTTCTTCGGCCACCATGAAGAAATAATTGACCACGTGCTCCGGCTGGCCCCGGAACTTGGCTCGCAACTCGGGGTCCTGCGTCGCAATGCCGACCGGGCACGTGTTGAGGTGGCACTTGCGCATCATGATGCAGCCGAGGGAAATAAGCGGCGCGGTGGCGAAACCGAATTCCTCGGCTCCCAGCAGCGCGGCGATGACGACGTCGCGCCCTGTCTTCAGCCCGCCGTCGGTTTGCAACACGACGCGGCTGCGCAAGTCGTTCATGACCAATGTCTGTTGGGTTTCGGCGATGCCGAGTTCCCACGGGAGCCCCGCATGCTTGATGCTTGTCAACGGAGACGCCCCCGTTCCGCCGACGTCTCCGGCGATCACGATGTGATCGGCGAACGCCTTGGCAACTCCTGCGGCGATCGTCCCGACACCGATCTCGGCGACGAGCTTCACGCTGATCCGCGCCGAGGGGTTCGCGTTCTTCAGGTCGTGAATGAGTTGCTTCAGGTCCTCGATCGAATAGATGTCGTGGTGCGGCGGAGGACTGATCAGGCCGACACCAGGCGTCGAATAGCGGATACGCGCGATGTTCTCATCGACCTTACGCCCCGGCAGTTCGCCTCCTTCGCCCGGCTTGGCTCCCTGAGCGATCTTGATCTGCAACTCGTCCGCATTCGTCAGATACCAAATGGTGACACCGAACCGTCCCGAGGCGACCTGTTTGATGGCGGACCGCTTCGAGTCCCCATTGGGAAGTGGATAGAACCGTTGCGGGTCCTCCCCGCCCTCCCCCGTGTTGCTCTTGCCGCCGATACGATTCATGGCGATTGCCAGCGTCTCATGCGACTCCGCCGAGATCGATCCGAAACTCATCGCGCCCGTGCAGAACCGCTTCACGATTTCGCTCGCCGGCTCGACTTCTTCCAGAGGAATGGGACCGCCGGCACCACCTTCTTTGAACTTGAGCAGTCCTCGAAGCGTGCAACGGCGATGCGCGTCCTCGTTCACGTGTCGAGCGAACCGGCGATACGCTTCCACGTCCTCGTTGCGAGCCGCCACTTGCAGGTTGGCGATCGCCTCGGGTTCCCAGCCGTGCCGCTCCCCTTGTGCCCGCCAGTGGAACTCACCCGGGTTCGGCAACCCCGGCTCGTCGATCGTCCCCGGCGGCGGATACCCCAACGCCTGACGGCGCAGCCCCTCCGCCTCCAGGACCTCGAACCCGACTCCCTGGACGCGGCTCGCGGTTCCCGTGAAACAACGGTCGATCACCTGCTGGTTGAGCCCAACTGCTTCGAAGATCTGAGCACCCTTATATGACTGGAGTGTCGAGATGCCCATCTTACCCATTACCTTCAGCATCCCTTTGGCGACACCTTTGCGGTACGCGGCCACGATTTTTTCGTCGGTGTCGTAGGCTTCCTCGAGCAACCCGTCGCGGCGAGCCTGCCAAAGAGCCTCGAAGGCGAGATACGGATTGATGGCATCAGCGCCGTAGCCGATCAACAAGCAGTGATGCTGCACCTCGCGCGCTTCGCCCGACTCGACGACGATCCCGATGCGCGTGCGCTTGGCGACCTTGACGAGATGCTGATGAAGTGCTCCGCATGCCAACAGAGCGCTGACCGGCACGCGATCGGGACCGACGTTCCGGTCGGAGAGAATGACAAGGCTGTGTCCCTCGTCGATCGCCTCTTCCGCCTCGCGGCAGACACGGTCGAGCGTTGCGACGAGCCCGGCGTCTTCGTCGTGCAGCCCGTAGGTGATGTCGATCGTCCGCGACGTCCAACCGCGGTGGTCGATGTGCTTGAGTGCCGCAAGTTCCTCATTCGTGAGAATCGGATGAGGAATGCGCAAGCGGTGGGCGTGCTGCGGACTCACCTCGAGCAAGTTCGCTTCGGGGCCGATGTAGCACTCCAGGGACATGATCACTTCTTCCCGGATCGAGTCGATGGCGGGGTTGGTGACCTGGGCGAAGAGCTGCTTGAAATAGTCGTAGACTAGACGGGGCTGGTCACTCAAGCACGCCAAAGCCGAATCGTTCCCCATCGATCCCAGCGGATCTCGCTCCTCGTGGATCAGCGGGATCAGCATGAATTGCAGCGTCTCGGTGGTGAAGCCGAAGGCCTTCATCCGAGGCAGGAGGGTTTCGGGATCGAAGCCGTGCGGTTCGCGATTGAGCCCCAATTCGTTCAGCTCGATCCGCTGCTCACGCAACCACTGAGCATACGGGCGGCGCGCGGCGAAGTCCGCCTTGAGTTCTTCGTCGGGAATGAGCCGACCCTGCTCGAAGTCGACCAGAAACATGCGCCCCGGTTGCAGACGTCCCTTGTGCACCACCGTTGCCGGGTCGACGGGTAGCACGCCCGCCTCGCTCGCCATGATCACTCGATCATCGGACGTCAGATAATAGCGGCTCGGACGCAACCCGTTGCGATCGAGCACCGCGCCGATGTAATGACCATCGGTGAATGCGATCGACGCCGGGCCGTCCCACGGTTCCATCAAGCACGAGTGGAACTCGTAGAAGGCCCGCTTCGCTTCGGGCATCGTCTCGTGCTTCTGCCATGCTTCGGGAATCATCATCATGACCGCTTCTTGCAGCGTGCGCCCGGTCATGAGCAGGAACTCGAGGACGTTGTCGAACGTGCCCGAATCGGAACAGTCCGGTTCGACGACCGGGAACAAGTCGGCCAAACGGTCCCCGAAAAGAGAACTTTGGACGACGCCCTGCCGAGCTCGCATCCAGTTGATATTGCCGCGCAGCGTATTGATCTCGCCGTTGTGCGCCATAAAGCGGTTGGGTTGAGCCCGGTCCCAACTCGGAAACGTGTTCGTTGAAAAACGAGAGTGGACCATCGCCAGGTGCGTCGTGAAGTCGCCGGCGGAAAGGTCGGGATAATACGGCATGAGCTGATCGGGCGTCAGCATGCCTTTGTAGATGAGCACCTTTGTCGAGAGGCTGCAGATGTAGAACATCTCGCGCTGCTGCAGCCGCCGGTCGCGACGCAATTCGTTGCTGACCTTTTTGCGGATCCAGTAGAGCCGGCGCTCGAAGGCGTCCCCGGCCAGGTCCCCTTCGGCAGCGATGAAGACCTGCTCGATCACCGGCTCGCTCGCTCGAGCCGTCGGACCCAGGTCCGCCGCATCAGCGCATGTGGGAACGCGACGCCATCCGACCAGCCGCTGCCCCGCTTCTGCGATTCGCTGCTCGATCCGTTCCCGGCAGTAAGCCCGTTCGCCGGCATCGGTCGGAAAGAAGACCAAACCCGCCGCAAACCGTCCCGGCTCGGGAAGCTCGACACCGAACGCCTCCCCGGCCACCCGCCGGAGGAACTCGTGCGGGAGCGCCGTCAAGATCCCCGCACCATCCCCCGTATTCGGTTCACATCCGCACGCCCCGCGATGCTCCATGTTCCGCAGAATCGTGTCGGCGTCGACCACGATCTGATGGCTGCGCTCACCCTTGATGTGCGCCACGAACCCGACTCCGCAGCTTTCCCGTTCTTGGGACGGGTCGTACAGGCCGTGGGCCGACGGACGAACCGCTCGATGCTTCCTTCGTTGGCTGGCCACTACTTGGGTACTCCCGATGAAGAAGGCGTCGCCTCCGGTGCAAGAGTCTCAGGGGACTCGATTCCGGGGATCGACGCAACTTGAGTCTGTTCGCTGAGAAACTGGACGAAGCGGCGAGCCGTCGCCGTGAGCGTCCCGCCGGCACGGCGAATCATGCCCAGCGGGCGGATGAGATGGAGGTCGGCCAGCGGCCGAGCCACGAGCGTTCCCGCCGCCACCTCGCGCACCACCGTCGGCGCCGGCAAGAGGCTCAAACCGGCGTTGATCTCCACCGCCCGTTTGATCGTTTCGATGTTGTCGAACTCCATCACGACCTCCGGACGCACTTCGCGAGCTCCCAGCTCGCGATCGATCTCCTGCCGAATCCGCAAGTCGCGGTCGAACCCGATCATCGGCTGGCCGTCCAACTGCGAGGCCTCCAGCCACGGACAGTCGACCAAAGGATGATTCGGCGCCATCACCGCCACCATCGTCTCGGAACGCCACGGAGTGACCTTGATCTGACGCGAAGCTCGCGGATAACTCACAAGTCCGATGTCGACGCGGTCGTCCTCCACCAGACGATAAACCCGGTCCGGATGCTGGTACTCGACGCGCACGTTCGCCTTGGGATAACGCAGCATGAACCGCTGGACCACCGTGTTGATGTGGCTAAGTCCGACGGAGTAGATCGAGGCCACATGGACGCGCCCAGACACATCCTCGTGAAGTGTCCGGACATCGTCGATCAACGCCTGCCACCGCCGCAGAATCTTGCGACAACCGTCGTAATAGACTTTGCCCTCGGCCGTCAGCACAAAGGGACGCTTCGACCGGTCGAGCAACTGCACGCCCAATTCGGACTCGAGCTGGTGGACCGTCTGGCTCACCGCCGACTGCGACATGCCGTTCTCACGCGCTGCCTGCGAAAAACTCCGGCATCGGACCACGTCGCAAAAGATTTCCAGTGCCTTAAGCTGCATCCGCGATCCACTCCGCCTCAGCACATCGCCTACGCCCTACCGCCCACCAGCCGGCTGCCACGGCCCATAAGTAATATCGATAATGGGTTTTTCAACTATCGGCAGCAGAGATGATAGGGTACCCGGTCGGCGGCTGGCGGTCAACGGGGCGCCTTGGCGGGCGACTTGCGCCAGAGCTCGAGTCGGATCGATCCGCCGTTGTTGCCGATCTGTGTCCAGTCGTCATGGCAGCGGACGTAGAGCCGCCCTGTCGACGGAGGGCGGAACGTTCCCTTCCTTCCCAAAGGGAACGGTTCACTCAGGTGCCACGAGTCATCCAGGATGATCCCTTCCAGTCGGCCCAGCCCTTGCGGGTTGCCGTCGGCGTCGACCGTCGTCTTGGGCCCGAGTCTCCACTTGCCGTCGGCAGCGTAACCGTAGATATGATCAGAAGATACGATCGCACCGGTCGCCTGCCAGCCGCGGCGAGCCCGGACCGAGATGTGGACCGGCTTGGACCCCAGCGGCCGAAAGCGGGTCTTCCAGTCCCACGCGCAAAGGTCGGCGCGGAAGCCATTGTCGACGTGCCGAGTGAACCAGTCGTATTCAAACGAGAGTTCGCGACCGACCGGGCCGTAGACCGTCTGAAAGCTGACGCCTCGTTCGCCTCGCATCAGCCCGATCCCCAGAGCTCGGAAGCGGGGGGAATAGTTGGGGTTGTGCATCAGCAAATGGCACAAAGCCCACCGCCACGCGTAGGCCTGCCACGAGTCGCCGGTGATTTGACCGGGAGCGACAATTTCGGCCAGCGATTTTTTCTGCGTGGTTCGCAAGTAGTGGATCACGACCGCCGGGACGTCGACCGATTCTTGGTCCTCTTTCCAGTAGTTGCCCACTTCGGCGATCCCCTCGGCATACCACGTCGGGCCGGTCGAGCCGAATGTCTGGGAACAGAAGGCGTGGACCGCTTCGTGCTGGACGACTCCGGGGCGATCGCAGGCGTAGACGATGGCTTGCGCGTTGTTTCCGACTCTGCGAGAAATGGTCACGCCGGCCCCTTCGGCGATCTTGGCCATTCCCGCCGCCGGCAGACGCCCTTGCCAAGACCGCAGGTCGCGAACGACATAACACTCAATGGGACGTCGCGGCTTCTGACCGAAGTAGCCGACCAACAAGCCGTACATGATTTCGAGTCGGTCGAGCAGCATCCGAGCCTGGCGATCAGAGATATCGGTGTGGAGCACGAAATGCGATGACCGGATATCTCGCGGGGGCTTCGGGGCGTCCGAAAGGTAACCGTAGGCATCTTCGCGCTTGGCCACGCCCGGTCGACCCGAATTCTTGGACGTGGTTTTCTTCGGAGCTGCTTTCGCGTCGTGTTGGGCCAACTCGATATGTACCGATTGGACGGCCCAGTCGCCGGTATCGAAATGGACGAGAACCGCATCGCGCACCTGGTCGCCGGCACGGACGCGGCTCAGGTCGCTCAATCGCACATCCACGCGAGCGTCCTTGGCGAGGGGAACGGCCAGCTTCGATCGGCGGAGGTGAGGGTTCTCGGGAAGGGCGAGCGTGACCCGGTCTCGGCGAACTGAAACGACGGCTCCGACCAGGCGATACCGTCCTGGCTTGTTTCGCTTCGGTGGCGGCTCGAGTTCTTCGACGGTGGGCTGGAGTCGATCGAGCCACTCGAGTCGCTCCACCTTGCCGGAAACGCGGCCGCTCGAGGTCGCCTTGACCGTCACTTGCACCAGCATGCCGGGACGCAGTTCTTTCGGTTCGACGGTGCCTCGCACGTCGATACGAGCCGGAAAGTTGACGACGGCACCTTGCAGGGCCAACCCGCGTTCGTCCGGCTTTTGGATCCGGCACAGCCGCACTCTTCCCTCCTCGTCTTCGATGCGAATCCGTCCCGGCGACAAAGACTGGACCGTGCCGGCGACCTCGACTCGTTCGACGATGCGCACTGTTCGCTGGGCGAAGGCAACTGGAAGAGCGGCCGAGATGATGAGCGCCGCAAGACCGATGCAAACCGCGACCGTCGTGGGCCGATGTCGGCGAGGGGCGGGGTGACCTGGCATGAGGCATTCCTTCGAGGTCCGAGGTGAAGAACATCAGGAGATGTCGCACGAGAACGTTTCGATTGTATCACCGGCACGAGATTTGGGGGCATTCCTGGAGCATCAATCGGTGGCCAGGAACCTCACGTCGCCGTCCCGTCGCGTGAAGCCTGTCTGGTCGAGGTACTCGCAAAGGGGAACGGCGTACTTTCGCGTCGTGCCGAGGACTTCGCGGATCTGGCTGAGCGTCAGTCCTTCGCCCTCCTGCTGAAACGCCTCGCGCAGCTTTTGCTGAATCTCTTCAAGCGTTTGTCGGTGGATGACGAGTTCATCGGAGAGTTCGACCAGTTCGCCATCGGCGACGGCGATCGCCACTAGTTGCGGGATCGACTGCTGGTTCTTGGGAGCTTCCTTTTGGAGTTCGGCGATGCGCGGCACCTGAAGGCCGGCTTCCTGGTAGCGCCGGCAGAGCCATTCTAGGAGCCGGGATTCGTTTTGCGAGAGTTTGGGTGCGTGGCCGACTAGGGAGATGCCTCGCGGTGTCTCCTTCACCTTCTTCTTTTCTCGCAAGTGGCGGACGGCCTCTTGAAGGACCGGCTGAGGGATTTGGGGAAGGAAGGGCTGAAAGACGAGGTGGCGATCGAGGACCGAACGCAAGGGGTTTGCTTCGTGAAGGCGTGTCATGCGATCGGCGATCCGCTCGGCCAGTTGCTCCAGGCGAGTCCGATGGACACGAAACAGGTGCGTAGCGGTCAGTGGGATTTCGAGGAGCGTGCCAGAGTCGCGAAGCTGGCTGGTCGTCGCTTGGGGGTCGCGGATCCCGGCGGTGCGAGGAAGAGTTTCCGGGTCGAAATCGCGGAGGTTGGCGAAGTAGAGAGCCGCTTCGGCTCGCCGAGTTTCATCGCCTTGGTGCCACTGGCCGAGCATCTTCAGATCGTCTTCGGTGGGGCGTTTGATCAACGTGGCGTCGGGGTCGAGAATCCGCCCGCCTCCGATCGTGACAACGGGCGATTCGGTTCGGATGACGAAAGGCTGGTTCCAGGTAGCGACGACCGGCTGACGAACGAGGAGCTGCGCGAATCCCGATTGGCCCGGGTTCAGGGAGGCGTGATCGAGGAACCGGACGGTGGCCATCCACTCGGCGGTGCCCAGATGGAGCCGGACCCGGCTGCGGTTCTTGAGTGGCCGGGAGGCGTCGGCGAGTAGGTCGAGGCGCACGGTGAGGCAGCGGGAAGGAACGAGGTGTCCGGGACTGGCCAGTTCATGTCCCCGGCGAATCTGCTCATGGTGGATTCCCGCGAGATTGATGGCGGCTCGCTGGCCGCGATGAATCTCCTCGACCGTGCGATCGTGGTTTTGAATGCCGCGGATGCGTACGGAGATACCGCCCGGTTCGACGACGAGTTCGTCACCGACGCGAGCCTGGCCGCTTCCGACGCTTCCGGTGACGACCGTGCCGTGTCCGGCGATCGTGAAACAGCGATCGATGGCCATCCGGAACGGACCGGTGGATGAGGCGCGCACGCGAGCGGCTTGAGCGGCTGCCTGTTGCAGGACCTCCTTGAGTTCCTCGATCCCGGCACCGGTGGCGGCGCTGGTGCGCACCAGCGGAGCGGACTGGAGAAACGTTCCCTCGACCAGCTCGCGCACTTCTTCTTCAACCAGATCGATCCAACCGGCTTCCGCGAGATCGCATTTGGTGAGGACCAGGACGCCGGCGGGCAGGTCGAGCATCCGGAGGATGTCGAGGTGTTCTCGAGTCTGGCGGTTGACCGAGTCATCCGCGGCGACGACCAGGAGGGCCAGATCCATCCCGGTGGCTCCCGCCAGCATGTTGCGGACGAATCGTTCGTGACCAGGGACATCGACGATGCCAAGTCGGTAGGGGCCGACGACGAGTTCGGCGAAGCCCAGTTCGATGGTGATGCCCCGTTTTTTTTCTTCGGGAAGTCGGTCGGTATCGACGCCCGTGAGAGCTCGAATGAGCGACGTCTTGCCGTGGTCGATGTGTCCGGCGGTTCCCAGAATGAGGTCGGTCGTCATGGTTGGTGTTTCGGCGGTGGAGGCGTAGGTGTCTCCTTGGGCGGGACGGAGGACAGCTTCGAGAGTGTAAGTGGAGTGTCTAACAAGAACCGTTGGCGTCGTACGGTTGCACCCTTCCCGACATCATAGAGCAGCGCTGCGTAACGACCGAGTCGGGCGAGGCGCGTTTGGGCCGCAGGGGCGGGGTACAGATGGTTGCATTTGCGGTAGGGTCGGGGTTTTGGGAGTGAGCTTGTCGGGGATAAGGTGGGCGGTGATAATGGGGCCGGGTCGATCGCCGTTCGACACCAGCGCCCATAGCTCAGCTGGATAGAGCAGCGGACTTCTAATCCGCAGGTCGCAGGTTCGAATCCTGCTGGGCGTGCTGGCTCCGGCCGCTGGCAAGCCGCGATGGCAATACAGTCGGATGTCCCCTTTCCGCTAGGGACGTGACATCGACTTTTGACTGTTCTTTATTCGAGGCTTATTCGCTATGCCCGTTGTGCGACTCAAGTCGAGCGGCCTGGTCATGCTTCTCCTTCTTGCGGGCTGCCAATTGTCATCGGCACCGCCGCCGACGAGCGGGGGTCGCGTGAACGACGCTGCCTGGCTGGAGGGGTACACCGAGAACGACTTGCTTCGGTTCGCCAATCAGCATGCGCCTCCTGGTACCGCGATGGATGATGCGATCGATGAACTCACGAAGCGAGGATTCACGTGCACCTTCTTTGCCTCGAGCGAGGGCAGCCGCGAGATGCATTGCTCGCAGAGTCGCAAGGTCGACTCTTTTGTCACGATGATCTATGTCCTCCGCGCCCAGGTGGAAGACGGAACCATCCGATCGTGGAAGTCTGAGATAAACGGTATGGGCCCCTGATCTGCTCGGTTGGTTTGCTAACAGCTAATCACCGCGTAAGGGAACTGCCTCGCGCAAAGACAGGATCCTCGCGCAAAGACAGAATCCTCGCGCAAAGCCGCCAAGACGCAAAGATGGGAACGGGAAATTGGGAAGACGCGTCCTGCCTACGCATCCCTTGCCGCGAGGCGTGACCCCGACTTCATCCCCAGCCGCGAAGCGGCGGCAGAAAATAGCTCTGGGCATCAACCCACACAGGTCATTTGGGAGACACTTCGATGTTAGAGAGAATGCACGAGCACGGATCTTTGCAACAGGACACATCTTCGTCGCGGCGCGGGTTTATGGCGAAAGT
This sequence comes from Planctomycetaceae bacterium, assembly GCA_015490875.1. Lineage (GTDB taxonomy): Bacteria > Planctomycetota > Planctomycetia > Pirellulales > Pirellulaceae > S141-3. The sequence goes on from WFWZ01000085.1 coordinate 24,391, forward strand.
TGCGGTGGGAGCCGTCGGATCGGCGCTCGCGGGATGTCCCACTCTCACTCGGACGGCGCATGCTGGTGGAAGCGATGAAACGATCAAGGTAGCGTTGATCGGCTGTGGAGGCCGGGGGACCGGCGCCGCGGTGCAGGCGTTGAGTACCAAGGGACCGGTCAAGTTGTGGGCGATGGCGGATGCCTTTCGGGACCGACTCGAGACCAGTCTGCGCGGACTGCAGCAGGGATTGCCGAAGAGATATGACCGCCAAAAGACGACAGGATTGGTCGACCGTGTGGACGTGCCGAAGGAGCGGCAGTTCGTGGGGCTGGATGCGTACCGCAAGGCCATCGACAGCGGCGTCGACGTCGTCCTCATTGCGGCGCCGCCCGGGTTTCGACCTCAGCACTTTGAATACGCGGTTCGAGCGGGAAAGCACGTCTTTATGGAAAAGCCGCTTGCGACCGATGCTCCGGGTGTGCGTCGTGTCCTCGCGGCGGCTGCCGAGGCGAAGAAGAAGGATTTGAAAGTCGGAGTCGGCCTTCAGCGTCATCACCAGGCCTCGTACCAAGAAGCGATTCGGCGAATCCGAGAAGGAGAGCTCGGTGAAATCCATACGCTGCGTTGCTACTGGAACTCGGGGCCGCCTGCCAAGAAACCCGTCGCGCGCACTCGGGACATGACCGAACTGAAGTATCAGGTGCTCAACTGGTACTTTTTCGCATGGCTGAGTGGCGATCACATCTGCGAGCAGCACATCCACAACATCGACGTAGGCAATTGGATCATGGAAGGGCATCCCATTGAAGCTCAGGGGATGGGCGGCCGGCAGGTGCGCGTTGGGAAGGAATACGGCGACATTTTCGACCATCATGCCGTCGAGTTCACCTATGCGGATGGAACGAAGATGTTCAGCCAGTGCCGGCAGATGCCCGGTTGTGCACGAGACGTCTCCGAACACGCTCACGGAACCAAAGCGGTGGCCGATCTCGGAAACGCCGTCTGCCGTATCCGCCGCGGCGACCGGCAACTGTGGCGTCATCGCCGACCTCGGCGAGGCAAATACGTCAGTCCCTATCAGGTCGAGCACGATGTCTTGTTCGACGCCATTCGCAACGGTCGGCCTCACAACGAAGCGGAATACGGCGCCTATAGCACGATGACGGCCATCCTCGGTCGTCTGGCGACCTACTCGGGGCAAGTGGTAACATGGGATGAAGCGTTCCAGTCCGAAATCCGGTTGTCCACGGATGCGGAAGACTGGAACGCGACCGCTCCTGTCCAGCCGAACAGCGATGGAAGTTACCCTGTCGCGGTACCCGGTGTGACACGCGTCGTCTAATGTTCTCAAGCGAGCCGCTTCCTAGGAAGCGGCGGACCTCTGCGTGTTACGAGTGCGACCGGGCCGACTTCCTCGTCCAAAAATACCCACGGAAGATTGCCATGGTGAACACCGACCGTCGAAAGTTTCTGGCAGCGAGTGTGACGGGCGTGGCGGCGATGGTGTCAGGCGGGACACATTCTTGTCATGGAGGCGCTACCGCGGCAGCCGGAGCACGACGCTTCCACATGAAGTTTGCGCCGCATTTCGGCATGTTCCGACATCTGGCTGGCAAGGACTTGATCGATCAACTCAAGTTTGCCGCCGACCAAGGGTTTTCGGCTTGGGAAGACAACGGGATGAAGAGTCGCCCGGTGAAGCTGCAAGATCGCATCGCCGAGACGATGCAGCGGTTGAACATGGAAATGGGTGTCATCTCGGCACTCCGGGGCGTATGGAACAAGGTCAACTTCGCAGGACACGACGAAGCGGCGCGACGGGAGATTCTTGCGGCGATGGAGGAGGCTGTTGTCGTGGCGCGGCGGGTGAACGCCACGTTCATGACGGTCGTGCCGGGACTGGCGGATAAGAAACTCCCTATCGGCTATCAGACGGCGCAGTGCGTGGATTTGCTCAGGCGGTGTTGCGACATCGTCGAGCCTCACGGGTTGGTCATGGTCCTGGAACCGCTCAACCGTAGCACCAACCATCCCGGCGTCTTTTTGGACCGGGCATCGCAGGCGTACATGATTTGCAAAGCTGTGAGTCGCCCATCGTGTCGCATTTTATTCGACATCTACCATGAGCAGATTTCCGAGGGTAATCTGCTGCCCAACATCGACCGTTGCTGGGACCAGATCGGCTATTTCCAGTGCGGAGACAATCCGGGGCGTTGGGAGCCGGGGACGGGCGAGATCAACTACCGGACGGTTTTCCGGCACCTTCGCGAAAAGGGCTACACGGGCGTCGTCGGTATGGAGCACGGCAAGTCGCAGCCCGGTGCCGAGGGAGAACGCGCGGTAATCGCCGCGTATCGGGCGGTGGATCCCGAGCCGAAAGGACGGAGACGATGAAGAGAGGACATCATCGACGTACATTCCTGACCTGGTCGGCCGCTTCCTCGCTGGCATGGATGTCGGGACGAGTATCACCGGGGGCGGACCGCCGGCCTCTTTCCGAGCGTCCCGACGTTCCCGACCACCGCCTGGTGACGATCGAGGGATCGGCTCGCGAAAGAGGACGAAAATACGGCAAGCAGTTTGCTGGGCCGATCCACGATTTCTTCCGCGAGCGGATTGAAGGAGATTTCGTGCCGAACCAGACTCGGCGCAACCGCCTTCTGCGTTACGCGGCGGCGTGCATCGGCCCGATCCGCAGATTGTCGGTCGAATGGCTGGAAGAACTCGAAGGCATGGCGGAAGGATCGGGATTGCGTCTGGAAGAACAGATCCTGTTGACGCTCCATGAGGAACTATGGCACCGTGGCGAGATCCCTTCGTTGCCTCATTGTACGGCATTGGCGTTGGGCCCGCCCGACACGGCGGACGGACATACTTACGTGGCTCAGAGCTGGGACTGGTATCGGACGCTGTGTGGGAAGTCCCAGATGCTGAAGTGGAAACGGCCAGATGGCCCCAGCGCGATCTGTTATTCCTATCCCGGTTTGCGAGCAGGAGCCGGCGTCAATTCGGCCGGCATCGCTCTCTGCTGGACCAGCGTACTCGACAAGACGGTGAAGGGGCCGGCGGTCGGCGTCCCGACGTACATCCTCATTGCGCACCTGCTAGCTCAGCCGTCACTCGCGGCGGTTCGCGAGGAAGCCAAGCGGGCCAAGCAGGCGGGCTGGTTCACGTTCGTACTGGGCGATCGCCAGGGCAATTTGTTGAACATCGAGGCGTCACCGGAACGGATCGTGTTTCAATCCGGCAAGGGAACGCTGGCACGTGTGTACTATGGAACGCCGGAAATGACGGGTACTCCAGCGGGGAAGGCGGTCGAACTGCATCCTCAGTGCCGACGCATGCTCGAGTTGGTCGAGTCGGCCAGGTCCCAAGGAAAGATCGACCGGCAGCAGATCGAGCGGTTTTACAGTGACCATGCCACTCGATGGATCTGCAAGCACTTCAACACCTTGGACGTGATGATCTACGACGCGACCGAGGGCGTGGCACATGTGACGCGCGGCCCCGGCTGCCTGGCTCGATACCGATCGTTCGCTTTGGATGAAGGTCGCGCTCTGAAGGCGGATTAGGTGCGGACAACACCCAGCCGCACAGCGTCACCCTGGGTTCGTCCTCAGCCGCGAAGCGGCGGCAGGGAATAGCTGTGGGCGTCAGCCCACAGAAATGGCGAGATAGCTCTGGGCGTCACCCCACAGAAATCATGAAATCGCGGCAGGCGTCATCCCGTAGGCCTCAGAGGAGGACGATTCCGTGACGAGAAGACATGTGCTGGGTGGGTTTGCGATCGGGATCTTGTGCGGATGCATCGGCACATTGCTCGTGGAGAGGGCCTTTTGGCAAAACGAGGCTCTGCAAGTGAGCTACCATTGGCGGAGAGTCGCATCTTACCTGCGCCATGTCCAGGCGGATCATGGTCCCGGTGGTGTCGAGGATCCGTATGATGTGATGCCATCACTCGCGGCGCTCGTATCGCTGGGAGAACTTGATCACGTCGATCTCGTGTTTCCAAGAGTAGCGCCAACGAAAGAGGTGATTCGGTATGTTCAGCGATACTTCCGCGAGCACGAAGAGATCGTCTTCATGGAATTCAGTCCCGAATACCATGGGATTCGATTGTCGGGTCCCCAGCCATTGCATTTGCAATTGTGGATTCGAAACGGCAGCCGTGATAAACTGCAAGCGTTGATTCACGTCATAGAAGAGCGGTATACGGCCGAGGAGGAGGATCGAAACGAGGGTTGAAGCATACGCGCATTCGCGAAGACGGGTGAGCCACCACAAGCCATGTCACTACAAGCGATCGAGAACCGGCGTCGAACTTAACCATTACTGCTGCTGCGACTCCGACCGGTCTCGTGAGGCTCCTGCGTCCTATGCGTCCCATAGGTCCCATAGGTCCTATCTGCCCCCACCGGAAGTTTACGGCAAGCAGCCGCGAAGCGGCGGCAGAGAATAGCTGTGGGCGCTAGCCCACAGAGGGCATGAAATATCTGTGGGCGGCAGCCCACAGAGGGCGTCAGCCCACAGAAATCGTGAAATCGCGGCAGGCGCTATCCCGCCGAAACAGGAGGTTGAACATAAGTGTTTCCTTCCCGAACCTCAGCGTGGGCGAACCGGTGCACGACAGCGGCGTGAGCGTCTTTCCACTCTTCTCAGATCGTGCCGCTGAGCCGCGCTATCGACTCGGCAAGGATGCCATTGCCGACGACACGGCGGTCGTGACCGAAATCGATGAAGCGGGATCCGTGCCGGAGCTCGTTGTCGAAAACAAGTCCGACATCCCTATCCTTTTTCTTGAAGGAGAAGAACTGATCGGGGCGAAGCAGAACCGTGTGCTCAACACGTCGGTGCTGGTCGCGGCACGAAGCACCGTGAAAATCCCGGTTTCGTGCGTCGAGCAAGGCCGGTGGCGCCATACGTCTCGACGCTTCGCGGCGAGTCAATCCTACTCGCCCTCCACCCTCCGCTCCATTATTCGCAAATCGGTGCATGCCTCGAAGCGAGCTCACCGAGGACACCGATCGGATCAGCAAGCTGTTTGGAGGCGTATTGCAAAGCTTCAAGAAGAACACAGCGTCGAGTCGCCTACGCATGCCATGGCGGATGTGTTCGAGGCTGTCGAGGAGCGGATCACTGGAGTGAAAGAAAACCTGCAATATATCGAGGGTGCCAGTGGCCTGGTCGTAGCGATCGGCGATCGTATTGTGATGATGGACGCCTTCGACTCGCTGGAAACCTGCCGGCAGGTCTGGAGCACGATCATCTCGGGAATCGCCATGGATGCGGCGAGCGAGGAGATGCAAGAGTGCCGTGTCGATCGAAAGGATGTCGAAGAACTTCTTTCCAGAACTCAAAGTGCCACGTGGGAAGAAAGGGAAGCCGTGGGCGAAGGCCGGGAGTACCGAGGCGAGCTGCCCGACGGCAAACTGGCAACCGCCTTGGTGCTTGAGGACGCCATGATCCACGGCAGCGTCGTTTCCGCGTGAGTCGATGCCCGCCGCCCTTGGGCGGACTGTCCCGTCGCTTGGAAATTGCTTGACAAGTCAAGCGAAGTGCGTTAAAACGGTGGAGCGCATTGCGCCGATATCTACTCGCTTTCGATGGTTTTCACGGTTCGTGTTCCTTTTTCTGGAGGAGAAAACCTATGTCGGCTGCTACCCCCCCCCCTCATCCCGCTCCTGAGATGCCTTGACGGCGGCTCACGCGTCATGCGTCCACTCCGACTCGCGTGCGCACTCGTTCTCTTCTCTTGCTGGGCATCGGTCGGACTTGCCCAGAACCTGATTTCTCTGATCCCGCAAGGTGCCGTGCCGCTGAAGCCCGACTACTCGGCAGTGTTTCGGTCACAGGCAGAAGTTCAAGCTGGAAAAAAGTTCTCTGGGTTTGCCCATCTGTATGTTTTCGACAGTCTTATCACACCTTCCGACTGGGAGGTTGTGCTCGAAAACGTGATTAGCAATGGGGGGCATACAAACGAAACGACCTACCGGAGGTGGACCTACTTGGCGAACAACGCCATTCCGGCACAATCGGACCCGATCCATTACGAAGCTCGTGTCGAGGCGCCGGCACAGCCTCCTATCGGAGTTGTTGGTCTTGAAGCCGAAGAGGTTCCAGAGGATCTTGTGAACCCTAATTCTTTTGCAAACGGGCCGTGGATTTCCTTGGTCAGCGCCGAGGCCTACCCATGGTCGCATACGACCGCTGCCTCGCAGGACAGGTTGGTTCGGATTCTCATTGTGGTTAAGTTCGTGCAGTACAAGCCGGATGCCCCGAACGGTGGACGGGTTCGCGGAGTGGTTGATTTGTACAACTTTAAGAAAAAGATGTGGTTCCAGAAGAATGCGTTCGTATATCCTAACTACTATCAGATGAGCGTAATGGATATCGGCGGCAAAGCTCTAGATTATGACGATAAAGATGACAAGGAATTCATCGCCAACAGCGATCCTGACGCAGACCCAGGCGACCTTTACGTCAGGTGGCGAGTAAGACTTACGAGTGGAAACGGAGTTGTAGAGTACGATTCTGCTGAAGGGATCGTCTACGTTTGGTCTCGACAACTCCCTTGAAGATGATCAGAGGAATGGGGGACATCATTTACTGTCATATCTTTCTTAACGCTCTAGCAGGTGGGGTGGACACTCATCGAACGAAAGGGACCAGAAAATGACTACGCTGCTATCCGTGATGATGTTGTGCTGTGTCGCCGATGGAACGCCAGACTTCGCCGAGTTGCAAAAGTTCAAAGAGACGGACGTGTGGCCCCCGGGGCTCATGATGTGGCTCGAGGACAGTAAGAACAGGGATGCGATCGACGTCGTTGGGCCCCAGTACGAGGATCTACAGAACCTGATGCGCAAGTATGGTCGGCAACTCGCGAAGATCAAGCGCGAGATGCGCGAGAAATATCCTTTTCCGGCCGACCCGGTGACCGGAAAGATCGTCGGCATCAAAGCGTGTCGAGCCCACGATCGCTATCTCAAGGCTGTAGCGCGAGCGTCCGCTCCTGTCGAGGAAGCCTGGCGCAAGGAGATTCGTC
>WFWZ01000086.1 GCA_015490875.1 Planctomycetaceae bacterium
GCTGCTTTCGGTCGAACGGTTCTGCGCTACGAGACTGGCCACGAAGAGTTTCCTGAGCCCCGACGCCTGTCGTCAGTGCGATAGTTGACGCCCTTTGCGTCCGCGATCTCCGACAGATATCCCGCTACTCGATCAGCTCTTCCTCTTCGGCGGCTCCAACGCCGCTGATCTGCCCGGCATCCTCCAGGCGCCGGACGATCTCCACAATCTGCTGCTGAACCGACTCGACATCGGAGACGCGGACCGCACCGAGGAACTCCATCTCTTCTTCGAGCATCTGGGCGGCGCGTTTGGACATGTTGTCGAGGATCTTCTGCTTGAGGTCCTCGCTGGCTCCCTTCAACGCCAGCGCCCATTGGCTCGTCTCGACGTTCTTGAGGATCGTTTGGATGTCTTTGTCCGAAAGCTTGGCGATGTCGTCGAAGACGAACATGCGGCGACGAATCTCCTCGACGAGTTCGGGATCGTCTTGAGCTAGATTCTCCAGCAGCGAACGTTCCGTCGTGCGATCGGCCACGTTGAGGATCTCGGCGACACTCTCCACACCCCCAGCTCGCTCGAACGCCTGTCCCATCAACAGCGCCATCCGCCGCTCCAGCGCCTCCTCGACCTGCTGGATCACCTCGGGCCGCGTCTGGCCCATCGTGGCGATTCGCTTGGTGACCTGCAGTTGGGTCTCCGGCGGGAGTCCGGCGATGATCTCGGCTCCGTAGGAAGGGGGGAGGTGGCAGAGAATGAGAGCGATCGTCTGGGGGTGTTCGTCGGCGATGAACGTCAACAGGTTTTGCGGGTCGATCTTGCGTAAGAATCCGAAGGGGAGAGCTTCGATCGTCTGCTGGACGTTTTCGAGCGTGTCGGTCGCGTCCTTGCCGAGTGCCTTCTCGACGAGCGCTTTGGCCAGGTCGAATCCCCCCACGTCGCTCAGGAAAAGACTGGGATTGGACTGAGCGAACTCCTGAATGACGCTTTCCTGCTCGGAGGCGTCCACGTGGTCCATCCGAGCGATTTCGATCGAGACCGCCTCCACCTGTTTGGGCTTAAGCCGGCTCATCAGTTGAGCGGCTTCGTCTTGCGGCAAGCTGGCCAGCAAGATGGCGGCTTTGCGCACGTTCGACGTCACGGACGAATTCTCCTGGAACGAAGCGACTTCGGTCGGTATCGACTTTATCGGTCGCAGCGACCAGGAAATTTGAGGAAAGTTGGGGGCGAACAAGACTTCACGTGCGAACCTGCCCCCATTCGGATCCCTCCGACTATAATGCCGGCATGACGGCACTACACCTTCTTCCCGACGCCCCCATCTCCAGCCCCCATTTCGACCGGCTCGATCGGATGCCGTTCGTCCGGTCGTTCGCCGAGGCCATTCGCGCGGTGAAAGGGACCGATTCGGTCGTCTTGGCCCTGGCGGGCCCGTGGGGTAGTGGCAAGAGCAGCCTGCTCAACCTGATCGCCGGCGAGCTCGAACGGACCTCGGGAGACCATCCTCCGCTCGTGATGCGCTTCAACCCGTGGTGGTTCTCGGGAACCGGCCAGCTCGTGGCGGCGTTCCTCCAGCAGCTTGCGGCAGCGCTCAGTCGCCCCGAGGTGCACGACCGATTGGGCGCGGCGACTCACGCACTCGACCGACTGGCCGAATCGCTGGCGCGGCCGGGCGTCGAGCAGCAGGGGCGGCCGCCGGCCGATCGGGACATCGAGCGGCTGCAGAAGTCGGTGCATGACATCTTGCGCGAGTCAGATCGCCGGATCCTCATTTTCATGGACGACATCGATCGTCTGACTCCGGACGAGATGACTCAACTCCTGCTCATCGTGCGCGCCGTAGCCACCTTCCCCAATACGACGTATGTCCTGGCGTTCGATCACGAAGTGGTCAGCACGGCCATTACCGAAAAGCTGGGCGTCGATGGCCGAACGTATCTCGAGAAGGTCATCCAACTGCAGATCGACGTTCCCATTCCCGGCCGCATGACGCTTCAGCGCATGGTGATCGGGCAGCTCGAAGAGATCGACCCCGGAGCCGGGGAACTGGATGCCGAAAGCCAGACTTACTTCCGAATGTTGTTCAACCAGGGCGTGAAGCACTTTCTGGTAACACCTCGAGCCTGCACGCGGCTATTGAATGTGCTGCGGTTCACCTATCCGACGCTGACCGGCCAGGTCTACTTTCCGGACATGCTGGGCATCTCGTGCCTCATGTCGTTCTCCTCGCAGGCGATCCAAGCCATTCGTTCCAACAGCGATGCGTTCGTCGGACACTGCGATCCGGCCGGCAAGGATTGGATCCGTATTCGCCGCTTTCACAAGGAGTGGTTGGCGGAGCTCCCGAAGAAGGATCGCCCTGCCGTCGAATCGATCGTGCGGCTCCTCTTTCCCAAAGTCGCCTGGGCACTCAACGGTCCGCTGCGCGGCGAAGAATATCTGGAAAAGTGGAACCAGCAGAAGCGCATCTGTTCTCCCAAACACTTTGAGGCCTATTTCCGGCTGGGTCTGTCGGCGGGAGAGGCAGCCGAGTACCAATGGCACAACATCATCGAATTGCTTGACGACGCGACGGCATTCGCCCGGTCGCTCCACCGCTTCGGGGCGCTGGAACAGGGGCAAGGCGAAGAGTGGCTGGACGACCTGATCCGACAGGCGGCCGAGTTCGTCCACGACAAGGCGACTCCCGACCAGGCAGCCCAGATGTTTCGCGCCATCATGCGGCGTGGCGATCAAATCGCCGAGGTCGCCGCCGACACTGGACACCAGTGGAAGACGGGGCCGTTTCATTCGGCGGTCGCGCTCTTGCTCGACTGCCTGTTGAAGATCGAGCCGCCATCACGGCGCATCGAGGTACTAGAAGAATCGGTTCAGAGCGATGCAGGGCTGCTCACGGCCGCCGAGTTCCTCGAGTTGGCTCAGTATCGCCTCGATGCTCTTGCCGAAGATGACGACACACCGGACGCTAAGAAGCGGCACGAACGATTGAAGGAGTTGATTCGCGCATTGGACCGCCGCATACTGGACGCTTGCCAGGAGGGGACGATGGCGAAGCATCCCCTGTTTGCGAAGGTTATGCAGAAGTGGTATCAGTTCGGGCGCAAGAAGCGAGCTCAGCAGTGGCTGCGCTCGCAATGCCAGTCGGATGAAAAGCTCGTACAGGCTCTGTTGCAGTTGGCACCCGCCAGCCGCAAGGGACCCGAAGGACCGAGTTATGACACGTTCGACGGCGAAGTTTTGCTGCCCTTCGCGTTTCTTTCGGAAATGTTTGGCAGGAAAGAACTCGTCAAACGGTGCGCGCGCATCATGCTGGAAGGCCCCGACTGGCTCACGGAAGAGGGAGAAGCCGTGCTCGTGCAGATCGGCATGGCGCTCGACGGCCAGTAGCCGACCGGGAGCCTGCGACCCTTGGAGGTCGAAAACAATGCGAGCGATACATGGGCTGACAATTTGGCATTGAGTGACTGCGATCCGAGGACCAACATCATGACAAGCTCACGATTCTGGACGACCTTTCGAAAAGCCACTTGCCGGGGGACGTTCGCGGCTGTCCTCCTAACCGGGCTAGGTGTCTTCGTGGCGCTCGACATGCCACGTTTGCACGCCGACGAACCGGCGGCATCGCTCAGCAAACATGAGCACTGGGTGACGGGGCTCGTCTTTACCCCCGATTCGAGTCGCCTCGTTACGGTGGGAGGCGGCAGCCTTCGGTATCGACCTGGCGACGTATTGGTGTGGGACGTGGTTTCCGGCAAGCGCGTGGCTTCGCTGAGCGGCCACGGGAGTCACGTCTGGGCGGTGGCGATGCAGAAGAAGGCGGCTCGCGGCGCCACCTCCGACTACAGCGGACGCATCATTGTCTGGGACTTTGTAACAGGGAAAGCAGTCAAGCAACTAGATCATTTTCAAGCATGGGTGGCGTGCCTCGCGTATGGCCCCGACGACCGGCAACTGGCTGCCGGAGGTCAGGACGGGACGGTGGCCGTTTGGGAAACGAACGCGTACGACAAACCTCGAGTCATCAAAGTCGGTGACTCACCAGTGTCCGCTCTGGCCTTTCTTCCGGACGGAAAGCTGCTCGTCGCTTCACTCGACAAGACACTCAAACTCGTCGACCCAGCCAGCGGAAAAGTCGTATCGACCTGGAAAGACACGGGAGATGTCATCTGGACGATCGCCGTGGCACCGGGGAACAAGTATGTGGCAACCGGCGGCGTTGATCGATCCATCCGGATTTACCGTCCCGATGGGACTCACGTGGCCTCGGTTCCCGGACACCGCGACTGGGTCCGCTCGCTGCAATTCTCGCCCGACGGAAAAGAACTCGCCTCGGCCAGTCACGACCAGCGAGTCCGACTTTGGAACGTCGACCGGGTTGCAGCCGAGGGCGCAGCGCTGGCGGCAAGCTCGCAGAAGGTAGTCTCGCTCGTCAAGGCACGCGACGCAGCCGTCGAGGCGCTTGATACGGCAGAGAAAACAGCGAATGCAGCTCAAGACAAGCAGAAAGTCGCTGAAAAGATCGCTGCGTGGAAGGAGGCTGTGGCAAAGCAACAGCAGGCGGCCGAGGCGCTGAAAAAGGATCCCAAGAAAGCGGAACTCAAGAAAGCCGCCGATGCGGCGAAGTCCGCCGCCGGCAAGTTGGCTGGAGAGATCGATGCCAAGATCAAGTCCCTGCAAGGAGACAAGAAGCTATCGGAAACGCTGACAGCGCTGAAGAAAAAAGGATTGGAAGAGGTACAGAAGCAAGCCGAGGCGTGGAAGAAGGAGGCGGAGTCGGCCGAAAACGCGCGAGTGGCCGCCCAGCGTAAACTCGATGACGCGGAGGCAGCACTGAAGAAGGCGAAGGAAGCGCTGAAGGCTCAGGTCGACGCTCTGGCGGTCGACTTACCCGTCTTCGAAAGCTCCGTTTGGGCCGTCGCCTATTCGCCCGACGGCAAGTGGCTCGCGACGGGAACGCATCGCATTGGCAAGGAGTTTCCCACTGATACGGTTCGAATCTGGCGCCGGTCCGACCGGAAGTCGATGTTCACACTCAAGAAGGCGAAAGCAGAATAAGCCGCTCTTGGGCCGACGCCGGCCGGTGGTCGGTGTCTCGAAGGAAAGGGCAGCCCCGTCACCCTCGGTCGGAACAATGACCGACTGAAGGCTGGTCGGTTCCTTCTCTCTGTACGTTGCGAAACCTGCCGAGAGTTTCCCACGGAGACAAAAGCATGGCATTCTGGTGCGTTGAGAACCTGATCAATTACTTGAGGCGCTCGTTGCGACTGGGGAGTCGCCACGTGCCGGTACCTCGGTGCCGCGTCATACCTGTTTTCGCTTTGCTGTGGGCAATCGTGACAGGCTGGGTCGCCGCTCAGGAGCTTTCCCAGTTTGCACGCCGACAGCGGGACGGCGCGCAAAGCGTTGCGAGCGTGGGAATCAACCTGGCCGGACCCGTCGATTGGAACTCGGAGTTGCCCCTGGTCGACGTCTTCGGTATGGCTCGGCCGTGGATCAGTCAACGGGAAGGTCAACCCTGGGGCAAGGGACCGCCGCTCGATCTGGACGAGCATGGATGGGTGCGTCGCTTGGAACGAGGCTGCTGGGCGGAGACGCTCTTGTGTTCGGTCGGCGAAGGCCATTATCCCAGCGGACGGTACACGGTCTTCTACCGAGGTCGAGGCAAGTTCACGTTCGGAGGGTCGGCGAAGATCGTCAGCCAGCGGCCTGGCAGAATCGTCCTGAAAGTGGACGCGAAGCGAGGTCCTATCTTCTTGCGCATTGTGCAGACTGACCCGAGCGACTATGTGCGTGATATCCACGTCATTCTTCCCGGTTTCGAGACGGCGTGGCGTGAAAACCCCTTTCACCCGCTCTTTCTGCGGCGATGGAAGGGCGTCGCCTGCATTCGTTTTATGGACTGGATGCACACGAATAACTCTGACATCGAGTCGTGGGAAGATCGACCGCAACTTGAGGATGCCACCTTCGCAAAGAAGGGGATACCGCTGGAGTGGATGATCGACTTGTGCAATCGGCTCGGTGCCGACGCCTGGTTCTGCATGCCTCACCGCGCGAACGACGACTACGTCCGCCGGTTTGCTCAAATGGTCCACCGGCGGCTCGCTCCCGACCGCAAGGTCTACATCGAGTATTCGAACGAAGTTTGGAACAGTATCTTCGGCCAGCATCGCTATGCCCAGGAGCGAGCGAGAGAGCTGGGACTGGGACCCAAGGACCGGCCTTGGGAAGGAGCGGGCATGTTTTACGCCCGGCGTTCGGTCGAGATCTTTGGAATCTGGGAAGAGGTGTTCGGTGGCCGCGACCGCCTTGTGCGCGTCCTAGCCTGGCAGTCGGGAAACGTCTGGTGGTTCGAGAACATTCTCCTTCCGACTCATAACGCACACCGACACTGCGATGCTTTGGCCATCGCCCCCTATCTTTCGATGATGGTTCGCGGGCAGGGACGCGGCCTGATGGCTTCCGAGGTTGAACGCTGGTCGGTCGATCAGGTGCTGGATTATGTCGAGCGCGAGGCGCTGCCTCGATCGATCGACCAGATGCAGCGCACTCGCCGACTGGCCGACCAGTACCGACTGAAGTTGATCGCGTATGAAGGGGGGCAGCATCTGGTGGGTGTCGCGGGCGGTGAGAACAACGAGCGCGTGACGAAGCTTCTGCAAGCGGCCAATAGACACCCGAGGATGGGACGCATCTATGGCCGTTATTTTCGAGGATGGGAGGAATCGGGCGGGGGACTATTTTGCTATTATTCGTCGGTCGCACGCCCAGGCAAATGGGGGTGTTGGGGGGCGTTGCCCTATTGGGATACGCCGCCGAGCCAATCGCCCAAGTACCAGGCGCTCGTGGAGTGGGCTCAGCGACTGGGCCAGCCGATGGAGTTGGTTGGGCCAAGTCGTTAGGTTGCCCAACCACGGGACGCTAACAACGCGAGTTTTTTCGAACGAGTTGCAAGACCGGTCGGTGTGGATCTCATCTTCGAGCGAACACCTGCCGCCGGAAGGTTTGTCACCGCCTCCCCAAGAACAGAGCCCGGCGGCGGGGTCATCGGAACGCCCGCCGACCGGGCTCGTCGTCGCGGTGGTCTTGAGAACCGGTCGTTTTACGGTTGGGTCGACGGTTCCTCGCCCGGTTTCTTCGGTCGCTGCTGCCAGGCATGCTCGGGTCGAGCCAGGATCTCGTCGATCAGCTTCTCGACGGCATCCGCCTCCTTCGTCTTGCCTGCTTTGCGACCGGCCTCGATATGTTCGCGGGCCATCGGGATCAGTTCCTGGTAGAACCGCTCGGCGACTTCGTACATCCCGTGCCAGTGCGCGTAGTCGGGAGCCATCATCGAGGCTCCGTGGCGAGCTCGCCGACCTTCGTGGTGCCAGAGGTAGAACCAAGTCCATTCGATTTCCTCGTCGAAGTTCGTCTTGGTGATGAGTCCGTTCTCTTTGAGTGCTTTCATGATCGCCATCCCCGGTTTGGCGAACTTCTCGTTGTAGTTGACGATGAAGTCGTCGTACTGCTGATAGAACGCGTTGACGTAGGCCGGGGTGTGGCAATGATGGCAAACCGCTTTCATGGCTTCGCGTTTCTGTTGCCAGGTATGCACCACCAGATCTCGGCGTTTGGCCGGATCGGTTTCTTTGACGACCTCGCCTTCCTTATCGGTGTCCATGACGAGGCTGACAGGTGGGCGGTTGGTCCAGGAGATGCGTTCTCCGGGATCGTGGGTCGTTCGCGGTTTGCCCTGTTTCGAGTGCGCTGACATGTGGCAGGTGGCGCATGTGGGGGCTGCCGAGTAATCTTTGCCGAGGACCCATTTGTGGGCATTGAGATTCATCTGGTCTTTCAAGTCGCGATAGGCGACGCCGTGCTTCGATTCCTCATAGATTTCCTTTTGGGGATGGTCCGGACCGAGGTGGCACTTTCCGCAGTTTTCCGGCTGGCGGGCTCGGCGAGGCGAGAAATCGTGCCGCGAGTGGCATGCCGAGCATGATCCGCGGGATCCGTCGAGGTTGATGCGGCCGATGCCCGTGTTGGGCCAAGTGCTCGCGTGGAACAAGGGTCGTCCGTCCTTGTTCTTCTTGATCTTGGCGAGCACTTCTTTGTTCGTCGGCTTGCCTTTGGCGTCTGGTTTGAGTTGATCCACGGTGATCATTTCCCCATCGACACTCTCCAGGGCCACTTTGCTGCCGTGGCACTGCTGGCATCCGGTAAACGCACTAGCCAAGCCGTTGACTTCGACGACGTCGGGGCGTCCCGGCGTGGGGGAATGGGGATTGAAGGGAACACGAGCTCCTTCGACGACTTCGGCGAGGAAATTGTCGAGGGAGTGAAGGATGCGGCCCGCCTTGGAATGGTGACTATGCGTGAACTCCTTGAACTCGCGTTCGTGGCAGCGAGAGCAGTCGAGAGGTGTCACGACCGTGGCGATCAGGTACCCCTCATGCTGGAAGGCGTCGGCGTCCCCTTGTTGGGCTTGATGGCAATCGACGCAACCGATGCCCTTGCGTGCATGCGTGCTT
This sequence comes from Planctomycetaceae bacterium, assembly GCA_015490875.1. Lineage (GTDB taxonomy): Bacteria > Planctomycetota > Planctomycetia > Pirellulales > Pirellulaceae > S141-3. Next base: position 8,493 of record WFWZ01000086.1, read on the forward strand.
CCCTCCCAATGCTCGATGATGGCCGGCGTCTGGTTGCGATGGCACTGCACGCAGCCACGGGATTTCTCGGGAATGGAAACCGGGTGGAGAGCCTGACCGTTTTCGGCTGCGCGGCGTTGCAACTCCATCCATTGGACGAGCACCAGGGACGCGAGGAACAAGAGCCCCAATACGGCAATCAGGAATTGTTTGGCTTTGAGTGTCATGGCTTCGTGCGGTGTCAAAAGGTCGATCGAGTCGGAACGGTAGTTCGGAGTTTCTTGTTCTTCAGTGAGGTACGATGGCTTCGTAGACGGTGAACCCGATCAGGGTCAACGTGGCAACGATTCCGATATAGACGCTGATCTCTTCCCAATGAGTGAGTTTTCGCAGACCGGCATCGATCCATGGCCAGAGGATCATGGCGAAGACGATGAAGCCGGAACTCACGACGGCAACGGTCAGACTAAAGAGCTTGAGCCACCGGAAGGCAACATAGAAGTACCATTCCGGCTTGATTTCTTCGGGCGTCACGAGAGGATTTGCCTTGGGACCCATCATCGCGGGAAAGATGGAGGCGAGTGCGGAAAGGATCACCATTAACACGAGCCCGATGGCGACTTCCGTCAAGAAGTGATCGGGAAAGAAATTGAAATAGCCTTTCCCTTCCTCTTCTCCTTCAAACTTCAATGGCGTGATGCCGTGAAGTCGGATCAGCAGGATGTGCATGCCCAGCAGGAGCATGATCGTTGCCGGCAGCACCGCGGCGTGCAGCACATAGAACCGCGAGAGCGTATGCTCGTTGTACTGGGTACCCCCTAGCAACAGCATGGCGACGGGTTTGCCGAGCACCGGGACGGCACCAGTGATGTTTCCCGCGACCGTGGCGCCCCAATAGCTGAGTTGCTCGAAGGCGAGACTGTACCCAGTGAATCCGACAAAGAGGGTGCAAAGGAGCAGCCCCATGCCGATGACCCAGTTGAGTTCTCGAGGTCGGCGGTAGGCGCCGGTGAAGTAGACGCGCATCTGGTGCAGGATCACCGCGGCGATCATCAACGTGGCGCCCCACTTGTGCAAGCTGCGGAAGTACCACCCGTAGGCTGCCTCCTCCGTGATGTAGCGAACCGATTCATAGGCCGTCGAAGGACTCGCCTCGTAGTAAAACGCCAACAAGATGCCGCTGACGATCTGAACGACGAACAAATAGGCTGGTGTTCCTCCGAGGCAAAACCACCACTTCTTCAGGTGATTGGGAACCGGCTCATTCGTCAGCTCGCGAAGCTGGTCGCCGCTGAGCGGCAATCGCTCGGAGAGCCATGCACTGATGCCACCCACGATCGGATTCCTTTGCCTTAGGGTCGGTCGACTCGAACGGCTGGCCGAGCCCGATGTATGTCCAAAACTCGTTATTGCTCAGGCATTCAAGCCCGTCATTCTCACCTTGATAAACAGCAAACCTTGCACGATCTGCGTTTCGTATTGTTTCAAGCGCTGGCGAGCTTTCGCGGGAGGCCCCGCTGTCGCCACACCATCGCGGTCGAAGATGCCGTTATGGCACGGGCAGAAGAAATGGTTCTTCGCGGATTCCCAGTGCACGCGACATCCCAGATGCGGACAGACACTCGAGAGCGCCTGCACGCGGTCTTTGCCCTGGTCATCGACTTGGCGCGCGATCACGATCGGCTCGCCTGAGGGTGCCACATATTCGACCGCATGCCCTACGGGAAGCTCTTCAAGCGGCGCGACAAACTGCCACGCAAATCCTTCTTCCGGATCAGGTGGAAGCAGGTAACGCACGGCATACGCGGCCAACGTGCCGTAACTGGCGATCAAACCGCCTCCCATCGCCCAACCGGCCGACTTGGCCAGAAAGGAACGCCGGTCCGAACTCCTCGAGGAAGACACGGCCGCATCGCTTGCCGCTTCCGATGGTTGGTTCTGCGCGTCAGACACGTCCGAACGGCCCTCCCATGAAATTCGTTTTCACCCACGTCCCGTCAACGTCGACTCTTTACGGCACCGCGGAAACGGGATGAACGGAAACGCTCGGCGCCGGTGCAACTCCTATGCCAGTACTAGATAATGGCGACCCATGCCAAGTTTTTCGGAAAAGAACCGTAAAGGGGGACCAAAGGTCACCGCGTGCCGTGCGATTGTGCGCAGTGTGGGGCTGCCAGCTGCGCGCGGCAATGAGCATACCTGTTTGAGCCACCCTCTGGCAAGAGGACGGGCGCGGACCGTGCGCTGCACAGCCTGAGCAGGACGCTTGTTTCCTTCGGTGGCCGCTCACGCCATAATGGAGCCGGAAGGAGGGACACGCAAGAGATGTGCGGACGTTTTACGCTGCGAGCCACATTGGCCGAGGTGGCGGAGTTCTTCGAGTTGACCGGGCTGCCGGAGTGGGACTGGGCGCCGAGGTACAACATCGCGCCGACTCAATCCATCGTGGGACTCCGACGGGACGACCAAGGCCACCGTGCCTTGGCGACTCTGCGGTGGGGGCTGGTGCCCCATTGGGCTGGCGACGTGTCGATCGGCCAACGGATGATCAACGCGCGAGCGGAGACGGCGGCCGAAAAGCCGGCTTTTCGAGCGGCGATGGCTCGGCGCCGGTGCTTGATACCGGCAGACGGCTTTTACGAGTGGCGACGAGTCCGAGGTGGGAAGCAGCCCTATTTGATTGAGCGCGGCGATGGTGGGCTTTTCGCGATGGCCGGCCTTTGGGAGCGGTGGCAGCCGCACGATGCGGCATCGCCCGTCGAGTCGGTGGCCATCTTGACCGTTCCGGCCGAAGGGCCCGTGGCCGACGTGCATCCCCGGATGCCCGCGATCCTGGAACCATCTCAGTTCGCCCGCTGGCTTGGCGAACGTGGAGAGGACAGGGGAGTTTTCGAACTCTTGAAATCCTACACCGGGCCACTTCGCGTTCGCGAGGTCTCGACGTACGTCAACCACGCGGCGCATGAAGGTCCCGCTTGCGTCGAGCCGGTCAAGAGTGTCGATCCGCCTTTATTCCCGTGATACAATCGACCGTAGGTTTTCCTGCGGCGGGATCTACCGGGAATGTTCGGTTCGTCGAGTCTCCTCGAAACGCCCCTCTGCCAGCATCGCACAACGCCATGTCGCTCCCCGAGCAGCTTGGACCGTACCGAATCCTGAATCTCATCGGCCAAGGCGGAATGGGGGCCGTCTATACGGCGGTCCACATCGAGACCCAGTCGAAAGCCGCCGTCAAGGTGCTCAGCGCGAATCTGGGCTCCCAAGAAGGGTTTCGCGAGCGGTTTCGAGTTGAAATCGAGACGCTTAAGAAGCTGCGGCACCCCAACATCGTCACCCTTTATGGATATGGTGAACAGGACGGGATCCTTTTTTATGCGATGGAGTTGGTCGAGGGGAAGAGCTTGCAGCAACTGCTGGAGGAAGGGCGGCAGTTCACATGGCAAGAGGTGACTGAGCTGGGCATCCAGATTTGCCACGCACTGAAGCACGCCCAAGACCACGGCGTCATCCACCGCGACCTCAAACCCGCCAATCTCCTCCTGACCGATGCGGGCGAACTCCGTCTATCGGACTTCGGCATCGCCAAACTCTTCGGAGCGGCTCAAATGACGGTGGATGGCGGCGTGATCGGAACGATCCACTACATGTCGCCGGAACAGGCGTCGGGCGAACGGGTGACGGCTCGAAGCGATCTGTACAGTCTGGGAGCCGTTCTCTACACGCTCTTGGCCCGCCGGCCACCGTTCGTTGCCGAGTCGGCCGCCGAGGTACTTCACGCGCTCAAATACGA
>WFWZ01000087.1 GCA_015490875.1 Planctomycetaceae bacterium
CGTGGTCGGATGTCGAACAGATCGTTGTGGGGTTTCGAGCCACCGACATGCACGCCTTTCCGCAACCGGCCATCGTGGCCTACCTGGCCAACACGCCCGGCGCTCAGGGGCTCGTAGAACGCTGGGGCAACCCACCTCCCCAGATGGTGCAAGGAAAGAAGGTCTACGCCTTGGGGGCATGGCAGGCGTATCTCCCCGAAGAACATCAAGGAAAGGTCGTGGTGCTGGGCAGCGCCGAACACATTGCGGATGTGACCGAACAGGAGGGAGCACCGCCGGTGGTCTTAAGACAGCTGACCCGTCTTTTGGCCTCGAGCAACCATCGACATCACGTGACGCTGCTGGCCGTTCCCGGCTTTCTCGAAAACGACCTGTTCCAGGACGACTTCACGTTCTACTTCGGCAAACCGGTACGCGTCCGCGATTTCCTCACGTCGCTGCTGATCGACGAAGTAACGGCATTCCGAGTAAGTGTGGCGCTGGCCGATCCGGTGTACGTCGAACTGAGGCTCAATATCGGGTCGGCGCCCGATGCAGCATCGTTGCTGGCTGAGCAGCGCCGACGTTTGGGACAGCTGGCGGATTGGGCTGAAGAATCACTCAGCCGACATGCCGTGCCCGATTACTGGCGGCGAGTGGCACTCCGCTTTCCCCAGATGCTGCGATTCGTCGACCAGTACCTGCGAGGCAGCGCCGAAGGCCGAGAACTCGTCTTCAACGCCGTGCTACCGTCCACCGCTCCCGCGAATCTGCTCGTCGGCGCGGAGATGATGTTGCTGGCGGGACAGACGGTTTCGACGACGGCCTCGAAGGAACCTGCGAAGCAGACTCCCAAGACGATGGAAGCGCTCCTCCAGAGCAAGATGTCGATGATGTTCGACCAGACATCGCTCGACTTCGCCGTGAAGGATCTCGAAGCGATTGTCAAGGACGAGTATCCAGACCTCGCTTTTCCGTTCGCCATCAAGATCCTCGGAGGCGATCTACAACTCAATGGCATCACGCAGAACCAGCAGATCGTCAACTTCCGCCACGAAAACGAGACGCTCAGTGACATTCTCACCGCGATCGTGATGAAGGCCAATCCGATCACGACGGTGAAGAAGCCGTCGGAAATGGATCAGAAGTTGATTTGGGTCGTTGGTCCGGATCCCGAGAATAAGGACCGAAACATCATCTTGATTACGACGCGAGATGCGGCGAAGGAGCGGAACTACAAACTTCCGCAGCCCTTTGTGGCGGAGTGATGGGCCGAGGCAGCAGGCAGACGTGAGTGGTTGATTCGGATCCGACAGTGTGACGGTGCCGTCTGTCGGCAGGCGTCGCAGTGTCCGAGCGGATGGATGGCGTCCGACATGACGGTACTCTTTTACATCCAATGTCCTACCTGCCGCGCGCGACTCCAGGTGCGATCGGCGGCGGCCATCGGACAGATCCTCACGTGCCCCAAGTGCGGCGGCATGGTCCAGGTCGAACCACCTCCGGACTGGGAGGATCCCGAAGCGGCTCAAGAGACGGTCGACGACATCCCGGTGCCCGGCGATGCTAGCGCCTCAGACGCCGCCCCCGCAGACGAGGTCGCATCCCCGGTCCTCCCGGGAAACGAATGGGTCTCTCCTCAGACGCAGGCGGCCCGGCGCAAGATTCTCGCAGCACTGGCCATCGTCGCACTCTTACTCGTTGTCGTGGTCCTTGTTGCCACTCTGTGGAAAGGAAGCCGGAAGCCGGGACCGTCCGAACGTCCGGAAATCGCTGGAGCAAACGGGACAGAAGCGGAAAAAGACAAAGATGGTGAGCCTGTTGACCAAGGAGCTCCGTCTGACGAAGAGGGGGCGGCTTCGGGAACGCCAGCGGAGGAGTCGCCTCCGGAAGTCGGCAAAGCGAACGGCGCGGGCAAAGAAAAGGCTGAGAGTGACGGCGCGGATGGAAAGTCGGAACCTTCACAACCTGACTCGTCAGACGACCAAGCCGACCATTCCGACTCGAACACAAACTCGCGTTCTTCGGGCGACTCGAACGAAGATGCCGGCGCCTCCGAGGGCAATGCGAAGGAGCCCGAAAAGGAGTCAATGCGCGATTCGGAAGCGAAGACGGATCAAGAGTCAACGCCTCCCGGATTGACGCCGGCCGATGCGAAGATCGAGGCCGAAGAGAAAGCGGCAGCGGCTTTGTCCGAGCTCGAGGCGATGATTCATCCGCCCAGTGAAAAGGAGACCTCTACTGATGTAGGTTCGGAAACATCTGCCACTCCGGCAGCCACCCGTCGCCGGCGAGACGTCGAGGCGCTGTTGCAGTGGAAGGTCCCCGAATGGTCGATGATCGATGTCCCATTGTTTCGAGCTGCCGAGATGATTCGACAAGTCGGCGGCGTTCCCGTCTCTTTGGACCTGGATGCACTCGCGGCAGCCGGAATCGACTGGCGAAAGACGGTAAGCGGACACTGGAAGGACACACCGTTGCAAAAGGTCCTCGAGGACTTGTCGAAGCAGGCGGGCGTTCGGTGGGAGGCGACACCGGGAGGCGTGCGCTGGACAGCCAAGGCTCCCGAACGCTTCGCCGTGCGGTACGCCGTGGACCAACTGCCCGCAGGAGACAAAGGAGCAGAGGCAGTGGCTCGGTGGCTTCCGAAATGGCTGGCGCCCGTCGGCTGGGAGTCCGACGGTAACGTGCAGCCCGACAACGATCGACTCGTCGTGACGCAACCGCCGGCGGTTCACCGGCAACTGCGGCGTCTCCAGACGCTCTATCTTTGGCATCGTTGGGACCGATGGCGGGAAGGTGATGCGCTGCCGCCGACGTTGGCCGGCCAGTGGACGCTGGTCGTCGTCGATCCGACGCCGCTCGCCGAGGTGCTCAAGCAGGTTGAGGAGATCACCGGTGTCACGATTCTGGTCGACTGGGAGAGTGCGGCGGAGGTGGGATGCGAGCCCGACAGCGGAGTGACGGTTGCCGTGTATCAGCAACCCTTGATGGTTCTCCTTCGCGAGCTCGTCCGTGACAGCCAGTTGTCATTTCGTGTTGTCGACAAGCAGACCGTTGCGGTGGCCGGTGCTGTGCCGCGCGTGGGAAACTTGGGAATGCATGGAGTGCCCGAGTGGTGGGCAGAAGGCGAGTTGCTCAAAAAGCGCATCGGAAAGTTGCTCGAGGCGATCGACCCGCAGGGAAAGCGAGCGGCCTATTTCGACGACCGAGGACGTTGCCTCCTGTTGCTCGGGACAGCGCGCGAACACGCGGTGTTGGCTCGAGCACTCAAGATGCCGCCGCAACCGAAGCCGGCGCCACCGGCAAATGAACGAAAACTACCCGAGGGACGCCCATGATGGAGACCTCGCGACGAGCCGAGGCCCGGGGCGGTTTGACACTGGTCGAACTGCTGGTCGTTATCGGGCTCGTCTCGATCCTGGTGGCACTTCTGATGAGTTGGCACTCGAGGTGTGGCGAGCTTTGGGAACTCGCTTTGGCGGGGACGACGGCTGAGTCGCCGTCCCTTCAGGGAAGTCGGGGAGGCATTTTTTTGTCCACCGCGGCGGCCACGCGCACGAGTTGCTCCATCATGGTGGAAAACTCTTCGAGGTTGAGCGTCTGGTAGCCGTCGCTCATGGCGGCTTCCGGGTCGGGATGGACTTCCACCATGAGGCCATCAGCGCCTGCGGCGACGGCGGCTTTGGCCATGCTGGCGACGAGCGCCCGATCGCCCGTTCCGTGACTGGGATCGACGATGACCGGCAAATGCGTTTTGCGGTGGAGATAGGGAACGGTTGCCAACGGCAACGTGAATCGCGTGTGAGTTTCGAACGTGCGGATGCCTCGCTCGCAAAGAATCACATTCGCGTTTCCTTCGTTGAGCACGTATTCGGCGGCGAGCAAGAGTTCGTCGATCGTGGCCGAGGGACCCCGCTTCAGTAGCACGGCCCGGTCGACTTTGCCGACCGCTTCGAGCAGTCGGTAGTTTTGCATGTTGCGAGCGCCGATTTGGAGGACGTCGGCGTACTCGGCGACGAGTTCCACTTCGTCTGGAGCCATCACTTCGGTGACGACGGCCAGTCCCGTTTCGGCGCGCGCGGCCGCCAGCAGCTTGAGGCCTTCTTCCTTGAGTCCCTGGAAGCTGTAGGGGCTGGTACGAGGCTTGAAGGCGCCACCTCGCAGCGCGGTCGCTCCCGCATCTTGAACGGCGCGAGCCGTTTGCAGGATCTGCTCCTCGGACTCGACGGAACAGGGGCCGGCGATGACGCCGAGCGTCCCGTTGCCGACGACCAGATCGCGAATGCGCAGTTGGGTGGGATGGGGTTTGACTTCGAGACTGGCGACCTTGTAGGGCGCCAGGATCGGCACGACGTCGGCGACGCCCGGCCCGCTGCGGAGCGATTCTCGCGTGTACTCGCGTTTGTCGCCGATCGCCGCAATGACGGTCCGCTCGGTGCCGCGGATCACGTGAGCCCGCAGGCCAAGCGATTCGACGCGGTCGACCATATGGGAGATCTGCTGTTCGCTGGCACCCGGTTCCATGACGACAATCATGATCGAAGGCTCCTTTCGGTAGTCGGGGGGTAGGTTGAGTGGAAGAAAACCGGTGGGGCACAAAAAAACCCGCCGGCCGGGAAGGCAGGCGGGTGGGAATTTCTTGATCGATGGCAGCGAATCTAGTCGTCGAACTCTCCCACCCGGCCTCGCCCGGGAGCGATAAAGGAGAAGTCGAAATACCAGTTGCCGCCGATCATAGTCGGTAGGTTCGGTTGTGGAATTGTGTAGGGAAAATCGCGGAATCCTGTGGAGGAAAACAGGCTTTCCATCCCAGGAGCCACAAAGGCTCTGTCATTTGCAGTATGATTTAACCGACTCGATCATGCAAGTGCAGCGCTCGGAACCTCGCCGGCCCCCCCAGGGTTGCCGGGACGCAGGGCGGCTCGCTGGGCCCATGCGTCCTCTCGCTTTTGTGCCTCGTATATGTCGTATACGTCGTATCTGTCGTATTCGTCCTATTGTGGCAGGCCGGAAAGCTCAGGGTTGTTCTTGTCAGGATGGAAAGCCTGGCCAACGTTGACCTACGTTGACGTGCGTTAGCGACGTTTCGGCTTCTTTACCGGTTTGCCGAGGAGGCGGTTGAGCCACGCTTCCGGCGAAGCGCCGTAGACGCCGGCGAATGCCTGATCAAAGGGTGTGCCCTCGCGAAGAGCCCGCTGAAGTTTCTTCAGCCGACGTGCATCCTTGAGCAACACATTGCCCACAACCATCGCGGCAATGTCGTTGTCTTCGGCCGATAACGTCTGTTGCAAAACCTGCTTGGCGTCTTGAAGCGACGAAGCGACACGAGGTGCTTGCTCGTTCCACTGTTTGACCCGCGCGTCGGACTTGAGAATCTTCGCCGTGACGGCTCGAGCCAACCCGCGGCGATACCACTCCGGCGTTTCTCCGGCCGCACGGACGACCAGTTCCGCCAAGGGCTCCGCAAGAATGGCTCCCAAATGCGACTCGCCGTCGCCAGATGACCGAACGTAAACGGCTACATAGGCGTCGACGCCATCGTAACTCGACGTGCCACGCTCGCCCGAAGGAACCTCCCGCTTTTGAACCATCTGGCCGAACTCGGAGTAGTCGTAGCGCCGATTCAACACAAAGAGCGTGATCCGTCCTTTGACAGGCGAGTTCGTTCCCCGCACGCCAAGGGCCGAACTTATCTTGCGCAAGTAAGACTCGGCTTCCGAAATGATCTCGGCCAACTGCGACTTGTCAACTGTTCCCAACGCCAAGAACTTGTCCGATTCGTAGACTTCGTGAGGCACATCCGGCAAACTCAGCTTCCAATTCGCCTCGGCCAACTCCGCGCGACGACGACTCACTTCCTCCGGTGTCTGCCTCTTGGCAATGGCTACCGCCACTAGACGGCGCAAGTCGGTGTCGAAGTCGCCGTCATCGAGTCTCGCACCTTCCCGAATCCAGGTTTGAATCTTGGCGATGATTTCGTCCGACAACGGAGGCTGATTGCGAGGCATGCGGCTGCCGCCGCCCGTTCCCAACAACTTCTTGACCAACAGGCTCTCCTTGGGACGGCCCGGCAAGATGGCAGGACCACTTTCCCCGCCTCGCAGCATCCGACGGAACGAAGTCAAATTGAAACGACCTTCGGGACGGTCGCCTCCGCCATGACATCCGTAGCACTTTTCCGCAAAGATCGGCGCGATGTCGACAGAAAACCGAACGGTCTCCTTGCCGGATGCCCGCTGTGGTTCGACCTTGGCCAACTCGGCCGGCTTCGCCGAAGGTGCCAGATCGGTCAGTCTTTCCTTCGGGTCCTTGCCGTCGAACTTAGCGCCCTGGGCTATCCAGCGCTTGAGGATGTTGAGTTCGCCCGGGGAAACCTTCAAACCACCTCGAGGCATATCCCCTTCGACGATCACTTCCACGAGGCGACTCCCCTCGGCATTGCCCGGCATGATGATCGCCCCGGCGTCCGGACCCTTCATGAGCGTTTCATAATTCACCATGCTCACCATGCCGCGCGCGTTGTCGATGTGGCATCGCCCGCACTTGGTCACGAGGATAGGAGCGACATGCGCGGAAAAGAGAACCGGCCCGTCGGGAGCGGGAGGAGGCGGGGGCTCGCGCGAGGGAACCAGAGGTTTCAGCTCGGGAAGATCGTCGATCCCCTTTTTCTTGAGCAACTGGTGAGCTCGGCCGATCGAAGCGTGGATCGGAGCGAGGGCCCGAAGCATGAGTGGACTGGCATCTTTGGCGGCTTTCTCAAGATCTTTCTGGAGCTGAGCTAGAATCTCGGCTGATTTTTTCCACTTCCGCTGGCGATACTCGGCACCGGCCTGCTGGAGTTGACCTTGGAGCTTCTGCAAGGTCTCCTGCTGCTCCTTCGTCAGGGGCTGGGGTCGACGGCGCGGCGGTTGGCTCCACAGCGACGGTGCCGCGGCAACCCCCACGAGCCACAATGCAACTCCCCAAATCCCCCAACTCCGCCATGCCACCTTCGGGCCATCGAACTCGCGTCGTCCCACCATCGGTCACCTCGTGTCTCTGTTGCCGCAAGCTGGCTCGACTTCTGCCGCAAGCCGCAGTGACTCTCCCAACCTCGAAGGGGAGATACCAGGGGCTCCTGGCGGCATCCGGGGCTGGAGCCCGTTGCGCAAAGCGCGGAAGCCGGGGCCGATCTCTATGGCCCCAGTATAACCGAACGACGCAAGATTGACGACGTTCCCAAGCCCGCTCAAGCACTTCGATGACGCCGCCGGGTCGTCCGACTGCGGCGCACCAACCGGTCGCTCCGGCGGTAACCGTACTCGATGGCAAACCACTCGGCATACCGCTCCCTGTCGGTGTAACTCCCGTTGCGCGAGTCGAGAAGGTGGCCAAGCTCGTGGATGAGGACATTATTGAGGTAGAAGTCCTTCAGTGCCGGTTCCGTCCAGTAGAGTTTCCAAACGGAACCCTCTTGCCTCCAGCGAGCTCCGAACATGCGGGCCTCAATGCGTTGAGCTGGCGTGGGCGGCTTGGTAAAGGTCTCGACCAGCGAGGCTTCGATGGGATAGAGGTAAATCGAAGGCCCCCACTGCATTCCGTAACAAGGGGCCGTGCACTTCTTCCGCGTCATGCGGCTCAGTTGCACCACCTGCAAGGGTCGCGTCATCCAATCGGGGAGTTCATCAAGACGGTCGCGGATTTCCCGAGGCGTCAGCACGTGGCGAAATCCGGGACCCGGTGGCTGCTCGATGACGCGATAGCCTTCGCATTCGGGAACCGGTTCGTGCCAGTCTTCGGGAGGCACGAACGGGGCGTCTCGGCGTTCGACCCCGCGAGCCCGCCGACCCATGGGCACACCGCGCAGAACGCGTCGCATGGGGACCGGCCGGGTGCGCCGAGTCACCGACCGGTTCTTCATTTCCATTCGCCTGCTCCGCTTCATCTTCCTGCCTCTCTCGGAAGTCCCTGGGAAAGCCGCTCCCTGCGAAAAACCGAGATTTCGCGACGGGCTTTCCCCTATTTCCAATCTAAGAAGGCGGAGACGTGAAAGGTCTACTGAACATTGTAAGTGATTGCTACAAAGGCACTTACATCGAACGTAGTTCAAGTTACGTCGACGACGAGACCGGCCGATCCGGGTCAGGAGTGGCTGAGCGGTGCCGCGATAGCCTGCGCCGTGCTTGGGCGGGGT
>WFWZ01000088.1 GCA_015490875.1 Planctomycetaceae bacterium
GAAGGGGCGCGGGGAACACCTTGGGCTGACCGGCGTTGGTGGGCCAAGAGGGAAACGGCATTCGGAGCCAGCGTCTCGCTCTCGTCGGTGGGAGGCTCGCTCGCCAACGCCGACGAATGTGGCCGCTGCACGAGTGATCGGATCGCCGACTCGACCAGGAGCACACTTGCGGTCAGAGTCCCGAAAATATAACCGAAGACGGCTCCAAACACGATGATTCCGACGAGGTCGCTTATCGAATGATTGAACAGACCGAAACGGTGCGGCCACAGCAGAGCGGCGCCTTCGATCCAGACCGCCATCATGGCCGCGCCGGCTACCGAAGCGGCCGTTCGCGGACGGGAAGGCCATACCAGTTGCGAGACGGCAGTGGAGATGCCAAGTAGCAAGAAAAACGCATAACTCTCGCGGGGAAGGTGGAGCGCGCTGCAGCCGCCGAAGGTCAGGGCGGCCAGGACCACCCATCCGGTGACCGTCCCGAGCGACATCCGCTTGGCGATTCGGTACTCGCGCGAAGTCCAATCCCATCGATTCGAGCTGGCCGGAGAGGACGGCGGTAGCGTAGGGGCACTCATCGTGGGGAACTCCGGGGAGCAACAGTCGCGCGAGTGGCTCTTCGACGCAACTCACGGCCTGGACCGATTATACGCCTTCAGTTTCCTCTTTCAAACTCCGACTGACATAAAACCTCCTGGGAAGATGGAGAATCTGGGGCAACTTGCCCGATAGAGTAGTCGTTGCGACGTAGGCGCCGTGCGGCGACGTGAGTTGAGACGTAAGACACCTGGAGGAGTGCCCCCCTGTGAGACCGACGTTGACCCTTGACAGCCTTTCGACCTTCCTCGATGGTAAGTTCATCGATCCCGCCGGGCTGCTGGGCCCGCAAGTCGTGGAACAAGACGGCCGCCGGGCATTGGCGGTTCGCGTTTTTTTGCCTCAGGGCCGCCGAGCGTGGGTGGTCGATGAGGCTCACCGGGCCTGGCCGATGCGGCGGCTGCATCCGGCCGGCTATTTCGAGGGCCTTTGTCCGCTTTCCGATGAGAAATCACCTGTGAATTATCGAATCGAGCTTGCCGATCGAAGCGGGCGGCGCCAGCTCATGCACGATCCCTACGCCTTCGAGCCGTGGTTGACCGATTTCGACCTCTACCTCTTCGGCCAGGGGACGCATTGGCGCATCTATGAGAAAATGGGGGCGCGCCGCCGCCAAATCGGCGACGTGGCGGGCTTCAACTTCGCCGTGTGGGCTCCCAATGCCCGGCAGGTCAGCGTGGTTGGAGATTTCAACGGGTGGGATGAGCGGGTCCACCCGATGCGGCACCGGGGAGATAGCGGCATTTGGGAGATCTTTCTTCCGGGACTCGACGTCGGCCAGCGCTACAAGTTCCGCATCACCACTTGCACCGGGGAAGTCGTCGACAAGGCCGACCCCTTTGCGCTTACGTCGGAATTGCCACCGTGCACCGCATCGATTACGGCCGAGTTGGAGCGTTACTGCTGGCAGGATGAGGCGTGGATGGCCGAGCGGACGGAGCGCTCCTTTCTGCACGCGCCGATGTCGATCTATGAAGTGCACTTGGGGAGCTGGCAGCGCGACCAGTCGCCTCACGGTTGGATGAACTACCGCGAACTGGCTCACCGCCTGGTCGACTACTGCCGGCAACAGAACCACACGCACATCGAGTTGTTACCGATCAGCGAACACCCGTACACGGGGAGCTGGGGATACCAGACCACCGGGTACTATGCAGCAACGAGTCGCTACGGGTCTCCCGAGGATTTCATGTACTTCGTCGACTATTGCCACCGGAATGGCATCGGCGTGATCATCGACTGGGTGCCCGCTCACTTTCCCAAGGACGCGCATGGCCTGCGGCGGTTCGATGGCACGGCTCTTTACGAGCACGAAGATCCTCGCCGGGGCGAACATCCCGACTGGGGGACGCTCATTTTCAATTACGGCCGGAACGAAGTCCGTAATTTTCTGATCGCCAACGCCCTGTTCTGGCTCGACAAGTATCACATCGACGGACTGCGCGTCGATGCCGTCGCTTCGATGTTATACCTCGACTACAGCCGAAACGAGGGCGAGTGGATTCCCAACGAGTACGGCGGCCGGGAGAACCTCGAGGCCATCGAGTTCCTCAAGCAGTTCAACGAGCGCGTCCATGCCGAGCATCCGGGAGTCGTCACGATCGCCGAGGAGTCGACGGCCTGGCCAGGAGTATCGCGGCCGACGTTCGACGGCGGCCTCGGTTTCAGCCTCAAGTGGAACATGGGCTGGATGAACGACACGCTCCGCTATTTTCACAAAGATCCTATTCACCGGAGGCATCATCACGACGAGTTGACCTTCAGCTTGATCTATGCCTTCCATGAAAACTTCGTGCTGCCCCTTTCGCACGACGAAGTCGTGCACGGCAAGGGGGCGCTACTGGACCAGATGCCGGGCGATTTGTGGCAACGCTTCGCCAACCTTCGAACGCTCTATGCCTACATGTGGGCGCACCCCGGTAAGAAGCTCTTGTTCATGGGAAACGAGATCGCCCAGTGGTCGGAATGGAACCACGACGCGCAGGTCGACTGGGACTTGCTGCAATGGCCCAAGCACGTCGGCGTGCAGCGCCTAATCGCCGACTTGAATCGTCTGCACCGGGATGAGCCGGCTCTGCATGAGCTCGATTTCCATCCCGAAGGCTTTTGTTGGATCGACTGTCACAATGCTGACGACAGCGTACTGGCGTTCTTGCGAAAAGCCCGCGATCCGAACAACTACATTCTGGCGTGCTGCAATTTCACGCCGGTCGTGCGTCACGGTTACCGGATCGGCGTCCCGTCGGCTCGGTGGCACCGGGAAATCCTCAATAGCGACTCGGAGTACTACGGCGGATCGAACACAGGCAACGGACCTGGGGTCCAGGCCGAAGAGGTGCCGCATCACGGCCAGCCCTATTCGCTCGTGTTAACCCTGCCACCCTTGGCTGTCTGCTTGTTCAAGCCAGAAGGCTGACTTGCGACAAAATCGCGAGTCAGGCCTGATCCTCCAGCCACTCTACCTCGAATTCTTCTTCGAGCTGCTTGAGCCATTTCGATTGCAGCTGCATGCGATCGCGTTGGACGAGGAAACCGAGGATGCGATCATTCCCCGATGCCAGGAAGAGTTCGCGGAGGTCCTCTGGCTTGGTCACCTCGCGGACCATTTCCACCGCGAAGGCCGTCTTTTCGGGCAGGTCATGCGCCGTCGTCTTCCCGCCCGGTTTCAGGGCGAAGACTTTTTCCATGAACGGGTCGCCCAGGTCCCGAAGAGTGACCTCTTCCCCTTTGCCGTTCTTGCCTCGAACCGGACTGAGCATGGGAATCCCCCCAGTTGCTCCCGTCGTCATCCAACTGAACGGCTCGGTCGTCACCAACCGTTGCTTCTGTTCTTCGCTGAGGACCTCCTTGAGTGGCTTTTTCGCCGTGGTGGCTTGGTCAACCAACTTCTTGGCAGCATCGGCAGCTCGCCGGAACGCTTCGCGTTGCCGCCAAAACTGGGCTACCTGGTCGCGGATTTCTGGG
Organism: Planctomycetaceae bacterium; assembly: GCA_015490875.1. Taxonomy (GTDB): domain Bacteria; phylum Planctomycetota; class Planctomycetia; order Pirellulales; family Pirellulaceae; genus S141-3. Next base: position 3,559 of record WFWZ01000088.1, read on the forward strand.
AACTTCGGGACACGTTCGGGTTGAACTTCACGGATCCAGAAGAGGAAGGATGCGTTGGGCGGACCGAAACCACCGGTGGCTTGAATCGTTTGCGGCTGGTACAGCGGAACATCGGCGGGGTCCTTTGCATTCAGCATGCGCGCTGCCACGTCGACAAACCGTACGGACGTCGGCCCGAAGTTGCCACTCCGCCGCTCGCTGACGCGCAGCAGATCGAGATAGGGACGCGATTCATCCGGAGGAGCCGTCGACAACTGTTGCAGCTCCAGCAGGTCGAAAAAAGGAGTCGTTTGATAGGTGAGTCCATACTGCTTGGCGAGTCCCGCAAAGTCGGGCACGGGAGGGGCGTCTCGCTTGAGCTCCGGGTCTTTGGAAAGGGCCAGAGCATTGGCGTAGCGTTCCACCGATCGGCGAGCCGTCTCGAGAGCCAATTGCATCTCGGAGAGCGCTTGGGGCGTGGCCTTCTCGCGGGCAATCCTGCGGCGGATTTCCTCTTTGAGTTTCTCGTCGAGGGGGCGAAACTTCATCTTGGGTTGAGACGGGGAAGCCGCTTCGCCTGGCTGATCCGAAGGTGCCGTCTTTTTCGGCTGTTCGACCATGGGAGGCGCCGCTTTCGCCTGACCCTCCTTGTCTGCCTTCGACCGATCCTTCGTGCCGGCTTGCGCACCGGTCTTCGTATCCGCCGAAGCCTTCTTCTGTGAGTTTTCCTTAGCACTCTCCTTTGGCGACTCGGCCTTCTTCTCCCCTTTCTTTTCCCCTTTTTTCTCCGCCGTCTTCACCGGCTCTTCCTGGAAAGCGATGAACTGGGTGGAACCGGAGCGGGAAACTCGACTCTGTCGCGATGCACCCTCGTCTTTGTCAGATGGGTCTTTGTCAGATGGGTCAGCACTTTTGTTCTCACGAGGTGCATTCCCGCCATTTTGCTTTGTTGCTTTTTCTTCGGGTTTGCTTGTTGAGTTCTGCGAAGAGGAGGGGCTTGACGATGGTTTCGGAGGGGTCGGACCGCCCGAGTGGTCAGGCGTCGCTTTCTTTTCGGGAGCTTTCTTGCCGGAAGCCGGCTTTGCATCACCGCTCGGTTTCTCGTCTTGCTTGGACGTTTTCTCGGTGGAATTCTCTTCCTTCGGCTGGTTCTCTTCCGGCTTGGGGGGAGCCTCGGGCGTGTCGATCTCCTGGAACAACAGTTTGTTTTTCTCGTAGTAGTCCTTGATTTCTTCGTCGGTGATGGTCGGAAGAAGTTTTTCGATCTTCTTATCGAGAAAGGTACTCAGTTCGGCTTTGAAGTAACCGAACGAAGCTTTGCGGCGGATTTTGAAGGCGGGTTTGGGGCTCAGGGGCGAAGGATACTCGTTTTTGCCCTCTTCGTAGATCTTACGCAATTCGGCCTCGGAGGGGCTTTGCGCGACCTGGTTCAAGTAGTCTTCGGCTCGAACCGGGAGGATATCGCAGACGACCATTCGGTTGAGTTTCTGGTAGTACTGCCAAAGTTCGCCCGGGGGGTAGGCGGCCTGGCTACCGAAGGCGATTTCGCGCATGCGCTGCGCCAGCAGATCGATGCGGATCTGGTTGAGCACCATGGCCGAGCTGGCGCGGTCTTTGGCAATCTGACGCAGCAGTGCCAGGTATTGGGACCGGTTGGAAAGGCTGTGGTCGGAGATGAGGTCGAAAAAGTCCAGGAGTGCTTCTTCGCTGATGACGATTCCCAGCGACTCAGCCTTCTTGGCGAGCAGAAGGCGTTGGACGAGCTCCCGATCGCTCTCGGCGCGCCGGATGAAAGCGGCTTTGGGCCGCCCCTTTTTCGCAATCGCTCGCTGGAAGAGTTCCTGCTGGAAATCCTGAATCACATATTCGGCCCGCATGCGCCGAGCCAGTTCGCTTCGAGTGATCTCACCGTACTTCCAGCGCACGATGGTTGGGTCTTTGGCTTGGCCGGACGGATTGCGACTGAGGTAATCGGCAACGGGTGGGAGCACCACGAACGCGAACATCAACAGGACGCCCAGGATGACGTAGAACCACGTCTGGTGTCGGCGGAAAAATCGAAACGGACTTGCCATGAAAATCGAATCCTCTTGGTCCTACGGGGAGAGAGGCGCATGGAGGCGGCATCCCCTGGCCGGAAGCCCGGGGAATCCCGTTCCTCGTCGAGTCGCGACCGGGCCGGAGTCTTCCTCGACAGTGTCCCCACTCGAGTCGAAGTCTCCCTCGGGCAGGGCGGGACGGCAAAGCTGCCTTGACAGCGTGCACGGGCCCGTACTAAACGTGACCCATTGTGACGGCCGGCCAGTCGGTGCCTTATTGTAGGGCCCGCCCGATGTGGGACAATCCCAAATGGGCTGGCCGCTTCTCGGCGCGACGATGCGGCCGCTTATGTTCCCGGAGTCTGCATTCCCTTGAATGGACTCCCACCTGTCAACCCACGGCTGAGGCAATGGCCAAGAAGAAGGCGTCGCAAGCGGCGAAAGGCAAATCGCTGGTGATCGTCGAATCGCCGGCGAAGGCACGGACGATCAGCAGGTTTCTCGGCCCAGAATACCAGGTGGAAGCCAGCATCGGGCACATTCGCGACCTTCCGAAAGGGGCCAAGGAGGTGCCCGCGAAGTACAAGGGGGAAGACTGGGCGTATTTGGGAGTCAATGTCGAGGATGACTTCGAACCGGTTTATATCGTGCCGAAAGACAAGAAGTCTCAGGTGACAAAACTGAAGCAGGCACTCAAGGAGGCTGAGGATCTGCTGCTGGCGACCGACGAAGACCGGGAAGGGGAGGCGATCAGTTGGCACTTGTGCGAGGTGCTCAAGCCGAAAGTCCCGGTGCGACGGCTGGTCTTTCACGAAATCACGCGGGAGGCCATCGAAGAGGCGCTGGAACATCCTCGAGGGATCGACGAAGCGCTCGTGCGAGCTCAGGAAACCCGCCGCATTCTCGATCGGCTTTTCGGCTATGAGGTCTCCCCGCTGCTTTGGCGGAAGATTCGTCCCAAACTTTCCGCCGGTCGAGTCCAAAGCGTGGCCATTCGGTTGATCGTCGACCGGGAACGCGAGCGCATGGCGTTCCGCTCGGCGACCTGGTGGGATCTTCTGGGCGACTTTGCGACCGAGCGTTCCGAACGCCTGCAGGCGACTTTAGTCAGACTCGAGGGAAAACGGCTCCCCACCGGCAAGGACTTCGACCCTCGGACGGGAAAACTCCGCCAAGACGACCTCGTGCTGCTCGATGAACCCGCCGCGCGCGCCTTGGCGGACCGACTCCGCTCGGCCGAGTTCCGAGTGGTGAAGGTGGAAGACCGTCCGTTCACGATGCGTCCGGCCGCTCCGTTCACGACAAGCACGTTGCAGCAGGAGGCGAACCGAAAACTCGGGTTCACGGCGCGACGCACAATGCAGGTGGCTCAAAATCTCTACGAGAACGGCTACATCACGTACATGCGAACGGATTCGACCAACCTAGCTCAAGTCGCCATCGACGCGGCTCGCGACCTCGTGCGTTCCCAATACGGCAATGATTATCTTCCCGAGCGTCCTCGCCAGTACCAGTCGAAGGTCAAGAACGCCCAGGAGGCTCACGAGGCGATCCGGCCGGCCGGCCACCCGTTCAAACTGCCCGAGGCGGTCCAGGGGGAACTCGATCGCGACGCGTTCCGGCTCTTCGAACTCATCTGGAAACGGACGATTGCCAGCCAGATGGCGGATGCCCGCGGCCACCGAGTCACCATCACGATTGCCGGTGGGGGTGCCGAATTCCAGGTGAGCGGCAAGACGATCGACTTTCCCGGTTTTCTGCGAGCTTACGTTGAGGGATCGGACGACCCAGACGCCGAATTGGCCGACCAAGAGACGCTCCTGCCGAGAGTGCGGGAAGGAGAGTCGCTTGAGGTACTCGGGTTCGAGCCCAAATCGCATACGACGCAGCCGCCGCCGCGCTACAGCGAAGCCTCGCTGACTCGGACGCTCGAAGAACTGGGAATCGGCCGCCCCAGCACCTACGCCGCGATCATCGACACCATCCAGGCTCGCGACTACGTCTTCAAAAAAGGGAACGCCCTGGTGCCGACGTGGACCGCCTTTGCCGTCGTGCGGCTGCTGGAAGAGCACTTACCAAGTCTCGTTGACTACCAGTTCACCGCGCAGATGGAAGACTACCTCGACGCGATCAGTCGGCACGAGGCGGAGCATCTGACCTATTTGAAGCGCTTCTTTTTCGGCAACGACCGCCCGGGGCTCAAAGAGCAAGTCGCCAGCAAGATCAAAGATGTGGATGCTCGCGAAGTGTGCAGCCTGTCGTTGGGGCGGCCCGAGTCGGGCGAGCACCGCGAGGAAGTATTCGTTCGTGTCGGAAAGTACGGGCCGTTCCTCGAGCAGGGCGAGCGGCGCGCCTCGATTCCCGAAGGTATGCCGCCGGATGAGCTGACGCTGGAAAAAGCACTGGAGTTGCTCGACCAGGGCGCCAGTGGTGACGAGCCGCTGGGGGTGGATCCCGAGACTGGACGCGAAGTCTATCTCAAAACGGGGCGTTTCGGACCGTACGTGCAACTGGCTCCGGCCGATGAATCGCAAAAGCCTAAGAATGCTTCGCTTCCCAAGGGAGTCTCCCCCGAGCAAGTCGACCTCGAGATGGCTCTGAAGTTGCTCGCGTTGCCCCGCACGCTTGGCGTGCATCCGGAGACGGGCGAGGAAATCCTCGCGCACAACGGCCGCTATGGTCCGTACATCAAATGCGGTTCCGAAACGCGTTCACTGCCCGCTGGCACCAGCCCCCTGGAAGTGACTTATGAGGAGGCTCTGGAGTTGCTTTCCCAGCCCAAGACGCGAGGGCGGGGGCGCGCGGCGGCTCAGCCGATCAAGACCTTCGACGCCTCACCGGTCACCGGCCAGCCCGTTCAGTTGAAAAGCGGCCGTTATGGCCCCTACGTGACGGATGGCGAGACAAACGCGTCGCTGCCCAAGGACGCCGATCCCGAGACGCTCACGTTCGAACAGGCATTGGCACTGCTGGCAGAAAAAGCCGCCAAGGGAGGCGGACGGAAGAAGGCAACCCAAAAGAAAGCGGCGAAGAAAAAAGCGACCAAGAAGAAGGCCACAAAGAAGAAGGCCACAAAGAAGAAGGCGACAAAAAAGGCCGCATCGAAAAAAGCAGTGAAGAAAACAGCCGCGAACAAGAAACGCTCGGGGACGTCCGACCGGGTTCCCGAAGACGAGTCGTCCCCTGAAGCGAGTGACGCATGAAAGTCATCGGCATCGGTACGGACATCATCGAAGTGTTGCGGATCGGTCACATGATCGAGCGGCACGGGGAGCTCTTTCTGCGCCGCGTCTATACGCCTTGGGAAATCGAGTATTGCAACGCTCGGAAGGCCGCCGTCCAGCATTTTGCCGGGCGATGGGCTGCCAAGGAGGCCATTTTGAAGGCCCTCGGAACGGGATGGGCACAGGGGATCCACTGGGTCGACATGGAAGTGCGCAACGAACCGGGTGGTGAGCCTCGTGTGGCGCTGGGGGGACGAGCTCGCGAAGTGGCTGAGGAACTGAGGATCCGCGAAATGCCGATCTCGATCTCGCATTGCCGTCATTTCGCCACCGCATTTGCCATGGCGTTGGGCGATGAATGAACCGGGTTAGGCTGCACGAGTCCGCGACGGCCCGGCTCTTCGCGGCAACCTCCGCCCTTGCTGTTTTATCCCCACCACGCCGTCCCACAGGCTCGCCGAACACGCTCGAGCACTTCGCCGGCTTTGGCGCGAGCCTTCTCCGTTCCGTCTCGCAACACCTGCCGAACGTAGTTGGGATCGGCGGCCAGTGCCGCTCGCTTCTTGCGAGCCTCGGCAAAATAGGCTTCCGCCAGATCGGCCAGTGCTTTCTTGACCATGCCGTAGCCGAAGTGACCCCGGCGGTAGGTCTCCGCCATCTCCGCTCGCTGAGCTTCATCGGCAAAGAGCGAATAGAGTTGGAATAGATGGTCGGTGTCGGGATCCTTCGGTTCCTCCATGGGACGCGAGTCTGTTTGAATGCGCATGATTTTCTTGCGCATCGTCTTGGGATCTTCGAAGATCTCGATCGTGTTGCCGTAGCTCTTGGACATCTTCTCTCCGTCGGTGCCAGGGACACGCGCCGCCTGCTCGAGCACGTGCGCTTTCGGCATGACGAAGGTTTCGCCGAAGTGATGGTTGAAACTGCGCGCCAGGTCCCGCGTCACTTCAATGTGCTGCACTTGATCCTCGCCGACCGGGACAAGATTCGAGTCGTAAGCGAGGATGTCGGCGGCCATCAGAACCGGGTAGGTAAATAGCCCTGCGTCAGCCGTCAGACCTTTGGCTTTCTTCTCTTTGTAGGCATGGCACCGCTCGAGCAGCCCCATGGGGGTGCCGGTCATCAAGATCCAACACAGCTCGGTGACTTCGGGAACGTCCGAATGGACGAAGAGCGCCGCCTTATCGGGGTCGAGTCCCAGGGCCAACAGATCGATGGCCGCGTCGAGGGTGTTTTGACGGAGTGTCTGGGCGTCCCGAATGGTCGTCAGGGCGTGGAGGTTGGCGATGAAGTAGTAGGCTTCGTATTCCTCCTGCAAAGCAATGTACTGCCGGATGGCTCCGAAGTAATTGCCCCAGTGGAATCGGCCGGTCGGCTGAATCCCGGACAAGACGCGTTGAACGTTGGACATGCCAAGGGGTCCTTTCTCACGGACAGGGCTTACGAGAGAAACTCGCTGGGAACTCACATGGTGAGTTTCCCGACAACGTCGATCCAGCGGTGCTCACCCAACTCGTTCACAGCCGCCGACAACTGGCTGGCGACTCGGCACGCGAGCGTCGGGTCGTAGTAATTGGCCGTTCCGATCTGGACGGCCGTGGCTCCGCAAACGGCAAACTCCATGACGTCGTCGAGTGAGCTGATGCCGCCGATGCCGATGACTGGGATGTCGACGGCTTGAGCGGCCTGCCAGACGCAGCGGAGGGCGATCGGCTTGATGGCCGGGCCGCTCAGCCCGCCCAGTCCGTTCCCGAGTCTTGGGCGGCAGCGGCGCCAGTCGACGGCCAGTGCGGAAACCGTGTTGATCAGACTTACCGCATCCGCCCCCCCGGCCTCGGCAGCCTGTGCCATCTCGTCGATGCGGGTGACGTTGGGAGTAAGCTTGGCGATCAGGGGCAACGAACAACGCGATCGCACCTGACGGACCAGGGCCTCGCAACGGTCGGGAGCAATTCCGTAGTCGACTCCGCCGCTGACGTTGGGACACGAGATATTCAGCTCGATCGCATCGGCGCCTTCAGCTTGACTCAACTCGGCCGCCATCTCGGTGAACTCCTCGATCGTGCGCCCGGCGATACTGACGATGATGCGCGTCGGGAGTGAGGCAAGGTAGGGAAGACGGTGGTCGAGGAAGTGAGCGAGTCCATCGTTGTCCAGGCCGATGGCGTTGAGGAGGCCGGCGGTCGTTTCGACGGTACGCGGGGGACGGTTGCCGCGACGGGGAAGGCGCGTGATCGTCTTGGGGAGGATGCCTCCGAGCGATGCAAAGTCGACCAGACCCGCCATTTCCCGGGCGTACCCAAACGTGCCCGAAGCGACCAAGACGGGATTGGAAAGCGTCAACGAGCCGACGGACACAGACAAGTCGACGGTAGGCGGGTTCGTGAGTGCCTCCATGGTGCGGCGCGGAACTGGGGGAAGAATGCGGAATGGCAACCAGTGTCTTATCGTATCGACTGGTTCCCATGGCTACAATTCGGGCGCACCGTCACGCCTTCGGCGCACCCGCTACCCGCTCGTCAGACGTCCTTGACGGGACGGTCCCCTTTCAACCTGGTCGGCGCGTGGAGGTGGATAACGCCCTTTGAGGGCTCCACTTCTCAGGGCCGCCACCATGCGGGCCGTTCGTTCGCGACTTAGAGAACGCCGCCGTGGACGAGTTCCGGCGACATGTGGTCCGGCTGATCGAGGAACCAGACGCGTTCCCACGTCTTGTTGAACGCGCGGAAATCCTCGGAAACAAAGATCAATTGCCTGGCTCGTTCCGACCGCTCGGGCGAGAACGCGGGGATCACGCAACCGCCCGAGTAGCTGAGAGCCAAAAGCAACAGCGCCGTCAGCATCCATCGACGCATCATACCAGTCCTCCGTGACTTCGCACGTTCGGCACCCGCTGGCTCCAGCCAAAACGGGACGATCATGCGATGGTCGAAACTTTCAAGATGAGTAGTTTTCGATGAGTCTTCCGATCGCGGACATCCGTCTGCCCGCCTATTACCAAAGCCTCCCACCGCGGTCAACGGCATTCCCGTCACCCTGTGGCTCTTCCCAGTTCCACTCAGGCATTGGGTTCCATCTCTCCATGCGTCTCCAAGGGGCCTTCGCCAGCGATCTGCGGCGTCCGCCCCTCAGAGCTGGCTTCCCGCTCCATTTCCGCATTCGCGGCTCGATCACCAAACTGCTTCCGCTCGAGCTGCCGTACCCGCTCTTCCATCTCCTTGCCCGGCTTGAACGTCACCACGAGCTTGGCGGGAACGTGGACGCGCTGACCGGTCCGAGGATTGCGAGCCTTGCGAGCGGCTCGTTCCTTGACTTCGAACACCCCGAAGTTCCGCAACTCAATGCGACGCCCTTCCACAAGCGCGTCAATGATCGCGTCGAACGTCTTCTGCACAATCTCCTTCGTCTTCAGCTGAGTCAAGCCGATCTCGTCCGCAATGGCTTTTACGATTTCTTTCTTCGTCACGACACAGCTCTCCTCGGGGTACCGCAGCTCCCCCGACTCGACGGGGATCGCCGCTAGTGGGTGAACGCCCCAAGTGTAAGTCTGGCAAGCATTAGAGTCAAGTTTGGTTTTCCCGGTGGCGGTATGCCGTCCCGCCTTTCTCCGCCCTCGGCAGCCCGCCCGCTGTTCGAGAGAGCAGCTTCTAGCGGATCAGGAATGCTTGCCGACCTGTCGTCGCAACTCGTTGTGTACTATGTTCTTACGTCGTTCGTTGTGGCTCCGATCATGGTTGGAGCCATAAAGCGGCCTCGTATCTGCGTTCTAAGTGATGGATTGATAAGGATTTATGTTGTCGACTGCGTCCGGAGCCTCGATGGAAGGCGCTCGGCAAGTCGCCATAGCCGTTATCGGTTGGCTAGGCGTCAAACTTGACACGATCGGCCAAGAAACCAAAACCCGCAGCGTCGTTAGACGCGGATGACCTTGCGCAGCTTCTCGATTTCTTCAAGTTGGTAGAGCCGGCCGGTGCCGCTTCCCGGGCAGACCTCGCAGGTTTCCTTCCAGGTCTGCTCAGAGCGGAGGTTCGAATCCCAGAAGGGCCACGTTCGGCACTGGCGGGGCCGGGCCTGATACACCAGGCAGCGTCGCGTCTGCCCGTCGAAAAAGACGCAGTCGCCGTTGGAGAACTCGCGGAGACTCTTGCGGATCCCGATCCGCCGGACGTATTGCTTCTCGAAGGCTTCGAGGTCCGATTCGCCTACGAGTGCCGCGATGGCTTCGATTTCCGCCTGGTTGACCCACACATAGCCGGGAGCCCCCGTGCAGCAGTCGCCGCACTGCGTGCAGGTAAACCGGAGCCCCTTTCGATACCAGGGGTCAGGCGAGGACTCAGGCGGCGGATTCTCGGGCATGTTCCCTCGGGTTACGTGGAGAAGGTGACAAGTTGCTTTAGCGCCTCGAGCGTTACGTGGACGTCGGCTTCGGTGTTGAAAGGCCCGAAGCTGAACCGCAGCGTACCGCCGATCGATTCGGTCGCCAAGGCGGCATGGATAAGCGGTGCGCAGTGAAAGCCGGCTCGAACCTGGATGCCGAACTGGGCGTCAAGCACCGCCGCAGCGTCGGCAGGTTGCCAGTCTTTCACCACGACACTGACGACCTCCACGTGTGGCCGGTTCCCATTCCAGCCGATGACGCGCACCGGTTCGAGCTTCCGCAAGCCCTCAACCAGCGTCTCCGCCAGCGTTGGGGAGGGTCGGACCGGGGGCGACTCGTGGAAACTCAACGCCGCATTCAGAGCCACGATCCCTGGGACATTCAGATTACCCGATTCGTAGCGGTCGGGCATGGAGCGGGGTTGTTCGATTTGGTCGGAGCGAGTTCCCGTGCCTCCTTGTCTCACGGGGAGCAGCGTCTCGTCCAGACCTGGCCGAATATAGAGGATGCCCAGGCCCAGGATGCCCAGAAGTCCCTTGTGTGCTGAGGCGGCCAGCAGGTCGACGCTGAGGCGGGTGACATCCAGCGGCAGGTGGCCGATCGATTGAGCGGCGTCGACCAGGAAGAGGACTCCGCGACTCCGAGCGATCTTGCCGATCTCCTCAACTGGCTGCACCACGCCCGTTACGTTGGACGCGTGAGTGACGGCAATGAGTCGGGTTTCGGGGCGGATGGCTGAGGCGATGGCGTCGGGGTCGACCCAGCCGTCGTGATCGACGGGGACGACGTCGAAGGTGATCTGGCGATGTCGCCGGAGAAACTCAAGTGGTCGGAGGACCGAGTTGTGTTCGGCCGCCGTGGTGACGACGTGGTCGCCTGGGCGCAGCACTCCGTGGATGGCTTGGTTGAGCGAGTCGGTGCCGTTGGCGGTGAAGACGAGCGAGTCGGGGTGATTGCTGCCGATGAACCGTGCCGCGTGGCTGCGAGTGGTCTGGACAAGGCTCTCCACCTCGAGGGCCTCGCGGTAGGCGCCGCGTCCTGCGGGAGCTCCATTTTCGCGCAGATAGGCCTCCACAGCGCGGACGACTTCCGGGGGCTTGGGCCAGCTTGTGGCGGCGTTGTCGAGATAGATCCGGCGTGGAGGCTGCGACACCACTGGTCACTCGCGTTTGCGACGCACCAAACCTGCTCGGTCGAGAAGCGACCGGCTGAGGATTTCCGAGATGTGCTCTTCATCGGGAGGTGGCGGGCCGGCCGCGCCCAGTTCCACCGGGTCGTAGTGCACTTCGTACTGGTGCTTGGCAACCGAGAGGATGTCGCCCGGATCAAGACGTTTCCGGGTGATCCGTTGGCCATTGACCTTCGTACCGTTGCGGCTATTGAGGTCTTTGACGAACCAGTAGCCGCTGTCCAGCGTCAGTTGGCAGTGATGCGCGGAGACATTGTTGAACCGCAGAATGATGTCGCAGCTCTCCCGGCGGCCGATCAGCAGCTTTTTCTTCAAAAGTGGGATCGGGTCGCCCCCTTTGACCGGGATCAGTTCACCGTACTGCATGGTCGCACCTGCATGTTGGCTTGAGCGTCCTCCGAGGTGGGCTTACAATGCAACGCGCCGTGGAGGGGCGGCGCGCTTCTGAGGGCGGCTTCTACCGTAGATACCCCACTCGTGGCCCCGCGGTTTTGCTCAAACTCTTAGAGCGTGTAACTCAACCCGCCGACGTAGCTCCCTTTTCCGGGCGTGTGGCTTGTGCCCGGAAGTTGATTCCAACCTCTCAGAATACTTGGCTCCCTCCGTGACGTCAACGATCCCCGCGACCGGCCACAGCTTCGGAACCCGTTTCGACTGGCGGGCCGCCGGCCTAGTCTATTATGCGTATGGTTTCCATCTTCGGTCGCTTTACGGAGAAAAAGTGTGGCGGGTGAGTCTCGATGGGGGATTCACCTGTCCGAACGTCGACGGGCGCGTGGCGCTGGGGGGCTGCACGTTTTGCGACAATCGCAGCTTCAGCCCCAGTCGTCGGGTGCGGCGGGACGACATCCACGCCCAAATCGAACGGGGCATCGACGCCCTGCGGCGCCGCTACGGCGTCGATCGAGGCCGGTATATCGCCTATTTTCAGCCAGGAACCAACACGTACGGTCCAGTCGAGAAACTTCGCGACCTGTACGAGGCGGCGTTGGCTCATCCGCGCATTGTCGCTTTGGCCATCGGAACACGCCCCGACTGCGTCCCAGACGACGTCCTGGATCTGTTGGAAGAGGTCGCGAGTCGGAAGCCCCTGTCGGTTGAGTACGGCATGCAGACGGTGCACGAGCGGTCGCTCCGAGCGATGAACCGAGGACACGATCATCGGTCGGTGGTGGATGCCGTGGAGCGAAGTCGGGGCCGCGGATTCGAAATCTGCCTGCACCTGCTGATCGGGTGGCCAGGCGAAACTCGGGAAGACGTCTTGGTGAGTGCACGCGAGGTGGCGCGATTGAACGTGGATGCGGTCAAGATTCACAGCCTTTATGCCGTCGAGGGGACCCCGCTGGGTGAGGATGTGCGGTCGGGAAAAGTGAAGTTGCTCGATCGGGAGACCTACGTGCAGTGGGTGGCGGATGTGCTGGAGGTGTTGCCGCCGAATGTGGTCGTCGAGCGGCTCAGTGCGCATGCCCCGCCCGAGTACCTCATCGGGCCAGAATGGTGCCTTGAGGGAGCGGCCGTGCGTCAGGCGATCGAAAGGGAACTCGGTCGCCGACAGAGTTATCAAGGAAAGCGGGTTGGGATCGCGTCAGGTGGTGGGTTGGCACGATCAGGCAAGGGGGGCTAGTCTGAGAATGTATACTTCAAGGTAAGAGGTCGGGGTAGCCGAAGAGCTGGGAAAGGATGGGCTGCTTCGGTGGTGCCGGTCGCGATTTGGGCGTGGGTGGTAGTGCGGTTATGGTGCGGCGTCGGGTGAAAGTATGGTACCGTCTGAGAAGACGGCGGCTGCGGCGCTTCATTTACCACAATCTATTGCACGCCGACGACCCCCCGCATCGGCTGGCGCTTGGAATGGCAGTCGGCATTTTCGTCGCCATCACGCCGACGGTGGGTATCCAGATGGTGTTGGCAGCGGCCATTAGCTGGATCTTGCGAGCCAACAAGTTTGTGAGCGTCGCGGTGGTCTGGCTCTCGAACCCTGCCACGATCATCCCGATGTACTGGTATTGCTATCGGCTCGGCTGCGCCGTCCTGGCGCAAGAACCGATCGGTCGCGAGTGGTGGGCAGCGCTGGCGCACCCTCCGTTGGGCTGGTGGGCGGCGGTCGTGTTCTACTGGAGTCGCTTTCTGCACATCGCCGGCCCTCTTTGGCTGGGCTGCATCATTGTTGGGTTGGTTGTATCGTATCCCGTCTATTTTGTTGTCGACCGGACGATCCGCTGGTATCGGATGCGGCGGTGGGGGAGTCTCGTGCGGCCGGTCGAACTGAAAGTAGCCAAGCCTGTGCCGTCTGCGGCCGCGGACTCGGCGGATGGATACGTCGTCAAAGGGGAACGTTCGGCGTGAAGGCGGGCGGGGTCCGCGAGCGTGCCCATGGGTTGTGGTCCAACCGATCGACAACCGGCTTCCATAAGACCAATAAGACGTAGAGGACCCATGGGACATCGCCGCTTCGCGGCGATGTAGAAGGCATATCAGATCACCTGCGCGGCATCGTCTCTGCTCCTATAGGTCCTATCCGCCCTATATGTCCCATACGTCGTATAGGTCCTATAGGCACCAACGCACCATCACATCCCCTGCAACCGCGCGCCCATCAAAATCGCTCTTGGCCTGCCGGCACGAACTTTCCACAATAGGCGTCCGTTGAGGCTGGGGTGGTGACATGGGTACGCCCCGAGCAGTGATGCGCATCCTCCCGTAATCTTTGAGGCTTCCGCGATGACGAAACTCGTGACACGCTTCCTGTTGATTCCAGCAGTGCTGTTCATAGCTGCTTCTGTTGGGCGAGCGGCTGGGCCTTCTGCCGCCGACGCGCTCAAACTCCAGCCTGTCCACTCCGGATTCTCCTACGACCGCCCGTCGGAGCGTGAAATCGAGAAATGCTCAGTCGCTCCGTACCGCGAGGGCGAAGTGCGAGGCTGGATGGTGCGCGATGCGGCCGGACGTACACTCCGCCGGTTCCTCGATACGAACCAGGACAACAAGGTCGACCAATGGTGCTACTACCATCACGGAGTTGAGGTGTACCGCGACATCGACTCGGATTTCAATCTCAAGGCGGACCAACACCGTTGGCTGGGAACTGCGGGCACGCGGCATGGGATCGATGAAGACGAAGACGGCACGATCGACCGCTGGAAGTGGATCTCTGCGGAAGAAGTTTCCGAAGAGGCCGTCGGGGCCATTGCCGAGCGTTCTTCGGCACGCCTTCGAGCCATTCTCATTTCCAACGCCGAACTGGACGAACTGAAGATCACCGGCCGGCGGCGCGACGAGATCCTCGAGAAACGCCGTCGGACACTCGAGGGACTGGCGAGCGGAGCGTCTCTTCCAGTCCCCCCCGGGGCCAAGTGGATCTACTTCGGTGCTGTTCGTCCTGGAGTTGTCCCCGCCGGTTCATCGGCGGAGATTCAGCGGGATCTGATCGTCTATGAGCAGGCGGTCGCCATCTTCCAGGTCGATGGCGATCAGCGGGAACTCCCCTTGGGGACACTCATCCGAACTTCCTCCGGCTGGCGGCTCATCGAACTGCCGCTGAAAGCCTCTTCGCGTGACGACCAAGTGGCATCCTCGGGGGGATACTTCTTCCAGGCCTCGCTGGCTAGACCTCCTGCTCCCACCGAGTCTCTGCCCCAACAAGACCCGGCCGTGCAAGGGCTGATCAAGCAACTCGAAGAGGTCGACCGCCATCTCGCTTCGGCGACCACTGCCGAAGCTCAAGGAAAGTGGCAGACTCGCCGGGCGGACATTTTGGAACAACTGTATCGGAAGGTGGCGACCGACGCCGAACGGCACAACTGGATTCGGCAGTTGGCGGACACGATCGCGGCTGCCGTCCAGTCGGGGCAATACTCGGGGGGTATCGAGAAACTGGAAAAACTTGCGAAGGAGGTGGCGAAGGAAGATGTGTCCCTGCGCGCTTTCGTCGCGTTTCGCCTCATCGCCGCTCGGTACGCCAAACAACTGGCCTCCAAAGACGCCGATCCCGCCAAGGTTCAGGAAGCGTGGTTGAAGGAACTCAGCGAATTCGTCAGGAAGTTTCCCAAAGCCGACGATGCGCCCGAGGCGATGTTGCAGCTTGCGGTCGCGTCCGAATTCAATGGAAAGGAACGAGAGGCCATCGAGTGGTACGAGCGGATCGTCTCGGGGTTTGCCAAGGCCCCGCAAGCGGCGAAGGCGACGGGGGCGATCCGGCGGATTCGATCGGTGGGTAAACGCATCGGACTTCGAGGTCGCACGGTCGATGGGCGCAGTTATTCGCTGGAAAACGACCGGGGACATGTCGTCGTCCTCGTCTATTGGGCAACGTGGTGCCAGCCGTGTGTCGAGGAACTGGACCAACTCAAGCAGCTTTACGCTCGCCACGGCAATCGAGGCTTGCGCGTCGTCACCGTCAGTCTCGACTCGGATGCCAGCGAGGTGCGCAGTTTTCTGGCGAAGAAGAAGTACCCCTTCCCTACGCTCTTTGAAGAGGGCGGTTTGGAAAGTCCCTTAGCGCGCGAAATGGGCATCTTGACCCTTCCCACGACGCTGCTGATCGATCGGCAGGGCACAGTGGTCCGGCGCAACCTTCCGGCCAGCGAAGTGGCGAGCGAAGTCCGCAAGCTATTAGAGAACTAATCGCCAGACGCTCCCTTCCAAGCCGTGAACAACGGACCGTCGGTCCGCTTGGATGAAGAGCCACAGGCCCAGCGAGCAGAGAGTGAGTCTTCGTGAAGACTCACTCTCCACTGTGCCTCTGTGTCGGGTAGTGCGCGAAAGTTTCCCATCTTCACCCGCGCCAACTTCGTTCGGCTCATCTGGTTTTCTTGGTCTTTTCGGGAACAGGGCGAGGATAGGCTCTCCGGGGGTGATCCCATTCCCTTTCTCTCTCCTGGCGATTTGGCTCGCAGCCGACATTTTCCGATTTCTTCGAATTTTCGGAAAAACCCGCAAGTTCCGCCCAGTTTCACTCGATAACTAGGCTAGCGACGCAAAACGGCCGCTGGAAAGGACACCAGCCGGCTTTCGCGGGTGATAGGTTTGCCGCGGCCCGATTCGGCCGCCAGATGATGCAAGGATGGACTCATGGCTTACACGCGACTCTCTTTGCTCTATGGGCTGGTGTTGACCGCTCTGGCAGTCGGCGCCACGGGATGTATCAATCCGGCTGCCGGTCCCGACATGGGACTCTTCGGCGTTCCCATTCCGGTCAGCCCTTATTTCCAGGACAAGTTGGAGGATCGGGCTTGGGAGCACGAGCGATATGAGCGGGTTCCCGTATTGGGCGAAGTTCCTCCGGGAGCGGAGATCAAAGCGCTCGACCCGCCTAGTGACGACGAAGTCATGCGGGCACTCGAGAAAGCGCGCCCGATCGAGGGTGGACTCCCCTTCCTCTATGAAAAGCAACGCAACAACGTGCGGATCGTCAAAGAGAAGATCGCCGACTACATGGATCCTCCTCGATTCTTCCCCTTGGTCGGCATGGCCCAGCTCCACCACGCTCACTACAAATGCACCGTCTACTTCGAAGAACGGACGTGGGTGGGTTGGCCAGTTCCGCACGAAATCATTGACGAGGATGCACAGGAAGTCATCTACATCGATCATAACCATCTGCATATCGTCGGCGGCGCTGACGGCGGCGTTGGGTCGAACTACTAACCGCGCATCACCGGCAAACGCGAAAGCCGTTTGGGGCCCCGACTTCGGTCGGGGCTTTTTTATGCGCCGACGATCAAGGTTGCTTGGGGCGAGGCACTTTCTTGCCGCCGGAGCGGCGCCGGCGCGGAGCTCCCTTTCGAGTTCGCCGGCGTCCGGTGACCGACTGGACCTTTTCGCCTCGAGCCTCTTTGAGTTCCAAGATGCGGTCGCGGATCGCGGCCGCTCGTTCGAACTCGAGTGCTTCGGCGGCTTCTCGCATCTCCTTCTCGAGCGCCTCGAGAACCTTTTCTTGAGCTTGCTCGTCCTGCACCGTGTCGGTCACCAGCGCCGCAGCTCGTCGATGAGCTTCGGCATCCGCCTCGATCCCCCGCTGAATCCGCTTGCGGACCGTTTCCGGCGTAATGCCGTGCTCGCGATTATACGCCTCTTGGATGGCACGCCGTCGAGCCGTCTCGTCGATCGCGCGTTGCATCGATTCGGTGACTTTATCGGCGTAGAGGATCACCTTGGCGTCGACATTTCGGGCCGAACGACCGATCGTTTGCACGAGCGACGTTTCACTGCGGAGGAACCCTTCCTTGTCGGCATCGAGGATCGCGACGAGGGAGACTTCCGGCAGATCGAGTCCTTCCCGGAGGAGATTGACTCCGACGAGGACATCGTACTCTCCTTCCCGCAGCCCGCGCAGCAGTTCGACTCGTTCGAAGGCATCTAGCTCGCTGTGGAGCCACGCGCAGGCGATTCCCTGCTCCTGCAGATAGGCGGCCAGGTCTTCGGCCAGCCGCTTTGTCAGCGTGGTGACGAGCGTCCGCTGACCTGCGGCCGAGCGCTGACGGATCTGCGTCACTAGGTGAGGCACTTGTCCTTGGGCGGGCTGGAGTTCGACCACGGGATCGAGCAACCCTGTCGGGCGAATGATCTGTTCGACGACTTCGCCGCCCGTCTTTTCGAGCTCGTAATCGCCCGGCGTCGCCGAGACGTAAATGACGCGATGGATCTTCGATTCCCACTCTTCGAACGTCAAAGGCCGGTTGTCCAAAGCGCTGGGGAGGCGGAAGCCGTGGGCGACGAGTGTTTCTTTGCGACTGCGGTCTCCAGCGTACATGGCGCGGACCTGTGGGACCGTGACGTGCGATTCGTCGACAAACAATAGGAACTCTTTCGGGAAGAACTCATAGAGCGTGTCGGGAGGTTCGCCCGGCTTGCGGCCGGTCAGGTGTCGGCTGTAGTTCTCGATTCCGGGGCACCGGCCGGTTTGCAGGAGCATTTCGATGTCGTAACGCGTGCGGGCGTCGAGGCGGTGGGCTTCGAGCAGTTTGCCTTCTTCGCGGAACTTCTCGAGTTGTTCGGCGAGTTCCTCGCGGATGCCCTTGACTGCGCGGGCGATTCGCTCTTCGGGCGTCACAAAATGAGTGGCGGGAAAGATGAAGACCTGATCGGTGCGGTCGAGGACTTCGCCGGTGATCGGATGGATCAAAGCGATCTGCTCGACTTCGTCCCCCCACAATTCGATGCGGACAGCGAATTCTTCGTACGGTGGCCAGACTTCGACGCAGTCGCCACGCACGCGGATCCGGCCTCGCTCGAACGCCACATCGTTGCGTTCGTACTGGATATCGATGAGCCGGGCGAGCATCTGGTCGCGGTCGAGGATCTGGCCGACGCGAGCCGCCACCATCATATCCTTGTAGTCGGAAGGAGAACCAAGTCCGTAAATACTGGAGACGCTCGCGACGATGATGACATCGCGGCGCGTGACCAAAGCGCTCGTGGCCGCAAGCCGCAACCGGTCGATCTGGCTGTTGATCGAGGCATCTTTTTCGATGTAGATGTCCCGCTGAGGGATATAGGCCTCGGGCTGGTAGTAATCGTAGTAGCTGACGAAGTAGTGGACCGCGTTGTGCGGGAAGAATTCCCGGAACTCCGAGTAGAGTTGGGCGGCCAGTGTTTTGTTGTGCGAGATGACGAGCGTCGGCATCTGCACCTGCTCGATCACGTTGGCCATCGTGAAGGTTTTACCCGAGCCGGTCACTCCCATGAGGCACTGGTGTTGCCGGCCTTCGCGAATCCCGGCCACGAGTGCGGCAATCGCTTTGGGCTGGTCTCCGGCCGGAGCGAACGGGGCTACCAGTTGGAAAGACGTCATCGTTGGGGCAACTCGAAGGTGGAAACCCGGGGACGAACCGCGACGTGGTGTGTGCGTGTGTGATGGAGCAACGGAATTGTTCCGTGGAGCGAATCTGGTGTCATTATGAAACGTGGTCTACAATGGCGGCAGGTGTGGGACGGCCGGGAAAGGAGAATCCGGTGATGTCCTGTACGTGGAATCGTCGGTGGCTGCAAGCCGCCGACCGACTCGTGTGTCTCGTCCTGATCACGGTTGCCTCGGGGCGCCTCTTGCTTGAACAGACTCGTGTTCCTCGGTTGAGACCTCTGGACGAGGCGCGAACCAGTCCGCCCCCGGTCTACGTGGTCGATATCAATCGCGCTGCCTGGCCCGAATTGACTCTCCTGCCGGGCATTGGCCCGACGCTGGCCAAACGCATCGTTGCCGAGCGGCGACGGGGTGGTTTGTATCGGAGGCCGGACGACTTGCTGCGAGTTTCCGGCATCGGGCCTCGGAAGCTGACCGCCTTGAGGCCTCACGTGCGGATTGTCCGGCCGCCACTTTCGCCTCCAGTCGCTACGCTACCCATTCCCAGTCGAGTGCCAGATCGAGTGCTTCGACCGAATGAGTCAGGGCTCCGACACTGATCCGGTCCACCCCAGTTTCGGCAACGCTGCGAACCGACTCGAGCGTGATCCCACCCGAGGCTTCCAGGATGATGTGGGGGGCGGATGCATTGCGGAGAGAGACCGCTTGCCGAAGATCGTCCAGGGAGAAATTATCCAGGAGCACAGCGTCGGGACTCGCGGGCAAGACCGCTTTCAATTGGGCCAGATCGTCGACCTCGATTTGGAGGACGAGTTTCCGAGGCGTTCCCAGTCCACCGACAAGCTGAGCAGCTGCCTGGCGGGCGCGCGCGACGGCTGCCGCGGCTAATTCTGTCGAGTCGGAAGGCGAGTCGTCGAGTGACTCCAGGGCGGCGAGGTGATTGTCTTTGATGAGCAGGGCGTCGAAGAGTCCGGTTCGGTGGTTCGTTCCGCCGCCACATCGGACGGCGTACTTGGCCAGCCGCTGCCACCCGGGAACGGTCTTTCGGGTGTCGCAAATGACGGCCGGTGTTCCTTCGACGGCTTGGACGAACCGCCGGGTCTTGGTGGCGATGCCACAAAGGTGGCTAAGATAGTTGAGGAGGGTACGTTCGACGACGAGCAGGTCGAGGGCTCGCCCCGAAAGGGCTCCGACAGCCGTGCCCGACTCGACCCAATCACCGTCCTGGCACTCTGGTTCCCAACGGAAGTTGATATCGAACTCCTCAAGTAGGTAGGGAATGCCGGCAAGTCCGGCGAGCACGCCGGGCTGGCGAGCCACGATTCGGGCGCGACCCTCCAAATCGTGCGGAAGGAGGGCGACCGAGGTGACGTCGCAACCTCGATCCAAGTCGGCTCGGATGGCGAGGCGGACGAGTCGAGCCAGATCGTCGGCGAGTTCATCGTTCCATTCCCATTGCCGGTGGTTTAAGCGAGGCTGGGGCGAAGCGGTCAACAGATTCTCCTTCACAGGCCACAGGATAAGCAGCATCGTCATCGCCGTTTTTATCACTATTGCCGTCAGGAGGCGTCCTTGGCAAGCCGCGACCGCTTCCGGCTCGCTTGCTTTTGGCGTGACGAAACGTACGGTTGGGGTGGACTGCGGATCCCGAAGAGATGCCGCAGTTCGACGGGCGGTGAGGCGAGCGGGGACGCTTTCGAGGGGACCTCACCGCCCTTTTTCGTGCGGTGAACTAACGGATCGAGCCGAGGGGGCGGGGACGGCTGCTGAAGCCATCTCCGGGCGTACCGATACCGCTGTCGCGTCGGTGTGCCAGGTTTCCGCAGAACGAGATATAGCAGGAAAGTCACCGTGTCGGATTGTCGTGGGTTGCGTCGTGTTGTTGTCGTGGGGCGTTGGAAGCCGGCCGGGTTTTCGTTGGTCGAAGCATTGGTCGCCCTGACACTCTTGGCGGTTGCAGGGGCAGTGATGCTCCAGGCAACCGATGCGACGGTGGCGACCGTCGACTACCAATATGAAACGGTGGTAGCGCAGGGACTGGCGAGGCAATTGATGGAAGAGATCTGCAGCCGCCGGTTTCACGAGTTGGGTACCGATCCGTATAGCGTCGCGCCTGGCCCGAGTAATTGGGAGAGCGAAGGAGAGGGACGCAGTCGTTTTGACGACGTCGACGATTACGCGAACTACAAGACACGGCCCGTGCTCGATCTGTGGGGACAACCGCTGGGAAGCGAGGATGGTCAGGGCGGACTTCGCGCGGCTGCTTATCGGGCTCCTCGAACCTACCTGGACCGCTGGCGGGTCCGCGTCCGAATTGGCTACACCGATGCGCTGGGGAAGACACCCGATTGGTCCGGTTCCCAGCAGGGCCCCTACCGCGTGATCCGCATCACGATCCATCGAGTGGAGGAGGATGGCCGCCGCATTCGCCTGGCACGCCTGGAACGCGTCGTTGCATACACGGAGATGGAACAATGGTAGGTTCGACTCGCCATCGCCGCGTGGGAATGTCCTTAACCGAATTTCTGGTAGCTGTCACCATCATGTCGTTGGTGGCCGTGGCCATTGGAACGGCCTCGCTGACCAGCTCGAGCCTCGATGCGACGGCACAAGGTATGAGCGAGACGATCCAGCATGCGCGAGTCGTGCAGGACATTTTTCGCCGAACCGTCTCGCAGGCTCACGGAAGCCTTGCGTTCCCCGGGCTGCTCGTGCTGACCCGATCGACGGCAATGGGCGTTTTCCCCGATACGCTCGTGGTGTGGTCTCCAGATGGCAGTCCTTCCGACCCCGAAGGGCTTCCTCGATTCTCGGAACTGGTCGTCTTTTGCGGCCATCCTGACTACCCGAACGAATTGATCGCGGTGACCGACCGAACCGACAGCCGGCAGGTGCCGCCGAAGGAGGACACCGATTCCTGGCGCAATGAAATCGATGCGTTCGTACGGCAGAACCGTGACAATGCCGTTGTCCTGACGACTCGCGTCCATGTGTTTCAGATGGGAGTCGGATCTTTCATGGTGGACGGTGGTGGGTCGTCAACGACGACAATCCGGCAGTCTGCGGTTCGCTTTTGGGTAGAGCAGCGTCCCGGCAGCGCCGAGTTCGACGACTATGAAGCAGGGACCGTGGCCTGGAACGAACTTCGCTGGCCCCTCGATATGTACAACTCGGAAACGGGTATCGTGCGCGTGCGGTGCAACTTGGAGTTCCAACTCGATGTGCCCGACAGTCCGACCGGTCAAGTGCTGGTGTTCTTTGACGGCGTGTCGGCATCTTTCCCCGTCGCGCGACCTGTACCGACCGCCACTAGTAATAGCGGAACGATGAGCGGGAGTTCAATGACCTCCAGTGGGGCTTTGATGAACTAAACCGCCGTGTGTGATGGTAGGACAAAAAGCGATCCTTCAGAATCCTGACAGGCTCGGTCGTGAAAGAAACCAACTCTAGCATTCAGAAAAGACGTTCTCTGAATGGGGAGGGCGAGGCTCCTGCCGATCCGTTGGTGCTCGTCCACTCGATTCGGCACGCATGGCGACCGTCCCGCCGAGGAATGCGTGGCTTATGCATGCCGCGTTCGGGTGCTGCCTTACTTCTGGTCTTGGCATTCTTGTCGATCACAGTGGCGGTTTCCTACGCCCTGATACGCAGCCAGTTCACGTCTGTGGCCATGACCGAGAATGCGGGCAGGTTCCAGAAAGCTCAGGACGCCGCTTGGGCGGGAGCGAGCTACGCGCTTCGGCAAATGCACTTAGCGAACTGGTCGGGAACGGGGACGATCGAGCGAGTGGCGTTGAACAACGAGCAGGGGTTTACCGTGCAGTACACGGCTGGGGACGCGAGTCTGCCGCTGGACGACACGACTTATCCCTACCGAGTTACGATCGACGTGACGGGATATGTAGCGGCGTCGGATCGCATTCCGGAAACCTCGTACCAGATGCGCGTCGTCGTTCAGCTGGTTCCTCGGAAACTGAGTGACGAACCTGAGCCGTGGCCCGCCTATTCCGGTCAAACCTTGGTTCAGTGGGACTCGGGGCGCAGGACGACGATGGAGTTCCCGGCTCGAGTGGAAGGGCCCGCCATGTTGCAGGCGACGCTACGTCTGTTTCACAGCTACCCGGCTGGTGTCATGCCGCCGGTCGTCTACGCTCAAGACCTCGGACGACTCGATGCCGATGGTGGCCCGGACTACCGCCCGTTCACCGGGCCTGTCGCCTGCGGTCCCGATACTCGCAGCAGCACAGGGTATACCTATTTAAGACACGTGATGGGGGTCCCGACCACGTTGATCGATTCGGACGATACGCCGGCGTTTTCCGAGACACGGGCTCCACCGACGTACCGGCTGTATCCGGGCGGCCCGGAGTATGAGATCCCCGTGCTGGCTTCGCCACTCAGGCAAGTCGTCATCGGCCCCGATCCTCGCACCAATCCATTAGGCGTCTACCGTGTTGCCTCGACGCTGGAAATCGGTGACGACGTAACGATGGAAGGCGTCTTGTTGTCTGGGGGCTATCGGATTCGTGTGGCAGGCTCGCGAGTCGTTCTCAAGGGGATGGAGCTTCCCACACTTGCCGACTCGACCGATCCCTTTTCGCTACCGGTTGTCGCGACGCGCGGCGAAATCGAGGTTGGCAGCGGCGCCGAGGCACAGGTCCAGGGATGTGTTGTCGCTGAGAACAAGTTCCACGTTGATGCGGACACCGGTCCGACTCAATTCGTCCTGACGGGGCAGCTCCTGACTGCTCAGCTGATCATCGATGTCGACAGCTCCTGGCCGACATCTTCGAGTTGGTGGAATCAGGCGTTGAACGACTACGATGATCAGAAGACCGCACCCGACGGGATTACGTACTTCCCGGAATTTGTGCAGCTTGACCGGGGACTCGATCCCCAGTCTCAAATCGTGATCAAGCCGGCCGGTGCGAATGATCGATACCACTGGCAGGATTGGAGCCAACCGGTGTTCGTGGCCCATCCGGACGACACCGGCCTGTTGTGGTCCGTTGTGCGATGGGAGACCCGAGTACTCGAGGAGACTCCTTAAAGGAGGTGCCGTCATGGGCGGGCGAAGATTTCGAGCGATTGTGGGACTGGTGGCCGCGTTGGGTGTTGGTGGCGTGCTAGGGTTGTATCGAGTGGAGCCGGCAGCGAGCCAGCCTCCCAAGCTCCCATTCAGCAATTCGGTGGAACAGCGAGCCGAGATGATCAAGGAGCTGCGGGAGATTCGCCGGCTGCTGGAAGAACAGAACCGGATCTTGCTCAAACAGAGTCCCTCCCGCCGTGACCCCCCACGTCAGCCCATGCGAACGCCTGCCCGCCGATCCGGTCGCTGAAGGTGCGCCATCGGGACGCGGCATCCGCCGACACGCGTTCACGCTGACCGAAGTGATGGTGGTCCTTGTCGTCTTGGCGATCCTCGCTTCACTGTTGGTCCAACAGTGGAATCCGGGGTTAGTCGAGCGTCTCGAGGCGGGCGGTGCGGCGGTGGCCGCTGATCTGGCCTACGTGCGCGGGCTGGCCGTAAGTCAAGCGACCACGTACGAGGTTGTGGCGGATGTCTCGGGAGATTCTTTCGAAGTGCAGGGCGTAGCCGGCGACGGCAGCCGTATTCCCGTGCCCGCACCGGCTTTTGTGCCTTCTCCTGACTCGAGCCGCTTTATCGAGGACCTATCGCGTCTCCCGAGCGGACCGGTCGAGTTGGTGACGGTCCAGATATCTGGTCCGCCGCAGCAGGGGCCGCCAAGATTTCGCTTCCTCCCCACCGGCACGGTGGACCCGCCCTATGGCGTTCGGATCTGGTTGGCGGTCGGGCAAGGGGACGCGCGAAGGTATCTTTCCGTTGACATCGACGGGGCAACGGGACGAACCACCGTGGGCCAGGTAAAACGTGAGGGCCCTGTTCAGGCTCCGTCCGCGCTGGCTTCGGCAACCGCCTACTAGGTTTGGACCCCCTACAAGCAACCGAGGAGAGGCATGGCAATTTGGGACTGGACAAGGCGAAGCTGGAGTCCCATCGGCATCGAAGTGGGTAGTTCGGGCGTGCGCATGCTCCAGCTGTCCCACGACGGAACGCGTCTGCACGCCATCGGGCGGCGCGAACTTCCGCCTGCCTGCGACGGCGACCTTTTTTCGGGCGATCGGCAAACGGCTCTGATCGACGCCATCGACTCGCTCCGCGCCCAATCGGCATTTCGCGGCCGTCGTGCCGTCGTCGTCCTCAACGACCGCCAGCTTCTGGTACAAAACCTCCGCGTGCCTCGGGTCTCCGAGCTGTCCCTTCCCGATCTGGTCGAGCGGGAACTGGCCGAACGGCTCCCCTATCCGATCGGCCAGGCGGAAGTTCGCCATGTGACGGTCGGCGAGGTCCGCCAAGGAGACCGCCTCTATCGAGAGGTCATCGTCTTTGCCGCTCGAAGCAAGACCCTCCACCACATCGTCACTCTCTTTGACAAGGCGGGACTTCAAGTATGCGCGATGGACGTGGAGCCCGCGGCGTTGATTCGTTCCTTCCTGCACGAGTATCGACGCGATGAGGACCGTGCGTCGCGCACGTTGATGGTGCACATCGGCACGGCACGTACGGTCGTGCTGGTCTGCGGCGATGGTCATCCGCTCCTGATCAAGTATTTGCAGATTGGCGGCCGGCAGTTCGATCAAGCGGTGGCCGAGCACCTCGATATGGAGCTGCGAGCGGCGGCGTCGCTGCGGCGCCACCAGGGAGACCGGCGAGCCAGTCGGCGGGACCCCGACGTCTTGCGATCGGTGCGCGAAGCCACACGACCGGTCGTGGAAAGGTTGATTTCGGAGCTGGCGATGTGTTGCCGCTACTACAGCGTCACCTTCCGCGGTTCACCCCTCTCCCGAGTCCTGCTAGGTGGCGGGGAGGCTGATGCCGACTTGGCGCGCCTCATCTCGCAACGACTCAATTTGGCCGCCGATGTCGCCCAGCCATTTCGTCACATTCGAGCGGTGACGCCTGTCGAAGACGCGCCAGCGTGGGATGTCGCCGTGGGCGCGGCACTGCGCGAGCGATATGCATCGCCTAAGCCCGCCGCGACCCAGCCTGCGGAGAGTCGAACATGATGCAGATCGACTTTTTGCCCCAGAAATTCCGCGAACGGTACGACGTCCGGTACCAGCGGCTATGGCGGATCACCGTCGCGTCTTTGTTCATCGGCGTCGTCGGCGGTACGGCCACACTCCAGCACTGGCTTCGCTGTGACGCCGAAGAGCGACTCGAAGCCATTGCCAACCCTCATGTCACGGCCCTGCGGATCAACCAAGAGCTGTCCCGAGTCTACCGGGAACTTGATCGTCAAAAGCGTCAAGCGGCACTACTGACATACTTGCGGCACCCGTGGCCGATGACGCGGTTGTTGGACCAGACGTTGACGCCGTTGGAGCCGTCGATTGCCTTGGAAAGTCTCGAAGTGGTGTACCAACCGGTCGGTTCGGCCCCAGGACTCCAGGATGTTCCAAACCGGCGGAAGGCACCAAGTGAGACAGAGGAGAAGGAGGGCGCCCAGGCGGACCTCGAGGAACTTCGGCGTCGCTACGACGGCCGCCGTTTTCTCATTCGACTCGAGGGTACCACCCGTGACCTGGACGCCTTCCACCGCTACCTGGGGAAACTCGCGCTCATGCCGCTGTTTGAACACGTCGAGATCGGGCGTTTGGAACATCTGTCCGGCGACGAGGCGGGAGTCGAGTTCTCCGTTCAGATCACGGTGCGTCCCGGTCTCGGACAGGTCGTCGTCGACCCGGCGAGGCAAGAGCAAGCCCGGCAGGATCAGGAGGGACAGCCATGGCAACGGTAATTCGCCGGAGACGGCGGGGATTGTGGATGACGAGCCTGCTGGCGGCAGGATCTCTACTTTACACACTCTTCGTCTTTCTTCCGGGCCAACGGACCTTGTCGGAACTGCGTGAGAAGCTGCGGCGCCAACAGGAATTCGTCGTTGCTTCCGAGCGGCTCAAGTCGACGATCTCGTTGACCAAGGCTCAGCT
Organism: Planctomycetaceae bacterium; assembly: GCA_015490875.1. Classification (GTDB taxonomy): domain Bacteria; phylum Planctomycetota; class Planctomycetia; order Pirellulales; family Pirellulaceae; genus S141-3. The sequence goes on from WFWZ01000088.1 coordinate 30,179, forward strand.
GACGCAGGTGCAAGACTATTGCGCGCGTTGGGATTGCAATCGACCGTTGGCTCGAAGACTCCCCGAATTCCTGGCTCGCATTACCGGTGCCGCTGACCGAAACCGTGTAACACTCGTGCGCCTCATGCCCGCTCGCTCAGAAGATTTCTCCACCTTTGAACGCATCACACTGGAGGTGTCCGTGACGGGCCCCCTCGACGGCGTGCTTGGCCTCCTGCAAGAAGTCGACCGTCTGCCAGAACTGCACTGGGTCGAACATCTGGAAATCCGCCGCGTCTCCGAAGGAGAGGGTCAGGTCGACAGCACCTTTCGGTTGGTACTTTTTGCCGGTTTTTCCGAAGAATCCGGTTAGCGAAACAGAGACGATGACCGATAACGAAAAGGTAAGAACGTCACGTCATCGCGAGGCCATGGTGTCTCAAGAGGATGATTTTCCAGGGGAGGCTATCCAGTGACCTTGGGGAAACTGGGGAAGCAGATCGCACGCGAGCTCCGGCAGAATCCCAAGAAAGGGGTGATTCTGGCGGGAATGTGTGTGGTAGCGCTGTATTACTGGGTCCCCATTCTTCGACGCTGGAGCAGCGACAAGACGCCTGCCACCGCGACCGCCGCCTCCGCGGCCGCTCCCGAGCAGCAGCCGAGCGTGACAAGTCATCGGGGTGCAAGGAGGCGCTGGGAAGAGGTCGCAACGGCCATCGATGGCGACCCGCAAATGCAACCTGTGGACGTGGGTCTGGCGTGGAATCCGTTCGCGACGGCTGATGAGGCCGAGCAGAAAGAGGAGCTTGAGACAACGCCGCGGGAATCAGTGACGGCGACCTCGCCCCAGGAAGCGGGGCTGCAGCTTCAAAGCACGATCGTCGGCAAACACCGGCAAACCGCGGTGATCAATGGTGTTGCTTACAGCACCGGAAACTGGGTCGTGGCTCCGAACGACACCAATATTCGGTACCGGCTGCTTGAGATCACCGAGGACGCCGTCATTCTCGAACGTCACGGACAGCGTTACACGCTGGCGCTCGACGCAGACGAGATGTGGGCACCCCACGGCGGCGCTGCCCAGGAAGATGCAAGTGAGGAGTCCAACGGTCCGCCGTAGACGGGCGGCCCGACGAGGGGGCGAATTCGAGCTAGCGGAGGAGGACAAGGAGGTCCCATGCGTGTCGTATGGATTTGGATCGTGATGCTCGGATGCGCCGCGGCCGGAGTCGCCGCCGCCTTCGCCGTGGCCGATTACACAGACGAGCCGGTCACTTCGGTGCCGACGCTTGAGACGGCCGCACGCCCCAACCCAGAGCCACCGGGTGCTCCAGCGGTTCTTGATGAGCCCGGTCCGGGACTCTCCCGGCCGGAAAGACTCCCCGAGGCTCCTCCCGTCTCCGCCCAGCTCGGATCCATCGTCTCGGGCATCCAGGAGGTCACCGAGAAGCTGACCACACAGCAGCAGACCCTTCTGGAGACGCTCCAGTCCATCCAAGAACAGTCGAGGCAACAGGAGCAAGAGAAGCAGCAAGCGGAAGCCCCTCAACCACCACGGACCGAGCAAAGTGAGCCTGCTGGTGAGGGCGCGGTGGCGACCGGAGGACGTTCGCTTCCGGTGATCGAAGCCGAGGGAGACAACCGGTTGCGGATCAACATTCAAGACGCGGACATTCGTGACGTACTCGAGATGCTCAGCCGCCAGGGCGACCTGAATATCCTCCCGGCACCCGACGTGACGGGGACCGTCAATGCCACCTTGAGCGGCGTGACGATCGACGAGGCACTGGAGGCGATCTTGCAGTCAGCACAGCTCGTGGCCTACCGCCAGGGAAAATTCATCTTTGTGGGCACGCCAGAGAGTATCTCGCAGATGCGGAACACGTCGGAACCGGTTGACGTGCGCATCTTTCGTCCCAACTACGTCACCGCTGCCGATCTGCAGGCGTTGATCGCGCCGCTGCTAAGCACGACCGGTCAGGCCACGGTGGCCCAGACGCGCACTCTCGGTCGCTCGAGCCGCGTGGCCGTTTCCAGTCCTGCCGAGGTGGGCATTCCGACCGATCCCAACGCCGCCGGCGGCGACGCCTTTGCCGGAAATGAAGTGGTCATCGTGCGCGATTACCCGAACGTTTTGCGGCAGATCGAAGCGGTGGTCCGCGAGGTCGACCAGCGGCCTCGGCAAGTCGCCATCGAGGCGATCATTATCGGCGTGCGCCTCGATGACTCCAACTCGCTCGGCGTCAATTTCGAACTGCTGCGCAACAAACAGAACGTCCGTCTGATCAGCGGTTCGCCTCTGGACAACCTGGCTTCGATCGACGTCAGCAGCGGAGGCTTGAAATTCGGGTTCCTCGACGGCAGCCTCGCCGCTTTCATCGACGCGCTCGAGACGGTCGGCGACACGAACGTCGTCGCTTCGCCGCGCGTCGTCTGCCTGAATAAGCAACGAGCGGAAATCCTCATCGGCTCGCAGCTCGGCTACGTCAGCACGACGGTGACGGAGAACTCGGCAACTCAATCTGTCGAATTCCTCGAAGTGGGAACCCAATTGCGCATTCGTCCCTTCATCTCCGATGAGCGCATGATTCGCCTCGAAGTCCATCCCGAACTTTCCACCGGTTCGGTGCGAGTCGAACAAGGCATGACCCTCCCTGATAAGGAAGTCACGCAAGTGACCACCAACGTCCTCTGTCCTGACGGCAAGACGCTCGTCATTGGCGGGCTGATCCGGGAAGATCTCACCACGACGAGTTCCCACATTCCGTACTTGGGTCGCGCGCCGCTGATCGGTCCTCTGTTTCGGCGCGAAACCGAGACGACTGAACGCCGCGAGATCCTGATCTGCTTGACGCCGCGCATTATCGACGACCCGTGGGCGTGCGAAGAGGACGCCGAGGCTACCGCAGCGTTTCTGCGACGCCAAGCCATCTATGCGGACAAGATGAGCGTCCTGGGAACCCGCTCGAAAGGACGCCTCTACCTCCGTCTGGCCAAGTCGGCTTGGCAGGCCGGCGACCTCGTCGCTGCGTTCCGCTACGTGCAGGTCGCGCTTCATTTCGACCCGGACAACTTGGAGGCTGCGAACCTGCGGACCCAAATCATTCGCATCCGTCCTGACCTCGATCTCCCCATTCGCCGACGCCTTCGCGAAGGACTGCCCCTGTGGGAGCGGCCGGTGCGTAACTACTCGAAAGACGGCTTTCGCTGGCAGGATCCGATCCACGTGATTCCCGGCGAGGGCGGGATGATCCATGTCGGGGACGTGGAAGCCGCGGAAGAGGTGGCGGTTCCCACACCGGTCGAATTGAAAACCGATCCGGCCGAAGACGCCGAGTCCCGTGAGGAGTAAGAGGTTACGCCACGAGTGCCGGGGGCCAAACCACACGCTCGAAGATGAGAGCGACACCTGCGGCTGGCTCACACCCTCGAAAATCCGCTCCCATCCCTTTTTCTCGGTCCCGGCGACTCGATCCGTACGCGCGGGATCCCCTTGGCGGCTCGAGCGAAAACGGGATCGACGATTCCCTGCTCAGCAAGTTCCGCCCATGTGCCGAGCTCCGTCGGAAGAGGAGCCGCTTTGAGCAGTACGAGCTCGGCGACGTGGCGCCGGCGAGCGATCAGTGCCGCAAGCGTGTCGCTCGTAGCATTCCAAGTCGCCAGGCGGTATTCCCTGTGCCAGCTTGCCGGAAACGCCCGCACTTCCTCGAGCAAATTCAGACATGAATGCGACGGCAGATCCAGCAGTGATTCGAGGAGTTCTTGAGTAAGCGTCAATGAGTGAAGCGTCAGGTGGTAGGAAGTTTGCTGGGACAAACCAAAGCGGCGATCCCATTGACGCACCAGGTCAGCCGCCTCTCCTCCCCCGGCTATCCACCACTCATCGGCACGCGTTTGCTCGGCACACCATGCTCGGATCTTGGCTGGACCATCGGGTTGTCGGAGCAGGCTGCCGCCAACCTTCACGAGCCGCGTTCGACGGGGATTCGGCATCGCTATCCTTTCTGCCAGAGTCGCAAAAGTGCCATTGATGTGTCACAGTTTTCCAACGAGGCGTTCCACCATTGCGACAGGTGCGCCCAAGCACGGGAGACCCCAAGTCGCTGCAATGCGGCCTCGGCCAGGAACGTCCCTTTTCCTGCCACGACCACGCGGTGCAGCGACATGTCGTGTGTTTGTGCCATTCGCTGGAGGGCGCACGCCACGCGATCGACGAGCCGCGTGTAGAGATCGTCGGCCGCCGCCTGTGCATCGGCTTCCGTGAACTCGCCGTGTCCAATCGCAAGGATCGTCCGGCTAAGGCGTTTCCGTGCTGCGGCGCGCGTCGCCGGCCGTCCATCGGCGGTATGGACCGACTCGGTACGCTCAGGAAGCAGTCCCAGCAGGAGGCAGACGTCGAGAGTTGTGGCGAACCACTCCGCGGAGCACGGAACGTCGTCGCCTCGATAGCGAACGTGGTCGGCAATCGCACAAATCGGAGTGCGCTCGACACCGAGGTAGACCAGCTCGCCGGCGCGGAGGCGGTCGGTGTCATGAAAGGCGCCAGCCGCGACGTTGCCCGAACGGATGGGCGTGATATCGGTCGTCGTCGTGCCGATGTCAATCAGCAGAGCGTCCGAAGGATCTTCACCGCGGTCGACAAGCGTTCGAGCGACCGCCATTGCCAAAGCCAACCAATTCGAGGCCGCGAACTGCGGTGGGTGCTCGAAGACCTCGTCGGCCGGGTGCCACCGTCGATCCAGCCCGAACCAGCGCACCGTGCGATCGCCCGCTGCCTCCTGAAGAGCACGAGCGATGAAGCGGACTCCGGTTTCTCGGTCGTCGAAGCAGTCGGCCAATTCCCCAGTCATGACGGCCAGGACGGTGTCCGATTCGGGAAAGTGTTGCTCGAATTCCCGTGCGAGCACCGAAGCGAGGCGGTGAGGATGTTGCCACAAGGCGAACGGAATCGAGCGGGGCGCAGCATGGTCGGCTGCGAATTTCAGGTTGGCGCCGCCGATGTCCAAAGCGACACAGGCCATGGGAGGACGATGCAAGGCTCAGGAGGAACGGTTCGCCGCCGACAGGTTCGCAAGCGCAAGACCACAACGTGAGGGGGCTTACCCAGGGAGAGACCATTGTGGCAGGAAGAAGACCAACTCCCAAGGTGTTGCTCCCAGATGCAGCGAACCCCCGGGGAGCTTTCCCCGATGAATTGGCGATGGGTCATCTCCCCGGGTTGCCAAGCGTGCCAGTATGATGCACACCAGCAATCATGCATGGCTCGACGTCGAGCGTTTCCTCCATCTTTCTCCAACAAGAGTACTTCTGACATGTTTGCCGGTGACTTCTTTGCGCCTCATCAAATCCGCCTCGTCGACATCCCCTTGGAAGAAGCGAGGGTTTCCGCGGAGCCGGGAGAACCCCGGATCCTCTTTCAACCGGAACTCGCCTGCTTGTGCGGCTCGGACCTGCTCTTCTACGAAGGAGACTATCCCGAATACCAGCCGCATGTCGGGCAGTCGTTGCACGAGATGGTCGGCAGGGTGCTCGAGTCCGAAAGCGACCGCTTCCAGCCTGGGGAGCGGGTGCTGGCAGTGCCGTATGAGCATTTCGGGTTTTATGAGCGTTACTGGGTGGCCGCCTCGAGGGCCATCCCCGTCGATCCTCGTCCACCGCTCGCCCAAGCCCTCATGGCCCAGCCCTTGGGAACCGTAATCTACGCTCTGAAGAAACTCCCTGACATCTTGGACCGGGACGTCGCCGTGATGGGCCAAGGCCCAATGGGGCTGCTTTGGACGGGCGCGCTACGAAACTTGGGTGCTCGGAACATCATCGGTGTCGATCCTGTCGCCGAGCGTCGCGAGGTGAGCCGCCAGATGGGGGCGACCGAAGTGCTCGACCCTGGCGAGGGGAATCTCGCGGAAGCTATCGCGGAACTCACCGAGGGGGGCGCGGACATCGTCATCGAGGCGGTGGGGCACCGCGAACAGGTGTTACCTCAGTGCATCGACGCTTGCCGGCCCGGCGGGACAATCCTTTTCTTTGGAGTTCCCACCGAAACGATCGACGGCGTACCGATGCAGCGCGCCTTTCTGAAGAACCTCCGGATCGTCACGAGCGTCAATCCCGACTTTCGGCGGGACTTCCCATTGGCCATGCAATGGATTGCCGAGAAACGACTTGACGTGGCACCGCTGCTCACGCACCGCTACGACTTGGCCGACATTGGGACCGCCTTCGAGCTCTTCCACGCCAAGCGTGATGGCGCGATCAAGGTGCTGATTGATATGCCGCAATGACTTGTCGAACGTGGATTAGTTCGACCACCACGTTGTCCCACCGCGAATCCGGTACGTCTCCCGAAGCTCGCTCAAGCCGCGATCAGTGGCCGTCGCCTTGGCCAACTCCCACGAGTCGATTTCCACGCCACCGGAAGCGGTGACCAGAAGACCGCCCCGGACGCGGACGATCGAACACTCCGGCGGGACCGTTGTCGGAGCATTCCACTTCGTGGTGGGAAGGCGATCGTCGTCTCCGAGCAGCAGCGGCAAGCTGACGCCCGACTTTTCGAGCAATTCTTGGCGTTCGATGATCGCGGCGACCGTCGAGAGCACCATGAGGTTGCGCAGTTCGCCGAAGATGGGAAGAGCTTCGGCCAACTCGTCGTAACGTTTGGTAACGGCGTCGGCGAATGCTTGCGCAGCACGGCTCTTTCTCCCCGTTTGTCGAAAGCGGCCATCTTCGGCCAAGAATTCGTCTTCGGTCATCACGCGTACGCCGGCTCGCGTGATGGCAAACGCCAAACCGTCGTCACTCCGAGCCACGGGATCGAAATCGGGAGCGAGCCACCAGCGAGGTTGCGTCGTCGATGCAGCTGCGGGGTTCTTCCGGAGAAGCGACACGTAACTGGGAATGCCGGGGACGGGAGACCGGTCCAGACCCATCGCCAGTCGCTTCATCTGATAGTCGGCAGCGACCAGCACTTGAGCAAAACGGGAGGTCTTCGGAACACCGCCGATCCGCACCGTCTGAAGACCGTAGGCCTGTTTGACCGCTTGAGCCAGTCGAGCCGCATCGAGTCGAGCTCGCGGGTTGCGCTGCCGTTGCAAAAGGGCCGTCAAGCGCCGATGGCCTTCTTCCGTCGGATCGATGGAGCAGGTAATTCGCTCGCGAGCCGCCTGATCCACGTGCCGCAGCGCGACGACAAGATCCTCCAGCTTCAAGACCGGTCGGCCCGTGGTAACTCCTACCACATTTCCCGCCTCGTCCAACTTCCATCCTTCGGCCGGGCCGGCGATCAAGATGTCCTTGGTCTCTGGATCCGCGATTACGTAGTCGATACCAACCAATCCGCCCAGATAGAGCAGTTCGTCGGGAAGCGTTTCACCCGGATGGGCTGTCACAAAATCTCGGCATGCTGCCTCGAGGCCTCGAAGCGAAATCCGGCGAACCGGCACTTGCCGCTGGAGTTCTCCCTCGGCTCCATCGACAATGCGGCGAAACGCCCGAACCATTTCGGCTCGATCCGCGTCCGTCCACTGCCGGAACCGGCCATTGGCGTCGATGACGATACCGCCCACGGCACCACCACGACCGAAAAACTGAGCCCTTACGGGGGCGGCCACCCCCAAGCCTACGAGGATCGCGACCATGAGCGACCAGGCCGACCAGCGCCCTGTCATGAGCCAAACTCCTTGCTATTGCAGCGGAATAGACATACTGTGCTTTGCCCTTCTCAGCATACTTGGGCAGGCCCGGCTTTTCAAGAATAAACTCCTGAGTCCCCTAGATTGCCTAGATTGATTTCCGGAGTGACGCCGGGTCGGAGGTCGGGATCTTGGCGGCACTGGGCCAACGCCTACATTAATATAGAAGGTGGCAGCCTGGCACCGAAGGTACGTTGGCGTATGGTCGAATCACCCACCGATCTGGCATACTTGATCATCCGAGACGGGACCAAGTGGTCCGATGTCTTTCGGCTACTCCCTGGCCGGACGGTGACGTTGGGGCGTTCGGCCACGAATCAGATCGTGATCAAGGATGAGCGCGCGAGCCGCCAGCACGCGGAGATCTTTGCTGCTGACGGGGGATGGGTGTTGCGCGATTTGGGGAGTCGCAATGGGACGCGAGTCGGCGATCGCAAGGTCGAAGGCGACCACCTGTTGCGACCCGGCGACGTGATCCGGATCGCTCAATACCAGTTGACGTTCGTCGTGAATCTCGAAGAAGGCCTCGGGCGTCGGCTGGCTGAGGAATCGACTCAGGGCGAGCATCGGGAAAAAGGAGCAACGACGGCCACGGGGCGCGACATTCACGTCCTGCAACCAGAGGAATCGCCCGCCGTCATCACGCACCGGCGCGACCGAACGCGGTTTCTCGATGGAAGCGACGAGCCGGTGGATGCGGGAGCCGGGAGTCGGGCGGCGACACTTCTGTGTCGCATCGCGTTCGAATTGGCCCAGCAACCAGACGAGCATGCCGTGGCTCAGACGGCTCTCGATGGCCTCTTCGCCGGCACGGATATCGACGGAGGCGGCATTTGGTTGCGCCAGATGGAGGGAAGTCGTCCGGGAGTGGGAAGTCTTCGTTTGGTGGCCGCGCGCAGCGAACTGCAACCTCGCTACCACAAGGTTACCGATTTTTTGGCCAGGACAGTCTTATCGGATGGCGAAGCAGTTCTAGCTCGCAATGTCTCCGAGGACAGTGCGTTGGGCAGCCGCGACAGCCAAGGACGCATTCAATCGACGAGTGTCATTTGTGCGCCCATCCGTCACGGCGATCGCGTGCTGGGTCTGATCCACACATACGCCACGCGTGACGAACAGGAGCTCTCGGTCGATGACTTGGAGTTCACGTTGGCGGTGGCCGAGAATGTGGCTCTGGCACTGGCGAATCTGCAGCGACAGCGCGAGTTGGCTGACAACCTGTCGCAGAAGCAGCGGGAAATTGTGCAGTTGCGCGAGCGTCTGGGCATCGAGAGTGAACTTGTGGGAACGAGCGAGGCACTCCAGCAAGTGCAGCAGCAGATTGCTCGAGCCGCTGGGAGCAAGGCGACGGTTTTGATCCGTGGCGAAAGTGGTGTCGGTAAGGAACTGGTAGCTCGCGCCATCCACTTCTCCGGTCCTCGCCGCAAAGGCCCTTTTGTTTGCCTCAACTGTGCGGCTCTGACCGAAACGCTGTTGGAGAGCGAGCTCTTCGGTCACGAAAAAGGAGCGTTCACGGGTGCGACCGGCCGAAAGATCGGCAAGTTCGAAGCCGCTCATCAAGGGACGCTGGTCCTCGATGAAATCGGGGAAATGAGCCCGGCGATTCAGGCCAAGTTCTTGCGAGTTCTCGAGGGCCATCCGTTTGAACGCGTTGGCGGCACGACGCCCATCAAGGTCGACGTGCGCGTCATTGCGGCGACCAATCGGGACTTGGAACAGGCTGTCCGCGACAAAGAATTCCGAAGGGACCTCTATTTCCGGTTGCGCGTTTTGGAAATCCTCGTGCCTCCGCTGCGCAAGCGCCCCGACGACATTCGGACGCTGGCCTCGTTCTTCTTGGAACGATTCCGATCGGAAACGGGCCGGCGCATCCGCGGTTTCACGCCGGCTGCGCTGGCACAAATGCAGAACTACCGGTGGCCGGGAAACGTGCGAGAACTGAAAAATGTGATCGAACGGGCCGTCGTCCTGTGCCGAGGTGACTACATCGACGTCGATGACTTAGCCTTGTCCGAGCTCACGACAGCCAGCGAATCGACGCAGGATATCCGTCTGCCGGGGCTCACGTATGAACCGGTGTCACTTGAGGAGATCGAGCGGCGGCACATTGCCGCCACATTGCAGGAGACGGGATGGAACAAGAGTCGCGCAGCGGCGATCCTTGGTATCGAACGCTCGACACTCGATCGCAAGATCAAAAAGTACGGACTGAGTAAAGCCCCGGTTTGATGCCGCCGACCCACGCCATGCGCGCTGTCCTGTGTTACCAGACTCGTCCAGACCTCGTGGACCGACTTCGAAACGCGGCGCCGGATTGGGAATTCGTCGATGCAGGGCAAGAGCGTATTGCCGAGGAGATTCTCGAGGCAGATGTTTTCATCGGACACGCCAAGGTGCCGATGCCGTGGCAAGAGGTGGTCGAGCGCGGACGCCTGCGATGGATCCAATCGACGGCGGCGGGGATGGACCACTGTCTGGTGCCGCCGGTGGTGGAAAGTCCCATCCGTGTCACTAGCGCTTCGGGACTCTTCGCGGACGCCGTGGCCGAACAGACGCTCGCCTTGCTGTTGGGGCTGCTGCGCCAGCTTCCCACCTTTTTTCGCGCTGCGGCGCGACGCGAGTTCATTCGGCGGCCGACGTGGGATCTGCATGGTGCCACCGTTGGCATCGCCGGATTCGGAGGCAATGGGCAGCGCATCGCCCAAGTCCTCGCTCCGTTCGGCTGCCGCATTCTGGCTACCGACTTGTTCCCCATCGAGGCGCCACCGCATGTGGAAGCCGTGTTACCGCCGGATCAGTTGCCTGAGCTCCTCCCGCAACTCGATGTGCTCATCCTGGCTGTGCCGCTTACCGAGGCCACGCGAGGCATGGTCGATGCCGACGCGCTGCGGCGTTTGCCGAAGGGCGCATGGCTGATCAATGTGGCTCGGGGCCCTTGCGTCGTGGAAGCCGACCTCGTCGAAGCCCTCCAATCGGAACACCTCGCCGGGGCGGGGCTCGACGTGACCGAGATCGAGCCGCTGCCTCCCGAGAGCCCACTGTGGGAACTCCCGCAGGTGCTGATCACGCCGCACGTGGGAGCGCAATCTCGTGATCGATTCGATAAAGTGACGGCACTGGCTTGCGAGAACATCCGGCGGTTTCGCCGAGGCGAGTCGCTTTGGAACGAGGTCGACAAGCACTTGGGCTTCCCGCTTCCTCAGAACCGCATCCCTTTGTCAGGAGCATGGCCATGGTGGAACAACGGGTGACAGCGATCGCGTTGGCGATGGTGCTGGCGATGGTTGGCATGAGCGTCGCTAGTGACGACACTGCGTCTGCCGATACGGTGCGCAAACGCGATTTCATTTACAAGAAAGTCGGGAAAGTCGAGTTGCACTTGCAGGTGTACGACCGCCCGAATACGGCAGGGAAGGAGCCTCGAGCCGCGATGGTGTTCTTTTTTGGCGGTGGCTGGCGAGCGGGATCGGTGCGGCAGTTCGAGCCGCATGCGCGTCACTTGGCCGAAGAGGGAATGGTGGCGATGACCGCTGATTACCGCGTGGCGTCGCGACATGGAACGACCGCGGACAAGTGCGTTGAGGATGGCAAGTCGGCCGTCCGGTGGCTGCGCGCTCATGCGAAGGAATTGCAGGTTGATCCTGATCGGATCGGTGCGGGCGGAGGTTCGGCGGGGGGACATGTCGCGGCCGCTGTCGCCTTGGTCCCCGGTTTTGAGGATGCTCGCGAAGACGCGAGCGTGTCATGCCGCCCCAATGCGCTCGTGTTGTTCAATCCAGCCCTCGCCTTGGCCGAAGTGGATGGCAGGGCTCCTTTCCCCCAAAACAGGATGAAGAGCTTGGCCAAACGCTTGGGCACCGAGCCGCGCCGATTGTCTCCATACCATCACATCCGTCCGGGATCGCCGCCGACGATGATTTTTCACGGCGAGGCCGACCGCGTCGTTCCAGTTTGGACCGCGCGGCGGTTTGCAGAGGCGATGAAAGCCAAAGGGAATCGGTGCGAATTGAAAACGTATCCCGGTCAACCTCATGGTTTCTTCAACTACCGCAACGGCAAGAATCCATATTATGACAAAACGGTGGCGGAAATGGACCGGTTTCTGAAAGAGATCGGCTTCCTGGCTCGGTAGCGCCAGGGTCGGGGCGTCTGTCAGAGGGGGCCCTCGAGGTCTCCATCGGGTGCCGGGACGCGTGATTGAGGAGAGGGTGCATACACGGACTTGTAGCCCGGCTACCCTGCTGTGGCAAGGGAGCGTCCCCCTCGGACGTTCCGGTTGAACGGTTGCCCCGGTCGGTTGCGCATGTGGTTGCGGAAGCGCTCGCCTTCGGAAAGCA
>WFWZ01000089.1 GCA_015490875.1 Planctomycetaceae bacterium
CGGCGGCTCGAGCGGCGCTCGTGAAAGATGGCGGAGGTGGCGACATAACCGAAGGGGCGGTCGAAGCCGGCTTGGAATGGCTCCAGCGTCATCAGCACTCGAACGGTTCTTGGACCTTTGGGCTGAAAGACGAGCCCTGCAACGGGCGCTGTCGCAACTCGAGCGACCTTTCCAATACCACGGGTGCCACAGGATTGGCACTCCTGTGTTTCCTCGGCCGCAACCACACGCACATGAATGAATCTCCTTATCGGGAGACTGTCGAGAAGGGCATCTATTATTTGGTGCGGCGCATTCGGCAGACGGAACATGGTGGCGATTTGCAGGAAGGCACCATGTACGCTCACGGCATCGCTACTCTCGCTCTTTGCGAAGCGTACGGCTTGACGCGAGATCCGACGCTACGCGATTACGCCCAAAGCTGTGTCAACTTCATTGTGTATGCGCAACATGAAGGCGGCGGTTGGCGGTACGTTCCCAAGCAGCCGGGAGACACGACCGTTTTCGGATGGCAATTGATGGCACTGAAGAGTGCGAGGATGGCTGGGCTGCATGTTCCGTCTTTGGTGGCGATTCAAGCCAACTCGTTTCTCGATTCGGTCGGCGTCGAGGATGGTGCGTTCTATGGCTACCTCAAGCCGGCCAAGGAGCCGACACCGACCGCCGTGGGACTTCTCTGCCGCATGTACATGGGCTGGCCTCACAACCATCGGCCGCTCCATCGCGGTGTCGAATACTTGGCGGCTCGAGGCCCCTCCAAGACCGACATGTACTTCAACTACTATGCGACGCAGGTCATGTTCCATTATCGGGTCGCCGGTTGGACCGGCTGGAACCACCGGCTGTCGAATTACCTCGTGCGGACGCAAGCCAAGGCCGGCCACGAGACCGGTAGTTGGTACTTCGACGACCCGTACGCCGAGGAAGCCGGACGCCATTATGTCACGTGTCTGGCCATCATGATCCTCGAAGTTTATTACCGCTACATGCCGCTGTACCGCCATGTGGCCCTCGGCAAGGGCCTTTAGGTTTCACCCAACGCGTCTTGTCTCTTTTCGCTCACCATCATTCCGGCCTGCTCGATTTCGGCTATGATGGTAGGCATCCCGCCTCGGCAAGCTGCATGCTGAATGAGCACAGAGGACCATCTGTGCCATTGCCGAACTTCGGCACCGTGAAAGCGTGCAGCGAGCTACTTCCATCCTCCATCAAGACAGGGTGAGCGGTCATGGCTCGGTATTTCCATCAGCGGCTGGCGGTGTACGTTCCACTTTTCTGCATGTTGGGCGTCTGGCTTGGCGCCTCATGGCTGCAGGCGTCTGACACGGACCTTCGCGTCGGTGCGGCCGCGGTGGCGCTTCAAGCTGATGACTCGATGGTCATCGGCGGCAGCATTCTTCCTGGCCATGTACGCGGTCAAGAAGGAGAACTCCGGGTGGTCGCGGTCGTGCTCGAGCGACCCGGAGAGGCCAAAGTCGCCATCGTCGCCTGCGACGTCCTCTTCGTGACACGTGATTTCGTTGATTCGGCGCTGGAGACGATTCAACAGACGACCGGAATCCCGCCGTCGCATGTATTGGTCAATGCGACGCACACGCACCATGCTCCCAGCACCGCTGTCGTGCACGGCTACGGCCGTGAGGAAGTATTCGTCCAGCGAGTGCGGGACGGGATCGTCGCTGCCGTCCAGCGAGCCAATGCCAAACTGAGTGACACAGATGCGGCGTCGGAGTTTCTCTTTCATCTCGGAGAAGAAAAGACGATCGGTGGCAACAGCCGACGGAAACTTCCCGACGGCATGATCACGTGGCTGGGTCCGCGTCCCGAGCAGGGACCGGCGACGGGCCCCTTCGATCCTCAGTTGCCCGTGCTCGCGTTCCGAGGATCCAACGGCAAGTTGCGAGTGTTGATCTACAACCACTCGACGCACACGATCGGCACGCGGCGCGGCGGTGTCCGATCGCCCGGGTTTTACGGCCTGGCCACCCAAGAACTCGAAGGCGAACTCGGTGCTACCGTTTGTTTCCTCGAAGGTGCATCGGGCTCGACCCACAACATTACCCGCGTGCCCGTGGCCGAAGCGGTTCGGCGGCTCAAAAAGGCCATTCACACATCAGTGGAACAAGCCAAGGCCCGTCCTGTCGAGCGGCTCGCGGCGGTCAAGTGGCCCTTCGAGTTCACCGTCCGCCGATTTCGCGAAGAAGAGGAAGACCAGAAGGTGGTTCGCTACTGTGCCAAGTATGCGCCCCAGCATGCCGAAACGATCGTCGGCGTCTTCCGCCAGATGCGCAAGAAGCTTGCACCGCAACAAGGTCAGAAGCGGCAAACGTGGCTGCAAGTGATCGTCATCGGGGATGTCGCCATCGTGGGCGTTCCGGCTGAATACTTCACAGGACTGGGCATCGACATCAAGAAACGCTCGCCCTTCCCTTACACGGTCATTGCCGAACTCGCCAACGACTGGATCGGCTACCTTCCCGATCGGGAAGCCCATGAACTCGGCGGCTATCAAACTTGGATGGGGCTGCACTCGTACGCCGAGATCGGAACCGGCGAACGCGTAGCCGATGAAGTCGTCCGAGTTTTGCAACAACTAAAACGATAACGTCCTGGGGAAACGGAAACGCGAGGGCACCAAATGTATAGGGTTATTCCAGTAGTCATCTGGCGCCTCTGTGCTGCTGTCCTCTTGGTAGCCGTTGCATCGTCCAACTCGCTCGTTGTTCATGCTGAGGAGACTCCCAGCCGGCCATTCCGCGCAGGTGCCGCCGCTGTCGATATCACACCGCTTCGGTTTCCCGTCATTGTCAACGGGTACTTTCAAGAACGGAAGGCGGACCGAGCTTACGACCGGCTCTTCTCGCGAGCACTCGTGCTCGACGACGGCCAAACGCGGCTGGCCATCGTTGTCGTCGATAGCCTCATGATTCCTCGCACGCTGCTGGACGAAGCCAAACGCATGGCGCACGAGGCGACGGGGATTCCGGTCGATCGCATGTTGATCTCGGCGACGCACACGCACTCGGCGCCCTCAGTCATGGGGTGTCTCGGCAGCGGCGCGGATCCCGAATATGTCCGCTTTCTTCCCGGCCGTATTGCTCAGAGTATCCAACAGGCTGCCGAAAACTTAGCGCCGGCGCGGATCGGCTGGACCGTTGTGCAAGATTTCGAACACAACCACTGCCGGCGTTGGATCTTCCGGCCCGACCGAATCGCGACCGGTGCGTTCGGCCAGCGCAACGTGCGAGCCCACATGCATCCAGGGTATCAAAGTCCCAACCACATCGGACCTTCGGGGCCGGTCGATCCTGATTTCTCTGTACTGGCAGTCCAGACCCCCGGTGGCCGGCCGGTCGCCGTACTGGCCAACTATGCCATGCACTATTACGGCACGAATCCGGTCTCGGGCGACTGCTGCGGCCGATTCGGGGACGCACTGGCGAAGCTAATCGCCGCGCCGACTGGGAGTTCTAAAGACGCGGACCGTTCCCGCGTGCCGCCTTTTGTCGGCATGTTGTCTCAGGGAACCAGCGGCGACAGCATGTGGATGGATTACAGCCGGCCGGCTCCCAAACGGGATCTCGATGCATATGTGGCCGCACTCGCCGGTGTAGCAGCCAAGGCGTACCGCTCGATTCGGTATCACGACTCGGTTTCCCTGGCGATGGCCGAGACACGTTTGCGGCTGCGCCGCCGCGTTCCCGATGAGCAGCGCCTGGCGTGGGCGAAGAAGATCGTCGCCGGCCTGAACGGCCGGCTGCCAGTCACGCGGGCGGAAATCTACGCTCGCGAACAAATCTACCTGCACGAAGAGCCCGAAGTCGAGTTGAAACTGCAAGCGATTCGCATCGGTGACCTTGGCATCACAGCCATTCCCAATGAAGTGTACGGGTTAACGGGCTTGAAACTGAAGGCTCAAAGTCCGCTTCAACCGACGTTCAACATTGAACTGGCCAACGGAGCGCAGGGCTATATTCCGCCACCGGAACAACATGTGCTCGGCGGCTACACCACCTGGCCGGCTCGCACGGCGGGACTCGAAGTCCAAGCCGAACCGAAGATCGTCGAAACTCTCCTCACGTTGCTGGAAAAAGTATCTGGTCGGCCGCGCCGGCCGATCGCGTCCCCCGAGACTCCTTATTCGCGACAGATCATCGACTCGAAGCCGCTCGCCTATTGGCGGTTGGACGAGATGGCAGGGCCTCGTGCCGCGGATGCGATGAGCCGCCATGAGGGGACGTTCGAAGATGGTGTGGTCTTTTTCTTGCCAGGCGCGGCTGGCAAGGGGTTGGAAGGAGGAACGCGTGGTAACCGTGCGGCGCACTTCGCAGGAGGCCGTATGAAGGCGACTCTGCCGGAATTGGGAGACACTTACTCGGTCGAACTATGGTTCTGGAACGGCCTTCCGGCCGAGGCTCGAGCCGTGACCGGTTATTTCTTCTCGCGCGGACCCGCCGGCGATCCGGAAGCTCCCGGCGATCACCTGGGAATCGGCGGCACATACCAAAACGGGCGGTATCAAGGGAAGTTGATCTTCTTCAACGGAAACGTCAAGGACCAGGTGTTGTGCGGCAAGACCTCGCTTCGCTTGAAGCAGTGGTACCACGTCGTGTTCGTGCGCCGCGGAGACCGCGTCACGGTCTACCTCGACGGCAACCCGCGTCCGGAAATCGAAGGAACCGCCGACGTGACGCGTCCGCGCAAGGCGACGCCGCTTTTCTTCGGAGGCAGGAGTGACGGTTTCGCGTCACTCGAAGGCCGGCTCGATGAGGTCGCGGTCTACGATCGAGTCTTGACTTCCGAAGAGGCGGCGGCCCACTATCGCGTTGCCGTCGGCGCGAAGACGCCGAAGCCCAGCTCGAGTCGACAAGGCCGTCGCGATCATTCCTCGCCACCGTCCTCCGCTTCCGAGCGACCCGATCCGCCGCCCCTTTCGCCGGCCGAGTCACTCAAGGCGATCCATGTGCGCGACGGGTATGAGGTCGAACTTGTGGCCGCCGAGCCGCTGGTAAAGGATCCAGTCGCCATCGCCTGGGACGCCAAGGGGCGTTTATGGATCGCCGAGATGGCGGATTACCCGATGGGCATGGACGGAAAGGGGAAACCGGGAGGACGCATTCGTGTTTTGGAAGATACCGACGGCGACGGCCGCTACGATCGTTCGACCGTGTTTCTGGACGGCGTTCGCTTTCCCAACAGCGTCTTGCCGTGGCGGGATGGGGCGATCGTGACCGCGGCGCCTGAGATCTTCTTTGCTCGCGATACGGACGGCGATGGCCGAGCCGACAAGCGGGAAGTGCTCTTTGCGGGGTTTCAGGAGGGGAACCAGCAATTGCGCGTCAACGGCCTGAGGTGGGGACTCGACAACTGGGTCTATTGTGCCAGCGGGAGTCACCATCCCAAGTATGGTGCGTCCAGTCGGATTCGCTCGTTGTTGCGGGGCGAGTCGATCGCGCTGGGGAGTCGCGATTTTCGGTTTCGGCCTGAGACAGGGGAACTCGAGCCCCAATCGGGGCCGTCCCAGTTCGGACGCAATCGCGACGACTGGGGCAACTGGTTCGGCCAACAGAACAGTTATCCGCTTTGGCACTTTGTGCTCGATGATCACTATCTGCGCCGCAATCCGCATTTTGCTCCACCCGATCCGCGCAAGCAGCTCGTGCTCCCGGCGAACCCCAAAGTCTATCCCGCGAAGCAGCCTCAAAAGCGCTTTCACAGCTTCGAACAGTCGGGGCGTTTCACCTCGGCCTGTTCGGCGATGATTTATCGCGATACGCTTCTCTTTCCCGACGATCCGCCGTCGACGCACGCATTCACGTGCGAGCCGTTTCATAATCTGGTGCAGCATCAGGTGCTTGCCGAGGATGGTGTGAGCTTCCAAGCGCATCGAGATGCCGGCGACGGTCCGGTCGATTTCTTCGCGTCGAAGGACCGCTGGTGCCGGCCGGTCATGGTCCGAACGGGACCGGATGGTGCGTTGTGGGTCGTGGACATGTACCGCTACATGATCGAGCACCCTCAATGGTTGACGCCCGAGGGACGGGAGGAACTTCGGCCGTTCTACCGTTCGGGCGACGACCGAGGCCGCATTTATCGGATTGTGCGAAAAGGGCAAACTCCACGGAGGGTGCTCGACTTGACTCGATGTTCGACGGGAGGACTCGTTTCGCTGCTCGATACGCCGAACGGACCGCAACGCGATCTCGTGCAACAACTCTTGATCGCGCGCCGAGACGCGTCGGCCGTCCCGCTCCTTGAAAAACTCGCGAGGACCTCGGGCAATCCGCTAGCTCGCTTGCACGCCCTCTGCACACTCGACGGACTGGGTGCGCTTTCGTCGGAACTCCTGCGGCAGGCTCTGACGGACCGGCACCCGGGCGTGCGCCGTCATGCCGTGCGCTTGGCGGAGTTACGAGTTGCCGACAACCATACGCTTCTTGAGTCGGCATTGAAACTCGTCGACGATCCAGATCCCAAAGTGCGTCTCCAGTTGGCCTACTCTTTGGGTGAATGGTCCGGCAAAGCCGTGGCCGACGCGTTGGCCCGGTTGGCGCTGCGTGATGGCGGCGATCCGTATCTGACCGCCGCGGTGATGAGTTCGCTCAACAACGACAACTTGCACTACGTGCTGGCGGCCGTCTTGCGACAGCGACGGCATCCGGCGGCCGCGAGATGGACACGGGTGCTGCTGTCGCAAGCGGTTGCCTTCCAGGACTGGGCGGCGGTGCGCCAAGGTCTGGTTTCCGTGTTCGCATCGAAAGAGGACGCCGATTTCGCGTGGCAGTGCGAAACCGTGGCGGGGGTACTCGACGCCTTGCAGCAGCATCGCTTTTCTTTCGAGCGAATTACGAATGGAGACGCTCAGCAGAGAGCACGCTTGCGCGAACAGATGGCCGAATGGACACGGCGGGCGCGATCGGTGGTTTTGGATGAGCGGCAATCGGTGGAGGTTCGGCAGGCCGCGATCGGGTTGTTGGCTCGAGAGACCGAAGGGCGACAAGAGGATTTGAATCGCCTGGAAGAGCTTCTATCTCCGCAGACGCCGGTGGAGTTGCAACGAGCGGCCGTTCGGCGTTTGGCAGTCTTGCCCGACTCGTCGATCGCCCGTCTCTTGTTGCAGCGCTGGTCGAGCTCCAGTCCCGCATTGCGTTCGGAGGTGCTGAGCGTGCTCTTGACGAGGCGTCCGTGGCTCACGGCTCTGCTCGACGCCATCGAGCAGCATCAAGTGGCGCCCGCGGACATCGATGCGCGCACACGTCAATCGTTGCTTGCTTACCCGGACAAGGCGGTGCGGACTCGAGCGGCACAGTTGTTGGCCAGCTCGGGTAGTCCCGATCGGAGCAAGGTGCTGAAGGAATATCAGATTGCTTTGAAGTTGAAGGGAGACCCGAAGCGAGGCCAGGCTGTTTTCGCGAAGACGTGCGCTTCGTGCCACAAGTTGGACGGTGTCGGGCATGAGATCGGCCCCAATTTGCGATCGCTGAGCGATCGACGGCCGAAAAGTCTGTTGACATCGATACTCGATCCGAGCGCCTCGGTCGATGGAAAATACGTC
>WFWZ01000090.1 GCA_015490875.1 Planctomycetaceae bacterium
AATGCGTCGCCACCGCGCCGTCCTGCTTCACCAGATCGCGCACCGTGCCCAAGTGATCCACGATCGGCCACAAGACTCGATCGGCCGCCGTCACGTTCTTCGTCACGTCTTCCTGTGCCAACAACTCGTCCACCCGCTCACCCCACAGGTAACGCTTCGACAGCGCCATGCTCCCCGAACCCCCCGGGCCGTCAGTTCTCTTGTCGTTCTCTTGTTGTTGCCGATCCGGATTCGTTTGTCAAGCGTTTTCATGAGTCAGAAACCGCCCCGAAGGGGCCTCCACAATCGAGCCCGGGGCAGAGCGAAGCGGCGCAGCCGCGGAGCGTCACCCTGGGTAGACGGTTCCCAGAATCCCCGAGCCCCAACCGGCGCGCAACAAGAGCCAACGTACAAAGTGCGACTCTTTCGCCAGGAGGCGAACACGTGAGCAGCTTCCTGAAGATCGTCCCGCTCGGACAGGATGGGCTGGTACATGTTGCGGCTCGTATGGCTCAAGGCTCGTGCGACCTCCGGCCTCCCCTACCCGGCTGAAACTCTCACACACGCTCGACGAAAGGACTCGCGCATCTAGTAGGCAAGTTGCTCCGTGCTTTGGCGTCCATCCCAAGCAGGAATCGAGCCTCTTCTCTTTGCGCCTTGGCGTCTTTGCGCGAGCCTTCTGCTGTGGATTGCCGCTCCGATCTACCCCTTGACCACCGGGCGACCGCACCTCAGATGGCGGGACGACGTTTGCTTGTCAGCTCTGGCGCGCATACTACGACTCGTAGTGTGGGATGATCCGACTCCGAATCAAGTCAATTCGTTTTCGCAAGAGGTTTGCGTAGTGCGGGTCTCGGGGTGCGTCCACTGGAAACACATCGCTATGAAACTCCCCAGTTTCAACTGAGTGGATCCAGTCCTCCATCAACTCACAGTAGGTCCTAAGCGCCGAAACTGCGTTGGGGGAATTGTCCGGCACCAGGTACGCGCAGGGTAGATCACCACAGATGACCCAAAGCATGTCATCTCTTCCCTGTATGGGCTCTTCGAATTGAAACAAAAAAACAGCTACAACACCGCCAATACCGAGCCCTAACCAGACGTTCTTGATGGGAGGCGCCCAGTCAAACGATTCAATGTATGACTTGGCTTCTTGCAGCATTTCAGCCAATTGTGACGTCTCTTCGTCGTCTTCACCCTTGATGAATGGCGCTGGAACGAGCCCCGTTGTATCAACCATGTTTTTGTTCATTTCTTTTTCTTCTTGGCACGCGCGCCCCAACGCTTGAAGTCCCCCGCATCCTTGTGGTGCTGAACATGCTCGTCATGGGGGAGAGGTTCAATGTTCTCAATATCATTCGTGCCACCGTCAGCCAAAGGCTTCTTATGTGACACATCGTGATTTCTGCCCGTCTTAGGATCCTTTGGCCATTTTTCTCCTGTTTTCTCTTCCCACTCCTTCCGGATTTTCCTACTTAATTTGCGGGGATTTTTCTTCGGTCCACTGTTATTGTGCCCGTCGACCAGCAGCCTCGAAACATGATATACGTGCTCGCCCTCGACGGTCAGGTTGTAGACCCGGTAAACACCGGAAAGGCGGCGTTTCGAGACAAGATGGACGGTTTCCGAAAGTGCCGAGAGACACTCACCAGGGCGAAGCGATTCAGCATTGACCCATGCTTGCCGGTCGACGCTATAGAACTTATGGAAACCCGTTGGGCGAATCACAACTTCTCTTCCGGTTTCATTGCGAAGCCGGAGTTCGACCACGTTGTTGTTGAGGTGGTCGAACGTCGTGAGCACGATCCGGCCAGGGCCAGGCCTGATGGGCGGACAAGGAAGGTTCTCAAGAACCCTCGCCTTCAGGCCCTTCGGCATCCCGAGCTCCACAAGATCGAGTGGCATCGGTACAAGATTGCCGACATACGCCTCGTTGGCTTCGATCCACTGGTCCGGCTTGAGCGTCTCAATATGAATGCGATCTACGGTTCCGTCCGGCCAAACCCATTCCGACTGCAGTACGAGTTTGCGCCATGACGTTGGATCAACCGAAGATTCATGACTCCCGGCAGGGATACCATCTTCAGGGTTGTCGGATACAACTCGATCGCCCACACGAACCCGCTCAATCGGCAGAAGACTTGTTGCAGCCCTGTGTGAAACGACGTTGGCGTTCCCGATGAAGGTGGAAGCAGGCTTGGAGTCACGGTAAGAACTCCATGGCGATATCACCGACAACATCAGCACAGCCGCAATGAGCCAGGCTGGAATCCATGCTGAAATGTGCGATGGCCGTGAGAAGTTGCGTCGACCGCCGATCGGCTCACTATCCCGTGCCGAACACTGGCTGTTGGTTTTCAACTCTTCATCAAGGCCACGAACCATACCATGTTCGCGTCCTGATCGAGGCTCGATCGGTGATTCCTCGAGTTTGACACCCGAGATTACTGTCGGTCCCATATGAGAAAACCCGTTGACTCCATCGTCGCACGGCTCTATCTTACCGTTGTCGTCACCTAAGAACTCGTGCGAAGTCAACCACCAAAGGCTCTCATCCGCGAAGGCATCGTCGATCTCCAAGCCGTGTCGTCGGCGCGACTTTCGCTTCCTGCAATCTACAACAAGACCAACAGCACTTAGACCAGCAACAACGGCGAACCAGCCCATCCCGCTCGCGCGCTCATCAGCACCAGACTCCGACGAGACAATTGCATCTGCCAAGAACTCCGTTTCGGCCAACCCACACCCAACAAGCGGAATGACAGCCACTAGAGTTCCGGGCAAGAAACAATTGGGGATGGTCGGTCCTCTGTCGACTCCAGGCGGTAACGGACGAGGCCTGGGTTTTAACCATCTAGGACGCCGAAAGATTCTGCCGATGCGTTTCAACCCATCAAGAGCATCACTCGGGCTGATCGGCAGTCCTGTCACTTGATCTATGACTTCCTCTGCAAGTTCCTTAACAACTGGGAGTAAGCGGCCTCCCGCTGCTGTAGTTCCCAAAGTACCAATCGTGACAACAGCAGCAAAGTTTTGTCGGTCGAGTTCTGGGTCAGTTGCATCGTAAGTGCGGTCACTGGGAGAGGGTGCGTTCGCATATTCCGCCGTCGCCAGAACAAAGGCCACTGCCATTATGCCTGCAACCACAAGGGGAGGGATTTCTCCGGAGGGGTCTGCTAGGTTTGTCGGGCTATTTGCGACGTAATAGGATAGATGCGTATACCCAGCAGTGAATCCGCGAGGGTCTTCACTAATCCACAGCCCAGTGTTCGCATCGTACCACCGGGCCCGATTATACTGCTCACCCGTGTCGACGTCGAACTCTCGCGATGTGAAGAGATAGCGTGTCAGACTCGTGTCACCCGAGACGATCCCGCCGAAAGCATCGTACACAAAGTGCGTCGCCACCGTGCCGTCCTGCTTGACCAGATCGCGCACCGTACCCAAGTGATCCACGATCGGCCACAAGACTCGATCGGCCGCCGTCACGTTCTTCGTCACGTCTTCCTGTGCCAACAACTCGTCCACCCGCTCGCCCCACAGGTAACGCTTCGCGAGCGCCATGCTCCCCGAACCGCCCGGGCCGTCAGTTCTCTTGTTGTCGCCAATGCGAATTCGTTTGTCAAGCGTTTTTGGGGGTCCAAAACTCGCCCCGAAGGGGCCTCCACAATCGAGCCTGGGGCAGAGCGAAGCGGCGCAGCCGCGGAGCGTCGCCCTAGGTAGGAGTGGTCCCCAAAATGCTCAGAGCCCCAACCGGGGCGCAACAAGAGCCAACGTAGAAAGCTGTCTCAGGATGATTTGATTGTGTAAGCCCGCTGGGCCGGAAGAACATCGCGCCTGTCTGTTTTATCAGCTTCGGCAAGCACATGGGGCTTGCTTCCCGACACGCGCATTCCGACAGGTCTTGCGGGATGCGGGCTCATTTGGTGGGATTGCTCTTTCACCAGCAGGCGAACGTGTGAGCAGCTTGCTAGACGTTCTTATTGACCTCTAGCCTACCGCATCGTCCCCCTTTCAGATGCGCGTTACATAGGACAGGATCTGTTCATCCATGCGCACACTCGAGCCCCGCCTCCTCAGACAACACCGCGACAAACCTGGGTAGTGCAAGAGCGTTCCATTCGTGCGTGTACATACAGCAAAACCTATTCGGAGCCTCGCCTATCACGATGGCGTCGCATTGGTTGGCTGTTTCCCTGTCGATGTAGCGCAGACTTTGGGCAAAGTAGGCGTACGCAAGCGGCCCTCCCTCGAAACCAGGAATCCCTCGATAGTCCGGCAAAGACACAATCGTAACATCACAAGGTAGCTGCGTGTCAGCCGCATCCATCGCCGCTTTTCCGTGCAGTACGCCTCGCTCGGCTAACAGACGGGGCTCAAAGATGCTCTGCCATGTTCGAACAGTCATGCGATACTTGCGCTCGTCTAGCTGAACGAAGGACACAGCAGAAGCGCTAAGCCATAACTCAACAGGTTCGCTTTGCTTAACGAATCCCATCTTAGGTTCTCGGGGCTCCTATGGCTCGAGGTTCGTACGACTTCCAACCTACCCCACCCGGCTGAAATCTTCACACCCGCTCACCGAAAGGACACGATAACTAGGGGCCACATCCGTACAGCCGCAATTCGGTCGAAAGTACGACGACAATCTGGGCCCGTAACAGTCTCCTTCCACTGCGGCCCCACTATTCAGTCTTCTTCCCGACTCTCTGTTGTTGCCAAAACGAAGTCAATCGCCCGTCTTATCGCAATTGCCGACTTCTGATCGACCACGATCTCAATGTCGCCGTTATTTCGTTTTGATATACATAAGCCAACCAGACCGTCGGGTTCAATTCGCCGAGTGATAAACAAAGCATCGCCGCCAACAGCATCCTCGGAGTAATCGACCACTCGAACAGTTTGGCCGGTATGACTCATAGTTTTGTCCCTAAACTCAATAGCCTGGAATCGGATCTCCGGGCAGGAACCGCTGATGAGATTGGCCCGGTGTATCGAGATGCCAATGAAAATCCTTATGAAAATCTGGCGCGTCTGGATGATATGGATGGCGCTCTAGTGTAATGGTCGTATTCTCATTCGGTCGCCAAACTACTTTGTCTCTTCCTGGGGTATTAGGACCGTCTGGAATTCGTTCACCGTGAATTCCGAGAAACTCATCCATTTCGTCAGCAGTCGCAGGCCACGTCGGTCCACAGTCGTTATTATGCCCATCCACCACGAGTTTTGTCACGTGGTAGACGTGCTCGCCCTCGACCGTGAGGTTGTATACCCGGTGAGTACCGGGGATGCGGGTGCGTGAGAGAAGGCGGACGGTGCCGCCGAGAGCCGTCAGACGTTCACCTTCACGAATCGAATCGGCCGAAATCCACTCGCGTCGGTCGGCACTATAGAACTTGTGGAATCCCGTCGGACGGACCGTCGTTTGCCGTCCGTGCTCGTCTTCCAGCCGCAATTCGAAGACGTACCGATTGAGATGATTGACCGTCGTGAGGACCACGCGGCCGGGTCCCGGCCGGATCGGAGGACAGGGGAGATTCTCCAGCACGCGCGCCTTGAGCCCCTTCGGCAGGCCCATCTCGACCAGATCGAGCGGTAGTGGCACCAGATTGCCGACCCGAGCATCATGCGCGGCAATCCACTCCGGCGGCTGAAGCGTCTCGACATTGATGTCGTCGATCGTGCCGTCTGACCAGATGAGCTGTCCACGGAGGACGAGTTTTCGCCATGTCGCCGGATCGACCTCGGTGGACTCGGCCTCAGCCACCTTACCGTCGTCCGGGTTGTCTGCCAGCACTCGATCGCCGACACGGAGAGCCTCAATGGGCACAAAGCTCCGCTGGAATCCGTCCGCATTTGGCTCGGTCGCCGCCAACTCCACCGCCGGCGTCAAATTCGCGACATCGACGACATCGTGTCTCGAACTGCTCCACCAACTGGCAAAAAACGCCAACAAAACCGACGCGGCAAGCCACAATGAGCCCCGAATTACGGCGGAAGACATGAGCGATGAACGTTCCTCTCGTGGTCCCATGTCAAGGAAGTCGTCTGTTGCGACTGCTGAGTGCCGGTCCGACACTGATCCAGCGGCCGGTGGAGGCGTCGTACCAGCGAGCACGGTTGTACTGCAAACCCGTGTCGACGTCGAACTCGCGCGATGTGAAGAGATAGCGTGTCAGACTCGTGTCACCCGAGACGATCCCGCCGAAAGCATCATAC
>WFWZ01000091.1 GCA_015490875.1 Planctomycetaceae bacterium
CCGAGTGGAGGAGTGGCTCGAGCCCTACTGCCGCGAACGAGGCTACCGGTTCTGCCCGCGCAAACAGATCGAGTGGTACGGTCTGACGCGGGGAACGTAAGGCACTAGCTCAGAGATCGCTTTCGAAGGATGCGGTCACTGTCGTCGTGATGCCGCCTCGAGGCGTGAATTCGGCGATGATTTTCATGCGTCTCGGCTCGAGCACCGCTACCAGGTCGTCGAGGATCCGGTTAGTGACGTTTTCGTAGAAGATGCCTTCGTTGCGAAACCGCTGCAAGTAGAACTTCAAGCTCTTCAGTTCGACGCACTTGCGGTCGGGGGTATAGATGAACGTGAGAACTCCGAAATCCGGCTGTCCAGTCTTCGGGCAGACGGACGTGAATTCCGGACAGCGGATCGTGATCTCATAGTCCCGCTGCGGATATTGGTTCTCGAAGGTTTCGAGGATGTCGCGGAAGTTGTCGCTGGTCATGGCAAGACAATCGTTACGATTCGGGTGAAACTCAACTGTCGGGTTGCCGATGCAGGTGATGATTCTCGCCGGTACAGATCAATAGGCAACGGCATCCGGCCGCTCTTTCCAACGATCGAAAAGGGCTCGGCACTCTTCCCTGAGCACGCCCCCTTGCAGTTGCACTCGGCTGCGTCCCAGTTGGATGATCTGGGCGGCGGAAATGGTCAGCTCGTTGAAACCCGCGGCCGCCGCATCGTCGATGGAAGCGCCATAGACGACGGTATCGACGCGAGCCCAATGCAGTGCGGCCATGCACATCGGGCAAGGTTCGCACGTCGATGCTACGAGGGCCCCTTCCAACAAGTAATGCCCCTCATGCCGGCACGCCGATCGGAGTGCCGTGATTTCGGCATGCGCCGTCGCGTCGGGGCCGGCGAGGACTCCGTTGTGGTCGCAGGCGATCAACCGATCGCCAAGGGCGATCGCGCAACCAAAGGGACTTTGGCCGCGTTCCATTCCCTCGAGCGCTTTTTCGATGGCCAGCCGCATGAGCGATTCGGGCGTGTACGGCGCGTTCATGGCTGTGGCAGGTCAATGACGAGTTGTGCTAGAACAACGTGACGAGGATCGTCCTTCCTGCAAGAACTCGATCCAACGGTTTCTTCTTCGGCCCCTCTCGTGAAGTCATGTTGTCGCGGGCTGAGCTTGAAGCGATTGAGCGACATTCTGGAAGATGCCGAACATCACGTTGAGGTATTTTTCGGCTTCAGCCGGCGGCATGACCAGAGGCGGGCTGATCCGGATGACACAGCCGGCTAGGGGGCCGAGTAGATGGATGGCGTGACCCTCCTCGTCGCCTTCATAACAGGCTAACACGCAGGCATTGGCGACGTCGGATGCCGTATGTCCGGCGAACTCGGCGCACTCGATCCCCCAGACGCATCCTTCGCCTCGGACATGAGCTACCAAACCGGTTTCGGTCAATCGCAGTAATCCCGCTTCGATTGACCGGGAAAGCTCTGCGGCGTTCTGCAACACGTCGGTGTTTTCGAACATGTCGATGGAGGCGATGACCGCGGCCATGGCCAGTGGGTTGCCGCTGAACGTATCGGAGCACTCGCCGTAGTCGAGAGCGTCGATCAGATCCCGTCGGCCGACGGCAGCGCTGACAGGGATACCATTGCCCAGTCCCTTCCCTAGGCAGACGATGTCCGGTTCGAGTCCATACTTCGTGTAGGCGTACATCGGACCGGTGCGTCCGAAGCAAGATTGGATCTCGTCCAGGATGAATGCTAGGTCGTGTCGGCGGCAGAAGTCCTGAAGGCACTGCAGGTAGCTGGGATGAGGGTGGAAGGAACCGCCGCCACCGAGATAGGGTTCGGTGATGACGGCGCAGAGCCGGTCGCCTCGTTCTTCCCAGATTTGATCGAGTTCCCGCTCGAAGGGAGTCAAATCGGGCGGCCGGTGGGCGCTTGCCAAATCGATGCTGGCTTCGATGGGGAAGTCGATGAACCGCACACGCGGATCGCGTTCTTTGTCTTTTTCGGTTCCCGTAACAGCGCCCGCCAATCCTTTCTTCCCATGAAAGCCGTGGCGAGTTGCCAAGACGTGGTCCTTGCCGGGGACGCGTCGCATGACGCACCACAGTGCCTTTTGGATGGCTTCGCTCCCGCTGGCCGCCCAACAGACTTGCTCCATCCGAGCGCCTCCAGGCTCGTTGCGCATGTTCTCGAGCAACCGCTCGGCCGCCAGCACTTCCAGCGGCGTTACGGTGTTGTAGGACGTCAGCGGCATCGCCTTCGCGAAACGCTGCGATGCATCGGCTGTTTGGAGGCCCAGGTAGTCGAGCACCTGATCCCACCAGTCGGTCGGGTTGTGTCCGAGGTTGGCGACGAGGACCCCCGAGGAAAAGTCGGCCAGGGGCCGATCTTCGGTCGTGTAGACATGCCATCCTTCGGCACGCGCGATCACGGCCAGCGACGGCGTGTACGTGCGCAACGAACGGGGTTCCACCGACGCGCACCGACGGCGCCAATCGTTGGAAGCCACTTCGTTTTCGTGCTGAATCGGGGGTCGTGTGGACTGATCGCTCATCAGAGGAACCTCATACCTCGGGTTGGTACAGCACTTCGGGAGTCGCCTGGCCGGGTTCGTACAACACGAGTCCACCTCGTTCGTCGTTGACACGCACCACACTGTCAGGCCGTCCGGCGGCATGGCGTGCCAAGATCGCCTCCATCGCCTGGACGGCAGCGACGACCTGGCGGTCAGCAGAAAGATCGTTGTAGGCGAGGGAGCGGATTTCTTCGAGTCGCTGCGGACGCTCGTCACTGGGACCGCCGAATTCGACGTAGCCCACTTCGCGGACGAACCGCTCGATCACTTCGATCCCGTATCCCCGCTGCGTCCGTCGTCCATCGGGTTCGACGAATGTTCCGTTGTAGTGGTTGTTCATCGAGATCTTCAGTTCGAACGGCGTCTTGCCTTCGACGGTGCACTCGACGCCCCGCTTGCGGCTATGGCCGTTCCAGACTCCGTTGTCGAAGCGGAATTGCACTTCTTGCTCGACATAGCCGGGGAAATTGTCGGGTGTCACCCACGAAGTGTGGATGTCGAACGCAGCGTGGCGCCCGTCGTCATATTCGTATACGAGCCGCAACTGGGTGGAGTCCCAAGTGTCGCCATCGGCCGGGCCGACGATGCCACGCTGTCCCGTACAGGTGACGGTCCGGAGTTTCCCACCGAAACTGAAGTCGATCAGCTTCAGATAGTGGACGGCGA